>JBDNCL010000185.1:0-5526 GCA_046719655.1 Fimbriimonadaceae bacterium
CTCGCCCGAACCCCGCTCGATCGCCGCGATGTCCTCCGGCGTCGGCTTGCCGCCCTGCTCGTACTTCATGGCGGCGTAGATCACGGCCGCGTCCGGTTCGGTGGCGGCTTTGGGTTTCACCCGGTCCAGAAGGGCGTCGAACGTGTCGCGGATGGCGCCGTCGGCGGCGGCGCTCGTCCCCGTCATGGTCAGAGCCTGACGCTGGGCCACCGCGATCTGGAACTGCTGGCTGATCCCCGCCAGTTCGAAAGCGGAATCCGGCTTTCGGCCGAGGTAGGCGTGGAGCTGAAGGCCGATCAGAGCGAAGAGAAGGCCGAACAGAACCACCCACCCGGCGATGGGCCGACCTTCGGCCGGCCGTCCCTCGCCGCCGCTCTCCGAACGCCCGGATGGGGTCGGTTCGTCGGACGGAGTCGGCTCGGGGAGATCGAAGCGCGGGTCGCGCTCGGTCACTGGAGACCCAGACCCCTATCGTTGAAGCTGATCGTGTACATGCTCTGCTGCGTCACCAGCGCCATCGTCATCCAGATGGTCTCGGCGGCGTACTCGCCGACCAAAATCCCCAGCGCGACGTTGCGGAGCCTTTCATACCCTTTCAGCCCGTAGTAGCGTTGGACAAAGGACTTAACGAGGAGCGCGATCAGCAGCCCGAACCAGTAGTAGTCGACCCCGAAGTTCATCGAGAGCACGTACCCCGCCGGGTGGAGCGGGAACGCGGGGAACCGGAATCGGATCGCATCGAGAACGACGACGGTGCCGAACCCGACGAGGGTCATCGCGATGCCGATGATGTCCGGGCCCCGGCGGTTGCCCATCATCGTGCCGAGGTACCAGAGTCCGTCGCTCCAGCCTGCTCCGCCCCGGCGGTACGACGCCACGTGCAGGAAGAACTGGCCGGCGAGGAATCCGACGATCAAGGCCCCGAAGATGAGGTACAGGATCTTGCGCTGGTTCACCCGCTCGAGGAACCCCATCTTCATCGCCTCGAGCTGGTAGGGCATCGGGTGGGCGCGATAGATGCGGTTCATCGTCAGGAAGACCTGGTTGACCCACACCATCTGCTTGTCGGTGAGCCACTGGTTCCCCATGAACCGGTGCATGATGCTGTTCGGCCCGAAGAAGGCGAACTCGTGCGTGGGTGGGCCGAGCTGGGCGCGGATCCGCGTCAGAACGACGCTGAAGATCAGAAAGAGGCTGAAATAGATCAGCAGGTACGGGATCGGGAGCGTGCCCGCGATCCCGTAGAAGAGAAAGAGCCCGAAGCAGAAGATCAGGCCGACGAGGGCGTACCGGTGTCTCAGGCCCCCGTCCCGGGCGACCGCGTTGGTTCGGATGTCGTGCCAGACGCCCTTGAGGTACCCGCGCGAAATCCAGAGCGCGGTCAGGAACATGGCGAGGACACCGCCCCAGGTCTGTTCGTCGAAGTACGGCGGACCCGGGATCACGAAGGTGCCGGAGAAGGTCGACTGCGGGATCCCGTACGAGGCGATGACGACGTGGGCGACCTTGCGCGCGATGAAGAAGAAGATGAGGCTGAAGAGCAGGTCGTTCGGCATGAACAGACCGAGAGCGCTCATGAACGGATAGAGCGCGATCGGCGTCTGACCGATGTTGCTGAACGGGGGCTCCTTGAACAGCATGCTCAGGTCGACGTATTCCTTGACCGGGATGCTGGGAAGGTTGGGATACAGGTAGTTCAGACCGTTCAGGATCTGGATCGAGAACATCGCGCCGAAGGCGATCCAGGTGTGCCGGCTGCGCCACATGCCGCCCGAGCCTCCGCCCTCGCACATGGCGACCGGAAGCTGGATCGTCGGGAAGCTGAGCCGCTCCTGTCGGCACCAGGCGTCCCGCATCAGGCTGTTGATGAACACGCACGCGCCGAAGACGGCCACAAAGAGACCGCCCCAAGCCAGGTACTTCGGGAAGAACAGGGGGAGCTTGGAGACGGTGTGGGCGAAGTCGCGTCCCCCGCCCATCATGTCCCGGACGTCGTCGAGCTCCTTGATGCTCAGCCAGTCCGGCATGTGCACCAGGAAATACTCGCGCGCGAGGTTGTTGGTCTCCGCAATCTGCGGGAACAGGTGGATGGCGGGAAACGTCACCCAGGCGTTCTCGCTGCTCGCCGACGACGCGATGCTCGTGATCGCGAAGATGATGATGAGATCGGTCTGGGAGAACGACAGCCTGCGGGCAAAACGCCGGAGGGGAACGTTGATCAGCAGAAGCAGGATCAGCGCGCTCATCGGCGCCGTCAGGAGGGAGAAGATGTGGGAGACGGCGGCGTTGGTGGTGGCGTAGCTGACCGGGAAAAGCAACAGAAAGCCGACCAAAATCGCCCGCATGCGGATCGGTCGGTTCGTCGGCTCCGCTTGAGCCGAGGCGACGCCAGCCCCGGGTTCAGACATCCCACCCGACTGCTTCGGTGATGGGAGCAAGGGTTCCTGCCCGGGAGCGCCGAATCTGAAGGCCAACTCAGAACCGGCGAAGGCGACCCGACGACCGCGTTGCCGGTGGAGCCACCCGCGACCCCAGACCGGTGTAAGATCGTCACCGGGCTGAATCGATGGTTCCTACTCGGCGCTTCTGGGGGTTGGTGGCGCTCGGCATTCCGCTGGCCGGGGTGTTCGCGCACGCCGGCGCGGCCTGGGGCATCTGGGTGTACAACGCCATTCTCCTGGCGGCCGCGGGTCTCTCGGCGAGGATGGCCCCCTCGGTGGCCGACCTGCGGTGGCAGCGCAAGTTCGATCCCGTGCTGTCGGTTCGGGTGCCCAACCGCATCGAGCTCCAACTCAAGAACGACGGCGTCGAACCGATCTCGGGCCGACTGCGCGAGGAGCCGCCGCCCGGATTCGAGGTCTCCGAGCGGGAGTTCGACTTCCGTCTGGATCCCGGGCGCTCCCAGACCTTCTCGTACACCGTGACCCCCTCCGATCGCGGCAGCGACTTCTTCCGGTCGACGTTCCTCCGCATCGCATGCCCGCTCGGCCTGGTGCTCAAGCAGGCCCGACTGGCCAGCGGACAGCCCGTGAGGGTGTATCCGAACGTGCTGGCTCTGCGGGAGTTCGACCTCCTCAAGCAGAAGGGACGGCTCAACCAGATCGGAATCCGCCAGACGCGGACCCGGGGTCTGGGGACCGAATTCGAGTCTCTCCGCGACTACAATCTGGGGGACGACTACCGGAAAGTCGACTGGAAGGCGTCGGCCCGACGGAACAAGCTCGTCGTCCGCCAGTACGAGCAGGAGCGCAATCAGGCCGTTCTGATCTGCGTCGACGTGGGAAGGCGCATGCTGTCCGAGGTGGACGGGGTGCGCAAGATCGACCACTGCCTCGACAGCTGCCTGATGCTGGCCCACGCCGCCCAGGTGGCGGGCGACATGGTCGGTCTGCTCGTGTACGCCGACCAGGTGCGGCGCTACATCCCGCCCCGAAAGGGCCGCAACCAGAGCGGGGTGATCATCGAGGCGATCCACGACCAGTTCGCCGAGCCGGTGACCACGGACACGATCGGGGCCTTCTCCTACCTCACGACCCGCTACAAGCGGCGGTCGCTGGTCGTCATCTTCACCGATGCGGAAGACGAGCCCGAGGCGCGCGAACTCCTGACCGCTCTCGGTTCGTTGGGGCGGCGGCACCTCGTTCTCGTCGTCCGGGTCTCCGATCCCCGGCTCGAGGAGTGCGCCGAGGGCACGATCGAGTCGGTCGAGGATCTGTACCTGAAGGCGGCCTCGCTCTACTTCGTCTCGGAGCGGCGGCGGGCTCTCTCCATCCTTCAGGCCGCCGGTCTGCACACCCTCGATTCCGAGCCTCAGGACTTGGCTTCGGCCCTGGTTTCGTTCTACTTTTTGGCCAAAGAGCGGTCGCTCATCTGACGACCCGCCCGCCCCCAACGGACCGCGGAGCGTTCATACTGACTTCTATGCCCCGCACGCTCGACGACTTCTTTCAGGAGGCTCTCCAGACGGTGAAGGAGGTCACGGTTCAAGAGGCCCAGCGCATCTTGGAACAGGGCGACCACCTCGTCCTGGACGTCAGAGAGCCGGACGAGTACCTGTACGGTCGGTTGCCGGGCGCGACCAACATCCCCCGCGGCTGGCTGGAGGTCAAGGCCGATCTCGTCCACCCCAAGCGGGATCCGATCCTCGAAGACCGGTCCCAGAAGATCCTCTGCTACTGCGGCGGCGGGTACCGGAGCGCCCTGGCCGCCAAGACGCTCCAGGAAATGGGATTCGAACACGTCGTCAGCATGCGCGGCGGTTGGAGCCAGTGGATCGCCGAGCGTCTGCCCGTCGAGAAGTGATCGCGGCGGGCCGACCCGACCGGCTCAGCCCCGACCGCCGTCGCCGTACTTGCGCTTCCACTCGTCCAAGAGGGCCAGCGCCTGCATCGGGGTCATGCGGGCGGGATCGAGCTTGGCGAGCTCCTCGAGGACCTCGGGCCGTTCGAATTCGAACAGGGTCAGCTGGAGCCGCTGGGTTTGGGGAGGCGTCGCGGTCGGCGGCCGGTTGGTGCTTTCCAGTTCGGCGAGGAGTTCTTGGGCGCGGCGGAGCACGACCGGCGGCACTCCGGCCATGCGGGCGACGTGGATGCCGTAGCTGCGGTCGGTGCCGCCCGGCAGGACGCGGTGCGTCCACACCACCTGCTCGCCGATCTCTTCGACGCTGACCCGATAGTTGGCGACGGTTCGGATCTGGTCGGCGAGTCCGTTCAGCTGGTGGTAATGGGTGGCGAACAGGGTTTTGGCGCCGATGTCGGCCAGGTGCTCGATCATCGCCCACGCGATCGCCATGCCGTCGTAGGTGCTGGTGCCGCGACCGACTTCGTCCAGAATCACGAGGCTTCGCGGCCCGGCGTGGTTGAGGATGTTCGCGCTTTCGATCATCTCGACCATGAAGGTGCTCTGGCCGAGAGCGAGTTCGTCTTTGGCGCCGATGCGGGCGAAAATCCGGTCGGTCAGCCCGAGCCGGCAACGCTTGGCGGGCACGAAGCTGCCGATCTGGGCCATCAGGACGATCAGGGCGGTCTGCCGCAGATACGTCGACTTGCCGCTCATGTTGGGGCCGGTGAGGATGATGATCCGCGGTCCCGCGCCGTCGTCCGCCGCCGTGCCGTCGACGTCCGTCTCTCCCGGGCCCAGGCAGAGATCGTTCGGCACGAACCCGCTTCCGGCCGCCTCGACCACGGGATGGCGGCCCGACTCGATCTCGAGGATGTCGGATTCGACGAACTCCGGTCGGACGTAGGCCCGGTTGGCGGCGACCTCGGCCAGAGCGGCCAACACGTCGACGGCGGCGAGCGCGCGGGCGGTGTTCAGGAGCTCGCGGGACGCGGCGGCGACCCGGGCTCTGAGCTTTCCGAACAGCTCGGCCTCGAGCACGGTCGCCTTTTCGTCCGCTCCCAGAACGAGCGACTCGTGGTTCTTCAGTTCGGCCGTGATGTACCGCTCCGCGTTGGCCGTCGTCTGCTTCCGGACGTAGTCTTCGGGCACCTTCCCGATCTGGGCTTTGGGCACTTCGAGGTAGTA
>JBDNCL010000186.1:0-5515 GCA_046719655.1 Fimbriimonadaceae bacterium
CGCGAATCTTCGTTGCGGGTCGGCTTCGACTGGCGCATCGTCTTCAAATGGGTGTTCGTGGCCGGGATCGTCGCCGCCGTCGCCTCGATCCTGCAGTTCGTGGACGCCCCCGGCGTGCGCACGTTCCTCGCCACCGTCAACCGCTGGGATCTGGACCCCCAGCGCTTCACGAACGTCGTCCTTTCTCCGAACATGGGGCGCGGGCTCCTCGCCCACCCGAACCTGATGGCCGGCGTTTCGGCCATGTTGCTGGCGTGCGTCCCCCTGGTCGCCTCCTTCCCGAAGTGGCGGTACGTCGCCTACGGGTCGATCCCGCTCTTCCTCGCGTGCACCCTGGCCACGACGTCCCGAACCGGCCTTCTGACCGCCTTTGCCGTGCTCCTCAGCTGGGCCGTCCACTTCCTGATCACCAAGCAGTACACGAAGTCGATGGCGGTGGTGGGGGCGGTGGCTCTGGCCGCCGTGAGCACAATCGTGACGATCCAGGTGTTCGACATCGAGCGTCTGAAGGTGATCCTGACCCGACCCGAAATCGTCGCCCGGACCCAGGAGCAGACGCTGACCGTCTGGAGCCGAATCGACCGCATCAACGTGGCCATCGAGAGAGCGTCCCGCTACCCGCTGACGGGTCTGGCCCCCATGGGCGTGGCGGGAGCGGACACGGGCAAGGTGACCTACTCGCCCTTCTACTTCGAAACCATCACGATGAACGCCCCCGCCGACGCGTTTCAACGGTACGGCTTCGTGGGTCTGATGTTCATCGGCGGTCAGATCGTGCTGCTCGGGATGACCGCCCTGTCGAGGCGGCTGTCGCTGCCCGCCCGCGCCACCGGGCTGGGGTTCACGGCCGCCATCTTGACGAACAGCATCGGCGAGAACCCCGGCTTTTCTCCCCTCGTCATCATGTTCGCCGCCGCCTTCCTGGCGTTCGTGGCCCACGATGTGATCGTTCTGAAGCTCCGTTATCCGGCGCGACCCCAGATCGCCCGCGACCGCGTGGGGCCCGTTGCGCATCGGTAGCCCGTCCGACTGGCTGGCGTCTCGGCCTTCCGGTGGCCCGAGACCGGCCGTCTTCCTCGACCGCGACGGCGTCCTCATCGAAAATCGGCCGGAGTTCGTGCGCTCTGCCGACGACATCGACGTGCTTCCGCGCGCGGTCGATGCCGTCCGGCGGCTGAACGAAGCCGGACTGCCGGCCGTGGTCGTCACCAACCAGTCCGCCGTAGGCCGCGGCATTCTGTCCCTGGCCGACGCCGAGCGCCTGCACCGGATCGTCGTCGCCCGATTCGCCGAGGCCGGGGCCCGGCTGGACGCCTCGTACATGTGCCCACACCGACCCGACGCCGGGTGTTCTTGCCGAAAGCCCAAGCCCGGGATGCTGGTCGAGGCGGCGCGCGAGCTCGGAATCGACCTGTCGCGAGCCTTCATAATAGGGGATGCCTGCCGGGACGTCGAAGCGGGTCTGGCGGTCGGCTGCGCCGCCATCCTCGTGCAGACCGGGATGGGGCGGGCCGAGTTGGCAGGTTGCCCGATTCCCCGGGAGCGGTTCCGGGTGGCCGCCGATGCACTCGACGCGGTGGAGCGCTTCGTTCGGATATGACGGGACAACCATGAAAGTCTTCGTAACGGGAGCGGCCGGCTATATCGGAAGCGTCGTCGCCGAGAGGCTGATCGAACAGGGTCACTCGGTGGTCGCCTTCGACAACCTTCAGGAAGGAAACCGCAAGGCGGTCCATCCCGAAGCCTTCTTCGTTTACGGGGACATCTGCGACCGCGGGGCCCTGATGGCGGCCTTTGCCGCCCACCGACCCGACGCCGTGGTCCACCTGGCCGCCATGGTCGTGGTCGACGAGTCGGTCCGCGACCCCGGACTCCACTACCGGATCAACTTCTGCGGCGGCATCAACCTTCTCGATGCGATGGTCTCGTTCGGTTGCCCGACCATCGTGTTCTCGTCGACGGCCGCGGTATACGGCGAGCCGGACACGGTGCCGATTTCGGAGGACTCCGCTCAGATACCCGTCAACCCCTACGGCGAGACCAAGCTGCAGTTCGAGAAGGCTCTCGTCTGGTACCGCAACGCCCACGGCATTCGGCACGTGTCGTTGCGGTACTTCAACGCGTGCGGGGCGACCCGTCGGTACGGCGAGTCCCGGCGAAAGGAGACCCACATCATCCCGCTTCTGTTCGAAGTCGCGCTCGGCCAACGGGAGAAGTTCCGTCTGTTCGGGTCCGACTACCCGACTCCCGACGGGACCTGCGTGCGCGACTACGTCCACGTCGCCGACATCGCCGACGCCCACATCGGCGCGCTCCGGAAGGCGGAGTCTCTGGGCGGGGCCGCGTTCAACCTCGGGAGCGGGACCGGCTACTCCAATCTCGAAGTCGTCGAGGCGGTGCGAAAGGTGACCGGACACCCGGTTCCGTTCGAATGGGCCGAACGCCGGCCCGGCGATCCGGCCGCTCTCGTCGCCTCCAACGCCAAGGCCAAATCCGAACTCGGATGGCAGCCCTCGTTCACCGATCTGGCCGCGATGATCGAGACGGCCTGGGCTTGGCGCCGGGAGCATCCGCACGGGTACGTGTGAGGTGCGAGTCCCGCCCGCGGCCCGTCTCTTTCTATGGGTAGAGGCCATCGGTCGGCTCGAGGCGGGCTGGCGCTCTGAAAGCAATGTCTGATCCCCGCTCTGAACCGAACCAGCGCCCCGAACCGGAGGGATCGGGTCGGTCCGTCGGAGCTCACTTCCGCCTTCTGCGGCCCAAGCAGTGGACCAAGAACCTTCTGGTGCCGGCCGCGTTCATCTTTACCGACAGCTTCCGGGACCCGCGGTCGTGGCAGTTGACCGCGTTCGCGTTCGTCGTCATGTGCGCGGTCAGCAGCGCCACCTACATCGTCAACGACCTGCGCGACACCGAGAGCGACCGGGCCCACCCGAAGAAGCGTCTGCGTCCGCTGGCCGCGCGTCAGGTGCTTCCGTCCACCGCGGTGGCGATGGCGGTCGTCCTCGTTCTGGTGGCGGTCGGCCTGCTCGTCTTCTTCCTTCCGCCGACCTGTTCGGCGATCGTCGGCCTCTACCTGCTGATGCAGCTGGCGTACAACTGCTGCCTCAAGAACGTTCCGATCGCCGACGTCTTCACCATCGCGCTCGGATTTGTGCTGAGGGCGGCGATGGGGGCGGCGGCTCTCTCCGTCTCCGTGTCGGCGTGGCTGCTGATCTGTACGGGCGCCCTGGCCCTGATGTTGGGGTTCGCCAAACGCCGCAACGAGTTCATCGCGATGGGGGAGCGCCGTACGGAAAGCCGCCAGAGTCTGAGCGGATACTCGAGGCCCGCCCTCGACGCCCTCGTCGTGATCATGGCCGGACTCTCGGCGATGGCGTACGGTCTCTACAGCGTCGAAAGCTCGACGGCCCAGAAGTACCCGGGCCTCGTCGTCACGACGTTCTTTGTCGCCTACGGCATCAGCCGCTACGTGCTGCTCGTCTTCTCGAAAGACGAGGGCGGCGAACCTGCCGACATTCTCGTTCACGACCGCCACATTCTGACCAGCGTCGCCCTCTTTCTGGTCTTTGCCGTTCTCGCGGTCAGCGGGGTCAAAATCCCGCTCATCGAATAGCGGAGGAGTCATGGAAGCGAACCAACCCGCCGGGTACGCCATCGTCGTCGGAGCCTCGTCTGGAATCGGCGCCGAAGTGACGCGCCAACTGGCCGAGAAGGGCTGGCGCGTCGCGGCCGTGGCCCGGCGTGCCGACCGCCTGGAGCGGCTGGCGGCCGAGCACCCGGGCCGGGTGATCCCGGTCGTGCACGACGTGCGCGACACCGGCGCCGTTCCCGAACTGTTTCTCAAGACCACCGGCGAGCTCGGAGGTCTCGACTTGATCGTCTACGCGGCCGGCGTTATGCCGGAAGTGGGATGGCACGAATACAACTTCGAGAAAGACCGTTTGATGGTCGAGGTCAACCTCTTGGGTGCGATCGCGTGGCTGAACCAAGCCGCCATCCGCTTTGAGGGAACGCGTTCGGGATCGATCGTCGCGATCGGAAGCGTGGCCGGCGACCGAGGTCGAGCCGGACAGCCCGTCTACAACACCACCAAAGCGGCGTTGGCGACCTATATGGAAGCTTTGCGGAATCGGCTCTCGCGCTACGGGGTTCGCGTCGTGACGATCAAGCCCGGTCCGACCGCGACCGAAATGACGGCCCACCTGCATCTTTCGGGGATGATGCCGGCCGAAAAGGCGGCGGCCAAGATCGTCGGACTCCGCAACAAGACGGGCGAGCACTATCTCAAAACCACCCATCGAATCGCGTTCGCCATCATTCGGCGCATCCCCAGCTTCCTGTTCCGTAAGTTGAAGATATGATCACCCTCTCGCCCGAAGCGATCCGACGGCTGCAGGGTTTCGGAATGTTCGCCGAAGCCGACGGCTACGTCTTTCGGCCGACCACGGTCGAGGAGGTGCGTCAGGTCGTCGAACTGGCCCGCAGCACGGGGCGCCCGATCGTGCTTCGGGGTGCCGGAAGAAGCTACGGGGACGCGTCGATCGCGCCCGAGGCCCTGGCGATCGACATCTCGCGGATGGCGAGGATCCTGGACTGGGACAAGGCGACCGGCCTCCTGACCGCCGAGGCGGGCGTCACGATCGAGCAGCTCTGGCGCGCGGTCCTGGAAGACGGATACTGGCCTCCGGTCGTCAGCGGCACGATGTACCCGACTCTGGCGGGGGCGCTGGCGATGAACATCCACGGGAAGAACGCCTACCGCGTCGGTCCGATCGGCGACAGTGTCGAGCGGATCGGCGTTCTCTTTCCGAACGGCGAGCACCGACGGATCGACTCGCGCGACCCCCTGTTTGCCGCCGTCGTCTCGAGCGCCGGTTTGATCGGCATCATCACCGAAGTGACGCTGAAGATGAAGAAGATCGCCTCGGGCGATCTTCGGGTCCTGCCTCTTTCCTGTCGGAACTGGGAGCACCAGATCGAGGTGTTCGAGAGCCTCGAGCGCGATGCCGACTACATGGTGAGCTGGGTCGACTGCTTCGCCGCGGGCAAAGCCAGCGGTCGGGGGGTCTTCCACGCCGGCTGGTATGCCGAGAACGGGGCGGGTATGGCCAGTACCCTGGATCAGAGACACCAGGATCTGCCGGATACGATCCTCGGCTTCTTTCCGAAGAGCGTCGTGTGGCGTTTCCTCAAGCTTCTGAACAACCGGGCGGGAATGAAGCTCGTCAATGCGGTGAAGTACCATTCGGCGAGGATTCTGGGCAACGGAAAGCCTCACCCGCAAAGCCTCGTCGCCTTTTCGTTCCTGCTCGACTATGTGCCTCATTGGAGACAGGCGTATCTGCCCGACGGCTTCATCCAGTATCAGTCCTTCGTGCCGCGATCAGAGGCGATCCGCGTCTTTCGAAGACAGATCGAACTTCAGCACAAGGCGGGGATCGTCTCGTTTCTGGGCGTCCTGAAACTCCACCGTCCCGACCGATACCTCTTCAGCCACGGGGTCGACGGATAC
>JBDNCL010000187.1:0-5508 GCA_046719655.1 Fimbriimonadaceae bacterium
GACGTTGGCGATCACGTCGGTGGACGCCAGGCCGATCATCGGAACCGCTTCGGGGGTCCAGATCCTCATCTGTTCGTCGGCCGGCCGGCTGGCGGGTCGATATTGGATCCGGTAGGTCGCGGCATCGAACTCGACGATCGAGTACCCGTTCGGCACCCCGTCCGACATGGTCGCATGCGGAATCCCGCGCTCGTCGGGCGCGCCCTGCCACCAGGAACCGCAGACCGTCACGTGGTTCACATGGTGGTGCGGCTTGAGCCCCTTCCAGCCGTCCTCTTCGGTCAGGAAGTGGTGGCGCTGGACGTGGGTGTGGGCCGAGAAGGACACGGTGTAGGGTCGGTCTTCGAACAGACGGAACAGGCGCTCCCGGTTCCGAATCTGGGTGATCGGGATGTGCATGCAGATCACGACCAGACGGTCGCGCGGCACCTCGGCGAGGTCGTTCTCGACGAAGGCGAGCGTCTTGTCGGTCAGTTCGGCATGGTAGCCGGCCGACATCGAACCGTTCCAGAAGATGTCGTTGAGGATCAGGAAATGGACGCGCCCGTAGTTGAACGCGAGGTCGGTCGGCCCGTAGGTGCGCTGAAACGTCTCCGTCGAAAGCCGATTCGTCTGGGCGTCGAAGTTGAGGTCGTGGTTGCCGACGACGTTGTACCAGGGAATGCCGACCGTCCCGATCGTCCGATTCAGGCTCCCGAACAGAGTCAGCACGTCGAACATGATGTCGCCCAGGCTGATTCCAAACTTGGCATCGACGGCGGCGGCGTCGCGGACGACCTGCTCGACGACGTCGTGGGCGATGTAGTCGATCTCGGTCTGATTCCGAGGCTGGGGGTCGCCGAACATCACCAATCGGAAACGATGGCACTCCCGTTGGGGACGGAGAGCGAAGTCGACCGACGGCGGCAGCGGGCCGGTGGGCGAGACTCCCTCATAGCGGAACTTCGGGGACCCCTCCGGCTTGTGGATGTAGTAGAACCGGGGCAGCTGGTTCTCGTCGACCGGCACCGCCCATCCCGACGGCTTGATGACGAAGAGGATCGTGTCGTTGTCGATCGGGAGGCGCCACCGCCCGTCGGCGTCGGTGCGGACCACCTCGCGTCCGTTCGAAACGCACACGCCCGCGATTCCAGGCTCGCCCGGGTCGCGCACGCCGTTCCCGTTCCGATCGTTGAAGACCACCCCCTCGGCAAAGGCCCTCCCCTGGTCGTCCTTCGGCAGCGAAAGGAGCGAATAGCTTCTCTGATAGGGGACGAAGGCCAGGGCGGCGGCGAACGATCCGGTCGTCTTCAGAAAGTCGCGGCGGTTCATCGATTCTCCTAATTTACATAAGGAGTCCGTTAACCGGAAGTGAACAAACGCTCACCGGCGTGCGGATGGGCGAACGGCGTTCCCGCAATCGGGCATGCCCGCACGGCTGCGAGCGCCAGAGGCTCTTTCGTCCGATCCGAAGGCGTTAGGGCTGCCCGGGCGGAGAGGTATCCTGCCCGTCGCGATGCGCGACGCCGGCCCAAGGACAAAGCCGCGACGCCGTTCGGTTGGATCCACGTTGATCGGGCTCGCTCTGCTGGCCGCCACGATCTACCTGTTCTGGATCTACCCGGGACAGCGTCCGACACCGCCGATCGACATCCGATTCGAGCCTCCAGAAGAACAGCCGAATCCGATTTCGCGGCCACGCGAAGCGCCGTCCGCAACCAACGGAACCCTATGAAAGTCGGACTCCTCGGATACTCCCAATCCGGTCGATCCACCCTCTTCCGCGCCGCCGCCGGTGCCGACGCCAGAGGCGATGTGATCGCCGTGCCCGTGCCCGATCCCCGATTCGACCGGATCGTCGAGCAGGTCAAGCCCAAAAAGGCGACACCCGCGAGCGTGATCTTCCACGACGACCTGGAGGCGGTCCAATTCAGCGGCAAGGCCTTCAGCCTCCGCCTCCTCGAGAGCGCCCGCAAAGTCGATCTTCTTCTGCACGTCGTCCGCGCGTTCGAATCGGACCACGCCCCTTTCCCGGTCGAGATCGACCCGATCCGAGACCAGGAAGCGGTCGAGGTGGAGACCATTCTGGCCGATCTCCAGATCGTGGAGACTCGCCTGGAAAAGCTGACGCGATCCCAGACGGCCCGGAACCCGGGATCGCCCGACTACCTCGAGAGGGTCTTTTTCGAGCGGGTCCGCGGTCCGCTCGAGGCGGGCGAACCGCTCCGAGCGTTGGAGATGGACGAAAACGAGCAGAGCATCTGCCGCAACTACCAGTTCCTCTCCAGCAAGCCGACCGTCGTCGTGTTCAACGTTTCCGAGTCCGAAGCCTCCGCTCCGCCCGCGCGCCTCGCCGACCGAATGGCGGCGCTTTCGGCGAAGGGCACGCCCGCATTCGCGGTGTGCGCCCGCATCGAAGAGGAGATCGCCCAGCTCGATCCGGCGGATCAGCCCGAGTTCCTCGAGTCGCTCGGACTGGCCGAGCCCGCCGCCGACCGCGTGATCCGGGCCGTGTACGAGGCGATGGGTCTCATCACCTTCTTCACGGCCGGCGAAAACGAGACCCGTGCCTGGCCCCTGCGCCGCGGCTCGAGCGCTCTGAAAGCGGCCGCCACCATCCACAACGACATCGCCAAAGGGTTCATTCGGGCGGAGGTCACGCACTGGGAGGACTACGTCGCGTACGGCTCGCTGGACGCGGCCGAGAAGGCGGGGAAAATGACTCTCGAGGGTCGAGACTATGTCGTCCGAGACGGCGACCTTCTGCACATTCGGAACAAGTCGTAGCCGTCCGTTCCGGCTCGCTCCCGTCCCCGAAACTCAGCCAGTGCCGGCCCGATCTCGGGCCGGCGAAGGTCCGCGGCGGGGCCCCTGGCTGGCTCTCCTTTGTGTGGCATGTCCCGCCGGCTCATCGGCCGAAAATATCGCGCGGAACGCAGAAATTTTGCTTTGCCCAGGCTCAGAATGGAAGGAAAGATAAGGGAAGATAAGACGTCCCCCGGCTCTGCCAACGCGATCCTGCCGTACGCTCCCCGACCGACATCCGATGCCGAACGAACCGACCGAGCGAAGACAGAGGGCCGTCCGCCTGACGGAAGAGGCTTTTCGGACGCTGAATGCCCGGTTGCTCGAAGCCTGGCGCCAATCCGGTCGCCCGGGGCGACTCACAAAGGCGGGCCGGAGCGAGCTGATGGACGTCAGCACCAAAACGGCCGATCGGATTTTGAGCCGCTCGGGAAACGACCGCCTCGTGCTCGTCGAGGTCTTCACGCGACTCGGATTGAAATGGTCGGACGAGTTCTGCGAGCCGTGTCGCCCGAATCCAGAACCTCTCCCCGAGCGGGTCGTTTCCCGGCCTGAGCCGCCCGCCGCCGCCACGTTCGTCTCGCCCCCACGCCGGCGTCGTTTTGGGGTCCGGCACGCCGTCTGGCTCGTGATCCCCCTGACCCTCGGTACGGCTCCGTTCGTGCGCTCGCTCGAGCCGATGGAGGCCAGGTTGCAGACGACCGCTCCCCGCGTTCCCCTCATGCAGCGCGCCGAACGGCTCATCGCCGAAGGTCGACAGGCCTACAACGAGGGCAAGTACGACTCGGCCATCTCGATCGCCCGCGAAGCCCACGAAATCGCCAAAAGAACCCATCTCGCCGACGCCATGGCCGAGGCGTTGCGCTTGGAGGGGGAGTCGCTCGTCGCTCTCGGAAAGGTCGACGAAGCGATCGAACTCTACGAACGGGCTCACTCGCTTTGGGAAGCGATGGAGCTGACCCACGGCCGAGCGTCTCTGCTCGAGGTGTGGGGTCAGGCCGAACTGCGGCGGGGCCGAACGGCGGCGGCCGAACAGCTCCTCACCGAGAGCCTGGCCGGACTTCGGGCGGTCGGGGACATGGGGGGCGTCGCCGGTGTCGCGCGGACCCTCGGCTCGATCGCTGCCGAACGCAAGGACCTCGCGGCGGCCCGGCGGTGGTACGAAACCGCCTCGCAAGCGATCGCCGACCGACCGGACGAACCGATGCACACCGATTTGCGGTCCCGACGCGCCCTTCTGAAGCGCGACGAAGGGCGGTACGAGGAGGCTCTCGCCGACCTCGAGGTCTCCCTGCTCGAGTGGAAGACCCGCAAGCACGACCGCTGGATCGCGACGACCCTGATGCAGATGGCCACCGTACACCGAGCGGCCGGCAACCCGGCGAAGGCGGCGAGGCTCGCCGAGGAGTCCCAAAAGTTGTTCGCGCAGGTCGGGGACGAGATCGGCGTCCGACGCTGCGACGAAATGTTGACCCAGCTCAAGTTGCCCTGAGACGCCGACGCGGCCCCGGGGCACGGACGGTCAGCGGAGCCCGAAGAAACGACAGGCGTTGGCGGTTGTCGTTTCGGCCGCGTCTTCGACCGACATGCCCCAAACCGACGCCACCACCGCGTTGATCAGGGGAATCCGGGCCGGGGTGTTCGGCTTGCCGCGAAAAGGTTCGGGGCTGAGGAACGGGGCGTCGGTCTCCAAAACCCAACGATCCTTGGGGGTCGCCCCCAGCAAGGCCCGGAGCCCCTGCGACTTCTTGTAGGTGACCGGACCGTCGACCCCGAGCAGAGCGCCCAGAGCCAGCGCCCGCTCGGCCTGCAGCGCGTCGCCGGCGAAGCAGTGGAACAGGTAAGGGCGCTTCGGGATCCGTTCGAGAAGGTAGAGAAGGTCGTCGTACGCCTCCCGACAGTGAAAGACGACGGGCAAGCCGACGGCCGCCGCCACCTCCAGCTGCCGCCGAAGAGCCTCCCTCTGCTGCTCGGGCGTGGCGAACGTCCAATGGTAGTCAAGCCCGATCTCGCCCCACGCCACCACCTTTTCGTGCCCCGCCAGCTCGCGGACCGCGGCCAGGCCGTCGGCCGTCATCTGGTGGGAGCTGTTCGGGTGCCAGCCGACGACGGCGAAAACACCCTCGTGCCGTTCCGCGATTTCGACGGCGCGACGGCTGGACTCCAAGTCGATCCCGACGTTGACGATCCGGTCGACGCCGGCGGTCTTGGCCCGCTCGATCTCGGCATCCGGGTCCGGGAAGTACTCGGCAAGGTTGAGGTGGCAGTGCGTGTCGGTCAGTCTCAAGCCGACCTCGCCCGGTTCCGAATCGCGATCAGCTCCTTCATGACGTCGAACAGGTTGCCGTCGAAGCTCGTCGTCCCGAAGGCGTCGTGTAGCGACTCGTACAGGGCATAGAGCGAACGATACACCTCGGCCGATCCCGAATTCGGGGTGTAGGTCGACTCTCCCGTTCCCGTCATCGCCGCTTGGGCCGATTCCACCGTCGGGTAGGCGCCGCCGACGACGGCTCCGAAGATCGCCGCCCCCAGGGCGCAGGTCTGGGACGATCGGCTCGTCTTCATCGGACGGTCGAGAACGTCGGCATAGATCTGCATCGCGAAGGGGCTCTTGTCGGCGATCCCGCCGCATGCCACGACCTCGTCGATCGTGACCCCGTACCTTTCCAACTGCTGGAGGATCTTTCGGGCCCCGAACGCGGTGGCTTCGATCAGAGCGCGATA
>JBDNCL010000188.1:0-5477 GCA_046719655.1 Fimbriimonadaceae bacterium
TCGGCCCAGACGTCGCTCACCATCGCCGAACGCATCCGGAAGAAGATCGAGAGCGTCCCGTTCGTCACCCGGACCGGGCGCAGCCGGCACGTCACCGTGAGCATGGGAGTCGCGTCCTTCCCGCACGCGGCCGGCGACGCGCTCGAGCTCCTGCGGGCGGCCGACGCCGCCCTCTACGAGGCGAAGCGAACCGGGCGCAACCGGGTCGTGCTGTTTCAGGGCCACCTGTCCCGGCGCGAAGACGAGGCCGCCGTCGATCTCGACCCGCTGTGGCGGTGGGTGCCGTCTCGGTCGCGCGCCGCTCTGCGGGCTCGTCTGATCGCCCTGCGACCGACGTTCGACCACCTCGAGAGGGCGCTGTCCCTGTCGGCGTCTCAGCGCCAGATGCTGGACGCGCTGGCGATCGTGGAAGGACCGTTCCGGGCCGCCCGCAAGAGCGGCGAGCAGTCCCCCAAGATCCGAAAGATGCGCAAGGCGGAGGAGTTCCGGTCTCTTCTGCCGAGTTTGGAGTCTCTCGACGAGCGTTACGACGGAACGGGCCCCGGCGGGGTCGCCGGAAACCGGATTCCTCTCCTTTCCCGGATTCTCGACGTCGCCATCGCGCTGGTGGAGTTTGGCGGGAAGCCGTTCTCCGAGGACCCCGGCCGATTCGATCCCGAACTGGTTCGGATCGTCGCGTCGCTCGCCGAAGCCGCCTGAGGCCGGCTTCGGCGCCCTCTCGGCGGCGACCCCGCCCGGGTCCGCATCCCGTCGGCGGGGGACTTCGCGGCCTCCGACCAGGTACAATCTTCGAGTTCGGCCGAGGCGGCGGCCCGTCGTCCGGTCGTCGGACGCCCCGCACCTCGAGCCCGTTTTCGGGCGCAGGCCGAACCTGATTGGACTGGGAACCCTCTACCGTGCCCGATAACGATCCCAAAATCGAAGTCGTCGAAGTCGGCGAAGAGCTGAGCCGTTCGTACGTCAACTACGCGATGTCCGTCATCATCGCTCGGGCTCTGCCCGACGTCCGCGACGGACTCAAGCCCGTCCAGCGCCGCATTCTCTACGCGATGCGTCAGCTGAACCTGGCGCCCGACAGCGACTACGCGAAGTGCGCCAAGGTCTGCGGCGAGACGATGGGCAACTTCCACCCGCACGGGCAGGAGGTCATTTACCCGACCCTCGTGCGCATGGCCCAGTCCTGGACGATGCGGTACCCGCTGATCGACGGGCAGGGGAACTTCGGCTCGATCGACGGGGACTCGCCGGCGGCGATGCGATATACCGAGTGCCGGCTGACCTCCATCGCCATGGAGATGCTCGAGGACCTCGACCGCGAGACGGTCGACTGGATGCCGAACTACTCGCAGGTCCTCAACGAGCCGACCGTGTTGCCGGGCAAGTTCCCGAACCTGCTGTGCAACGGCGGCTCGGGCATCGCGGTCGGCATGGCGACCAGCCTTCCGCCCCACAACCTGCGCGAGGTCTGCGACGCCCTCCTGTACCGGCTCGATCACCCCGATTCCACCCTCGACGACATCATGCCGATTCTGCCCGGGCCCGATTTCCCGACCTACGGGATCATCATGGGGACCAAGGGCATCCGCAACGCCTACGAGTCGGGCCGAGGCTCGATCATCATGCAGGCGAAGACGATGATCGAACCGGGCGAGCTCGGGAAGTCGGTCATCGTCGTGACCGAGATCCCGTATCAGGTCAACAAGGAGAACCTGATCAAGGCGATCGCCGAGATCGGCAAGCAACGGAAGTTCGACGGCATCCTCGACGTTCAGGACTACACCGACAAGCGCGGCATGCGCATCGAGATCGAGCTGCGCCGCGACGTCAACCCCAACAAGGCCCTGAACTACCTGCTCAAGCACACCCAGCTCCGCACCACGTTCGGGGCGATCATGCTGTCGCTGGTCGACGGAGCTCCCCGGGTCGCGCCTCTGCTCGTCCTCCTGGACGAATATCTGAAACACCGGCGCAACGTCATCGAGCGCCGAACCCGATACGAGCTCTACCGGGCCCTCGAGGAAGTCCACCTCAACGAGGGCTTCCAGATCGCCCGCCGATTCCTCGACGAGATCATCCAGCTCATCCGAAGCAGCGAAGATCCGAACGTCGCCCGCGTCGAAATGGTCCGGCAGTTCGACATGAGCCCGCTGCAGGCGAACGCCATCCTCGCCATGCCGCTGAGGCGGCTCACGCGGCTCGAGCAGCAACGCCTCGAAGACGACTACAAGGCGGCCCTGCGCCGGGTTCAGAACCTGATGGACATCCTCACCGACCCGGTTCGCCTGACCAACGTCCTGCGGGCCGAGCTGGTCTCTCTCCGCGACAGGCACGGCGACGAGCGGCGCACCAAGATCGTGGCCCGCGAGGCGGGCGAGTTCACCGAGGAGGACCTGATCCCCGAGGAGGAGGCGATCATCTCGATCTCGCGCGACAACTACATCAAGCGCGTGAGCATCGACGCCTACCGGCAGCAGAAGCGGGGCGGCAAGGGCGTCTCCAACACCCTCAAGGCGGACGACGAGCCGGCCCACCTCTTCCAGGTCAACACCCACCACTACATCCTGTTCTTCACCGACCGGGGCCGCGTCTACCGCCTCCGGGCGTACGACATCCCCGAATCCGGGCGGTATGCCAAGGGGATGCCCGTCATCAACTACATCGCGATCGAAAGCGGCGAGCGGGTGACGGCCACCGTCAGCGTCAAGGACATCCGCGGCGACGGCTTCCTCACCATGGTGACCCGGCGCGGCGAGATCAAGCGGACCGAGATGTCGGCCTTCGCCAACCTGCGCGCCAACGGTCTGCGGGCGTTCGACATCGAAGAGGGAGACGAGCTGGGTTGGGTTCTCAAGACCCGCGGTTCGGACGACGTGATCCTCGTGACCCGGCGCGGCCAGTCGATCCGGTTCAAGGAGACGGAGGCCCGCGGACGCGGACGAGCGGCCGGCGGCGTGCGCGCCATCACCCTCCGCGAAGGGGACGAGGTGGTGTCGGCCGACACGGTCAAGCCGGACGCGACCCTCCTCGTCGTGGGCGAGAACGGATTCGGCAAGCGGACGCGGCTGACCGAGTATCGGGTTCAGGGTCGGGGCGGCACGGGCATCTTGACCATGAACGTGACCGACAAGACGGGCGAGATCATCGGGGCCGAGGTTGTCGAACCCGAAGACCGCCTTCTCGTGATGACCACGAACGGCAAGGGGATCCGCATGAAGGTCAAGGACATCCGGGAAGTCGGACGCGTGGCCCAGGGCGTGAAGCTGATCAACCTCGCCCCGGGAGACACCGTCCGGTCCATCGCCCGGATCGTCCAGGCCGCCGACGGCGGCGAACTCGGGGACGACGCCGACTACGAGGAGCAGGTTCCGGACGGGGACGCCGAGTCTGAGGCTGAGTCCGAGACCCCCGCCGAGGAATAACGCCCCCAGAATTCTGGGCACCGGGGCGGCCGTCCCGCCCACCGAAGAGCCTCACGCGCGTAACATGACGCCGTGAGGCTTCTCGTTGTCGGAGGAACGCGGTTTCTGGGTCGGCACATCGTCGGCACGGCCCTCGAGGCCGGACACGACGTCACCCTTTTTCACCGCGGCCGGTCGGGTGCCGATCTGTTCGAGGGCCGCGTACATCGGGTTCTGGGAGACCGCGACGAAGGCTTTGCGGGTCTGGAAGATCAAGTTTTTGACGTCATCATAGACACATGTGCATACTTTCCCCGCCAGGTCCGTTCGCTGGTAGAGACCTTCGACAGCCGCGTTCCGCGAAGTTACGTTCTAGTTTCCAGCGTAAGCGTGTACAAAGACCCGCAACATGGCGCTGACGAGTCGGCTCCCGTCTACGCCGAGGGGGACCCGGACGCGACCGAAATAACGGGCGACAACTACGGGTTTCTCAAGGCCCAGTGCGAGGCGGAGGCTAGGAGCGCTTGGGGGGACGCGGTCCGGGTGGTGCGGCCAGGACTCATCGTCGGCCCCCACGACCCGTCCGACCGCTTCACCTACTGGGTCGTGCGTGCCGGGCGCGGCGGCCCGATGTTGGTCCCCGACGCCCTCGATCAACCGGTGCAGGTGATCGATGCCCGGGACTTGGCCGACTGGATCGTCCGCTCAGTGTTGGCCGGTGGGCCCGCCGTGGCGAACGCGGCGGGGCCGGCGTCTCCCCTGACCCTAGGCGAGATGCTGGATGCGTGCCGGTCGGTAGCCCAGACCGGTTCGGAACTTGTGAAGGTTTCACCTCATTTCCTTGCCGATAACGGCGTGTCTCCGTGGACCGATCTGCCGCTCTATCTGGCGGGGGAGGGAGGAGGCATGTTGGATGTCGACGCTTCGACCGCCGTCGCGTCCGGGCTACGCTTTCGACCGTTGCAGGAAACGATCGCCGACACTCTCGCCTGGGCTCGAAACGCCCTTTCCGAACGGCCGTTGTGCGCCGGTTTGACCCCCGAACGCGAGGCCGAACTTTTGCAGGCTTGGGCGGAGCGGTCCTAACCCTCGGCGAGCCACTCGCGGTCGACCGGCTTCGGCACCGGCGTCCCGATCGGATAGACGACGTACACCGTGTTCGCCGAACCCGCCCACCCCGACGTTCGGTTTATCCAAATCGCTTGGATCGGCTGGAAGATCGCGGCACACCGACTCTCAAACTGAGCTGCTTTTCCGTGCGTTGCGAAAAATATGAGAAGGACTTAGATATGAGAGAAAGAAATGGAGGGCATGTTTGGAGCGCTGATCTGCAGTTTTCTTTTGTCATCAGCACCGCTTCACGCGGGTTCGAGCCCCTTTGCTCAGGATGCGCAACCCAGGTCCGTGCCGAAGGTTGCGCTCTTCCCATGGAGCTATTGCGAGAACGAAAGTGGGACCAGTTCGGCTGGCATCCAAATGGCCGAGAACGTCCTGCGAAGACTGTTCGAGGACCAAGGACAGATGGCGGTTCAACCTCTGGCCGAGTCTCGGGCCGCGTGGAACGCGGCAGGGGGTCAGCCTTGGATCAGTGTGATCGAGGAGCCGAAAGATCAACCGCAGATTCCGAATGCCGCCTTGTTGTTGAAGTTTGGTCGCACTGCCGGAGTCGACTACGTCGCCGCCGGGAGGATCTACTGGCATGTTCGTTCCGTGTGGGTCGGGCTGGGGCCAAAGACGAAGGCAAACGCTACGATCGACGTGACCATCATCGACGTCAACAAGGGCGAAGTCGCATACGAGGTCCGAAACTTCAAGTCGGACAGCAACAAGGCTGAAAAGTGGTACGAAACCGGCGGTGCGCTTTTCTTGACTTGGGGCATTACGCTGCTGAGCGGCGGTCCGAAGACTCCTCAGATCGAGCGCGCCACGGCAATCGGACTCGGTGGCGCGACCGATGATTTCTTCCGTTCGCTGAGCGGTCGGGGCCGCAAGATCGAAGGATCCGACTAGCTCCTGATCGGTCCGATCGACCAAGCTGTGGTCGCGAAACTCGACGTTCGGACCCGCCTTTCGCGGAAA
>JBDNCL010000189.1:0-5461 GCA_046719655.1 Fimbriimonadaceae bacterium
GGCGGCTCAGCTCGGCGGAGGCGTTGCGCAAGGTCGAGGCGTGGTGGCGGACCCGGGAGTCCGGCGCGCCCGCGTCCCCGTCCGGTCAGGGCGCAAAGAGCGCCCGAGCCGCGTGGCTGCCCGCGGGCACCCCTGCTTTCTGAAGCGCCGAAAGACCGGCAAAGAGCCCCTCTTCCATGCGTTGGCGGCCGCGGTCGGTGAGCGGGTTCTCGTCCTCGTCGACCACGGTTCCGGCCGTTCTCTCGGCCAGGTGGCGCACGGCGGCGAGGCAGCAGCGGAACGCGGTTTCGGGGTCGGGCGACACCGGCACCGAGAAGCCGACTCCGACCGCGGGGTGCCGAACGGACTGCGCGGCCGCCGCCAGGGAGAACCGGGCCGATTCTCCCCAACTCTGGATGGTGAGAACGGGCAGATCCCAGTTCGGGATCCGAAACTCGAACAGACCGGTCGGAGAGTGGACGAACCCGAGGTCGGTTGCGGCGAGCCAGATGTCCCGCTCGGAGAGCCCGCGTCCGGCCGGAGCCACCACGCCAAACTCGCATCCCACGTCGAGGCCGTCGCGGATCTTCGAAAGATTGCGGGCGATGTCTTCGATGTCGTCGGCCCGGGGGACGGCGACGGCACGGCGTCCGATCGCGCGGGCGAGGTCCTCGCAAGCCCGTTCGAGATGCTCGCACGATGCCTTCGACAGGGCTTGGTCGCCTTGCACGATGTCCCAGGTGAGGGCGACGGAGTCGAAGTGGGGGGTCGCGTCGTCGGCACCCAGTTGCCGCCATCCGCGGTCGGAGCCGGACATCACCCAGATGTCGGGGCGTCCGAGACCGCGCTGCCAGTCGTCTTCCAGAAGCAGACGGATCGGGCGCGCTTCGACCGAGCGGTCGCCGACGAGCTCGATCACGTACCGGACGCCGATCGCGAGGGGGGAGTCGGGTGGGGGCATCCGCCAGCCGGCCTGAGTCAGGGCCACGGTCGAGTCGGGGCGGAGCGACCGGCCGAATACGGTCTCCGGGTCAAGCGGGCCCGTCACGGTCGGACCTCTCGAGGGGTGTTCGCGGCCGGCATCATGGTGCGAGAAGTTACCCGGAATCGGACTCGAGTTCCTGAACGATGCGTCGGTTCATCCGCCACTCTTCTCGGACGCGGACATGGAGGTCGAGGAAGATGTGCCGACCCAGAAGCTCCTCGATCTCGGTTCTCGCTTCGGTGCCCAGCTTCTTGATGTTCTGACCGGCACGGCCGATGATGATGGCCTTTTGGCCGGGCTTTTCGACGAGGATGGTGGCCCGAATCTGCAGGAGTTCGGGCCGAGACTCGTCCCAGTCGTCGATGTAGACGGCGGTGGCGTGAGGCACCTCTTCCCGAGTCGAGACGAGAACCCGCTCGCGGATGATCTCCGAGACCATGAAGCGGGAGCTTTGGTCGGTGAACTCGTCTTCGGGGTAGCGAGGATCGCCTTCGGGCAGAGCGGCCACGATCATGGCCACGAGCTTGTCCACGTTCGTCCCGTCGGTCGCCGTCGTCAGCATGTACTGGTCGGAGCGGAAGAGATCGGTGTACGCCTCGGTGCGCTCGATGACGTGCTCGGGCTTGAGCTTGTCCATCTTGTTCAGGCAGACGATCACCTCGGCCGCACCCCGGATTTCGGGTGCGATCATGGACGCGATCCTCTGCTCGAGCTCGTCGGGGCGCTGCGACCCGTCGACCACGACCAGGATCGCGTCGACGTCGGAAAGGGCGGTCTCGGCCTGACGGAGCATGGCCTTGCCGAGGACGGTGTGGGGGATGTGGACCCCCGGCGTGTCGATGAACGCGATCTCGTAGGCGTCGGTGCGGGCGATCCCCATGATCGCCCGACGGGTCGTCTGCGGTTTGTTGCTGACGATCGACACCTTCTGCCCCACGATCCGGTTCAGGAGCGTGCTCTTGCCGACGTTCGGTTTGCCGACTATGGCGACCGTTCCCGCGCGAAAGGCCATCGATCAGTCCCGCTTTCGGAATTGGACTCCGAGACCGAGGTCGGCGTCGGCGATGACGGGGGCCTCGGGTCGGCCTCGGTCGTCTCCGCTCGCCGACCGGCCTCGCCCCTTCCGGCGTCGGCGTCGGCCGACCCTCCGCTCCGGCTCGTCGGCGGCGTCGCCCGTGTCGAAGTCGTTGCCGAGGTCGTCGAGGCGCGGCGGCACGAGCCAGTCGTCCGAGACCTCTTCCGGCAAGCCGCCTTCGATCCAGGCGTCGAGGGCCATGATCGGCACGTCGAAGGTCATCAGGTCGTAGCGGATCGTGTCTTCGGCGCGTTCGGGGAGGTCGTCGATCCGGGTCAGTTCGTCGATCGGCGCGTTGATGATCGCTTCCAGCTCTTCCTTGATTCCGACCAGGAAGACGTGGGTCGATCCGTCGAGGGCGTTGAACCGGATGGTGGGGGTCTCGTGAGCCCGCCAGTGCCCCTCCTCGAGTCCGTAGGCGACCCAGTTGTTGGGCAGCATCAGGGTGCGCGGTCCGGTGCCGGTGCAGTGCACGGTCAGGAACGGCGGCCGGACGTGGGTGACGTCGTTCTGGAAGTTCCAGACGTGGGCTCCCGCCATCTGGCCGAGATTGCGCACCAGACCGGGAGTGACCACCGGTTCGCCCATGAACACGGAACGCCACGACAGCGAGGCGTCTCGTGTATCGGTGAAATCCCTCACGACGAAGCTGGGGAGACCGGTCTGCGAGTATTCGCCGAGAACGGTGGCTCCTTCGGGAATGGCGAAGTAGGTCGGCTCGAGCCGCGCTCCGCCGATGAGGCCCTTGTCGGGGAACGACTCGCACAGGGGATGCCGCCGGTTCAGGAGGGTGGTTCCCGTCTTCGAGTGGTACGGCTGGGGCTTCAGGGCGATGCCGGTGACCTCCCGCGCCCGTTCGAGCGACTCCCGTCCCGAGTCGAAGATCCCGGCGCTGTAGAGCCAGAACAGGACCTTCTTGTCGCGCTGGAGGCGCGATTTGATGGCGGCTCGGAGTTCGGGGCGGATATCCCAGGCGTTGAGGAAGATGTACAGCTTGCTTTCGGGGAAGTGCTCGCGGTGGGCGAGATCGCTCAGGAGGTAGAAGCCGGCGCTGAGCCCGGACCGGAGCACGGACTCGCGGACGTTCTGGACGAGCAGGGCGAAGCTGTCTTGGTCGACGAGGTAGGCCAGAGCGCGCTCGTCGATGAAGACGGTCACGTCGGGCTCGGACGGGGGCACGGTCATGCGGCGGGTCAGGCAGTCCAGGGCGAGGGCGCCGCGTTCCCAGATGGCCGAAGATTTCAGCCAGCCATTGCCCCAGAGGTCCATCCAGCAGACGCCCGACATGTGGGCCAGGGCGGCGCCGACTCCGCGCCACTGCACGCTCTCCAGCGCCTGGGGGGTTTTGATCACGGGGTTGAAGTCGTCCGGTTCCTTGTAGTCGCCGATCGGGGTCTTGTAGTCCTCTTCGCTGAGGAACAGCTTGCCGTTGAGGGCGAAGCTGTCGATCGGGGTGGGGAACGGGGCGGCCCCGCCGGGCTCGCGGGTGCGGTAGCTGGGCGGGCCGGCGATGAAGTCGATCTCGGGCGTGCGCAGGAGCTTCCCGAGGGAGAGGTGGCCGCTGGACGGGTGCGACCACTCGAACGTGTAGCCGTAGCTGACGCCGACCAGGAAGCGGCCTTCGCTCGCTTCCTTGGCCGCGTAGGCGAGGTCGCCGATGCGTTGGACGGTGGCGTCGGAGAGGAACAGGTGGTAGTCGACCCAGCGACGCTCCTTGCGGCTGACCCGCATGAACTGGCCGGCTTCCTCGCGTTGGGGCGCGAACGGCGGGACCTGGAGCGTGTCGAAACTCACCTGGCCGTCGAACCAGGATGCCCGGAGGGCGACGAGCCCGTTGCTGTAGCGGGCTCGGGCCCACTCCCGGAACGACCGCGTGGCGGCGGGCGAGGTGTCGTAGCCCTGATCGGCAGGCAAGAACCATTCGCCGCGCTCCAGGTGCAGACCCGCGATCGAACGGCCCTGGGGGATGAGGCGAATCTGGCGCACAAACTTGGCCAGGCACTCTCGGGCAACGCCCCAGTATTCGTCGTCGCAGACGCTCGGCTCCGCGAGCCGCCCGGTTTCGGTGAGGTAGCGGGCCTGGGGGAACCGGCGGTCCCAACCCCGCGGAGCCACGAACACGATGCGGAAGATGACCTGAGCTTCGGGATCGGCCTTGAGGGTCTGGTCCAGCAGGTAGGCGGCGAGGGACACGCTGGCATCGACCGCCTCTTCGTCGACCTCGAATTCGACGAGAACCGAATGCAGGTGGATGCCGGCTTCGGCCGCGAACTTGGCCTGCTCGAAGACGTTCTGCGCCTTCCTCTCGTCCGGCGCCGATCCGAAGAACATGATCGGGGGGTACACCCGTCCGTCGCGGACGAGCGTGGGCACCCCGTTGCGCAGCACGACCTGGGGAGCGTCCTTCGGAGTCGGGATCAGGGGCCGGGGCGGGGGCGGGGAGTAGGCCGGTTCGGGCTCGGGCGACGGCCTCGGCCCGGCGGCAGCGGTTTTGGGTTCGGGCTTCTCGCTCCGGGTCGCTCTCTCTTCCCGGCGGCGCGGATGGTCGGCCGGTTCGGGTTTGGGGGCATCGGCCCAGGCGTCTTCGCCCGGGACGGTCGCGGTCTCGGCCGTCGCTTCCGAGCCTCGCCGCCGGCGACGGCGGCGGCTCTTTCGGGGGGCGACCCCGGAGGGCTCCGCGTCTTCGGCCGTCGGCGCGGTTTGCGCCGCCTTCGACGCGGACGGGACCACGGTTCGCCACGTGATGATGGGGAAGAGATCGTCGTCGGCTTCGAGTCCGAAGTCCGCGGCCGAGGTCGGGCCTTCGACGACGACCGCCGCTTCGGCCGCCGGAACGGTCGGTTCGACTTCGGCATTGGCTTCGACTTCGACTTCGACCTTGGTCTCTCGGGCGCGCCCGCGCCGACCGGCGCGCTTTTCCGGAACGGACGGGGGAGCCGCGGGCTCTTCGGGCTGCCGGAACGCCACGGACGCGACGTCGGGATCGTCCGGGACTTCGGCCGGAGACTCGGCGACCGGCCGCCGTCGCGACGAACGGGGCTTGGTCTCGGCGTCGGTCTCGGTCGGGGACTCGGCCGCCTCGGCCGCGGGCTCGACTTTGGCGGTCCGGCGCGAGCGCGGGCGCCTCGGCGTCTCGTTCGGGGCGTCGGTCGCCTCGGGGGTCGGAATCTCCTCGGGCGCCGGCTGTTCGGCCTGGGTGTCGGCTTTGCGCCGCGTCTTGCGGGCGGCAGCCGGGCCTTCTTCGGGCGACGCCGGGGCCGGGTCGGCTTTGGCCGTCCTCTTGGCGGAACGGGAGGTCGGGGGCTTGGGCTCGGCCTCTGTCTCGTCCGCCGACTTTCGGGCCGAACGCCGGGTCGGCGTCTTCGGCTCGGCCGTCGGTTCGGTTGCCGGGGCGGGTTCGTCCGCCGCCGTTTCGGTCGCCT
>JBDNCL010000019.1:0-20669 GCA_046719655.1 Fimbriimonadaceae bacterium
CCCCCAACCCTTCTCCCTGCCAACCAGAGCCCTGCTCGTGGGTCCTGGTGGGGATGATGGGGAGCGGCAAAAGCACGATCGGCCAGCTGATCGCCCAACAGACCGGGCGGCGCTACGTCGATACGGACCGCGTCGTCGAGTCGAGGGTGGGCCGAAGCGTGGCCAGCATTTTCTCCGTCTACGGCGAGGCTGCGTTCCGCGACCACGAAACGTCGGTCTTGGCCGCCCTGTCTCCGGGGGCCGATGTCGTCTCAACCGGCGGGGGCGCGGTTCTGCGCGAGTCCAACTGGTCGGAGATCCGGCGCCTGGGGGTCAGTCTTTACCTGCACGCCGATCTCGACATTCTCCGAGAGCGTTTGGGAAGGAGCCGGAGGAAGCGTCCGCTTCTCGCGAACGACGACTGGGAAGACCGTCTGGCCGAGATTCTCGAGGGTCGACTTCCCCTGTACCGAAAGGCCGACGCCGTGCTCGAGGTGGGCGACCGCAGCATGGAAGAGGTCGCCCGAAGGGCGATCGACCTGTTTCGATCCCTCGGTAGATTGTCAAAAAGCGCAAATGTCTCAAACCGATCCCGTTTCGATCCGACACCGCGGCGGCTCCTATCCGGTGATGGTCACCCCTTCGGCCGAGTTCCTCAAGCGTCTGCCGACCCAGTCGGTCATCCTGACCGACGCCAACGTCTTTCAGGCTCTAAACGTCAACGAGACCGGCCGCCCCACCCTCGTTCTCAAGCCGGGCGAGTCCAGCAAGAGCGTCGAAGTGCTGGGCCGCATTTGGGAGTGGCTGGCCCAGGTTCGGGCCGATCGACGCACCGTCGTCGTGGCCCTCGGCGGCGGCGTGATCGGGGACGTCGCCGGCTTCGCCGCCGCCACCTACATGCGGGGCGTACCCCTCGTTCAGGCCCCGACCACCCTGCTCGCTCAGGTCGACTCGTCCGTCGGCGGAAAAACCGGGATCGATCTGAAGGGGGGCAAGAACCTCGCCGGCGCGTTTTACCCGCCGCAAGAGGTCCACCTTCTGGTCGATACCCTGGCCGGGCTTTCGCCGCGTCAGTTTGCCAACGGGATGGCGGAGGTGCTCAAGTACGGCTTCATCCTCGACGCCGACATGGTGGACGACCTGGCCCGAGATCCGTTGTCGCCGGCATCCCCTCGGCTCGCCGAAACCATCATGCGGTGCGTCCGCCTGAAGGCCGGAATCGTCGAGCAGGACGAACTGGACGTCACCGGCCAACGCGCCATCCTCAATTACGGGCATACCGTCGGCCACGCTCTCGAACTCTTGACCGGCTACGGCCCGCTGCTGCATGGCGAGGCGATTGCGGTCGGAATGGTCGTGGAGGCTCGAATCGGAGAGCTTCTCGGGGTGACGGCCGCGGGCACCGCGGACCGTGTCGCCGCCGCCCTGTCCGGTGCCGGCCTGCCCGTCACGCACGAACTCCTCGGCCGGCCGGAAGAAGTCCTTTCCGCCATGCGCCTCGACAAGAAGGTGGCGAGAGGCCAGATGGCGTTGAGTCTATTGGAGTCGATCGGCCGGTGTAAACTGATTCGCGAAGTGTCCGATCGGGTGATCTTGGAGGCGATCGCGGCTTCATGAATTCTTTGCGTGACATCGTCGCCGTCCTGAGCATCGTCGGGCTGGGTGCCGGCTATTTCGGTAGTCAGGCGTCCTTTTTCCAGGGACGGGCCGCGGAATGGGCTCGCCGAGTCGATCAGCCCACCGTGCAGTGGTTGGCGCTCGGGTTCACCGTCGTCCTCGTCGTCTTGGCGTTGTTGCCGGACCGCGCGTCCCCACCTTCTGAGTCGTGATCGGAAGAATCCTCCGCGTACGATACGAGCTGACGCAGTCCTTGGGTGAAGGGCCGATTTTCCACACCTTCGTCGCCCGAGACCGGGTCGTCGGCAAGGACGTCAGCGTCCGGGTCTTGAAGGATCCCTTTGCCGGCGAAGCGGCCTTCGTACAGGCTCTCAAAGACGCGGTCGCGAAGTTCGAGCCCATTCGCCACGACAATCTGGAACGCCTTTTCGAGGTTGATTCCGATGAAGGATCGGTCTTCGTCGTGGGAGAAGTCTCGCGCGGAACCCAGTTGAACGTCCGAATCCGCAAGCTGGCCCCGTTTTCGGGTCCGGTCGCCCTGACCACGGCCATTTCGGTTTGCGAGGGATTGAGCGCCCTGCACGACCAGGGTCGCGTTCACGGCGACGTCGGGTCCCACAACATCGTGGTCGCCAACGACGGGGCGGCCCGCCTTCAGCTCGCCGGAATATGGGAAGCGTACTCGTCGAGTCCGTCTTCGGGTCCGGCCGTATTGCCGTCCATCTCGCCCTACCTGGCCCCCGAGGTGTCGCACGGCTCCATGCCGTCCTACGCTTCCGATGTGTACGGCGTGGGGGTGGTGCTGTTCGAACTGCTGACCGGCCGCTGGCCGTTCTGGGCCGAAAACGTCGCCGACTTCGCCGTCAAGCACGCTCGCGAGACCCCTCCCGACCCCAAGAGCCTCAACCCCGCGACCCCGGCCGTGCTGAGTCAGATCGTCGCCAAGGCCCTCGCGAAGCGACCCGAAGACCGCTACCGGCACGCCGCCGAAATGCTCGGCGACCTCCGCATGGCCCATGACGCGCTCCGGTTCGGACGATCGGTCCACGTCCAGTTGAGGGCCAACGAACGCGGTCCCTCGCCGGCGTCCGCGACTCGGGTCGATCTCGGCGTCGGGAGCGCGGCCGCCGGTGGCGCGCCGGTCGGTGCCGCCGGGGCGTCGGCGTCGCCGACCAAATGGACGTCGCCCGCTTCCGATCCGTACCGCGTGTCTCCCCTGTCGCCCAAAGTTGCCGAGTCCGGCAACCGCCGGGGAAGGGGCGAACGCCCCGAAGATTACGAACCGGACGACGTTCCCGCGTGGCTGAAGATGGTCATGATCTTTCTCGGCTCGCTCGTCGTGTTCGTCGTCGGCGCCTTCGTTCTGTTCAACCTGAACCGCCCCAAGGAGATGGTGGTGCCCGACGTTCGGCGCCTCACCATCGGCGAAGCGGAGTCGAGGCTCGATTCTCTGGGCCTCTCGTTGCGCGTCGTCCGCCGCGAAGTCAACGAGTCATACGCGTTCGACACCATCCTGTCGACCGACCCGCCGCCCGGAGCCAAGGTCTTCCAGGGGGATACCATCCAGGCCGTCGTGAGTGCGGGCAGCCGGTTCGTCGAGGTTCCCGACCTTCGAGGAACCACGGTCGATCGGGCCAAGATCATGCTGGAAACGGTCGGTCTGCGGTTGGACGACCGGATTGTCGAGGTCCGCGATCGGGCGATCCCGCCCGGCCAGATCGTCGCCCACGTGCCCGAACCGAGACGCCGCGTCGAACGGGGCTCGAGCATCCGGGTTCAGGTCGCCAGCAACGTCCGGCAGGCGGTGCGCGAGCCCGCCCAGGGCGAGAAGAAGTACCTCTATACCGTCCGCATCCGTCTGACCGACATCCTCGACCCCGTGACCCTTCGCGTCGACATGACCGACTCGATCGGCACCAAGACCGTCCACGAAGCCGACTACGCGCCCGGCGCCGACGTGGAGTTCAACGCCGAAGGTTACGGGCCGGAATCCACCTTCCGCTTCTTCTACAACGGCGAGTTGATCAAGCAGGTCGTTCAGCAGGCGGACGCCGGCCCCGAAACCCAGCCTGCCGGGACCCGGACGGGAGGAGGCTCCAGGCGATGAGGCTGGAGATCGCCCCTTCCGTCTTGTCCTGCGATTTCGCCGCCATGGCCAGCCAGGTGGGGCAGATGATGGACGCCGGGGTCGATCGCATCCACTTCGACGTGATGGACGGGCAGTTCGTTCCGCCCATCACCTTTGGGTCCAAACTGGTCGCCGACCTCCGTCCGCTCGGGTCGACGTTTTTCGAAGCCCACCTGATGACCGACACCCCCGACCGGCACTTCGAAGCCTTTGTCGAAGCCGGTTGCCAGGGCATCATCTTCCACGTCGAGGCGACCCGGCACCCGCACCGCCTCGCCGGCCAGCTGCGGAGGCTGGGCGTTCAGGCCGGGGTCGCCATCAACCCCGGAACCCCGGCCGAAGTCGTCTTTCCGCTGCTCGACGTCGTCGAACTGGTGCTCGTGATGACCGTGAACCCCGGATGGGGAGGTCAGGCCTTCATCCCGGCGACCCTGGAGAAGATCGCCGCGATCCGGAGCCGCCGACCCGACATCGACATCGAAGTCGACGGCGGAATCGACCCGGAAACGATGCCGCGGGTCGTGGACGCGGGGGCCAACGTGTTCGTCGCCGGAAGCTTTCTCATGGGCCGACCGACGATCGCTCAGGCGGTCGAGGAGCTTCGGGCCGCATGGGTCTGAGAATCGCGACCACGGCATGCTTCCTCGCCGGCATCGGATTGCTGGGCGCCTGGCCCTGGCTGGTCGGGAATCGCCCTTCCGGACCCGAAGTCAGCCGGGCCATGCTCGAGGCGTACGCCGTCCGCCTCAGCGTCTACATGGTCGCGATCCTGCTCCTCTTCTTCCTGACCGCCGTCTTCGCTCTGCTGACCGTGCGTCGAGCCCGGCTCGAGTACCGAGACCAGGCCCGCGCCAACCTGCAGGAGCTGATCGAAGGCACCTTGAGGGACCATGAGCGAAAAGCCCGACCCGACGAGTGAAGCCTCGGGACGGCGGGACCCGTCCCCGCCGATGCTCCGGGCCATCCGCCTCGCCAAGCGAGGCTGGCCGGCCCCCAACCCCCGAGTCGGTTGTGTGATCGTCCGGGACGGCGAGATCGTCGGCGAGGGCTGGCATCCCTACGCCGGTGGACCCCATGCCGAGGTGGTCGCCCTTGTGCGAGCGGGCCCGCGAGCCGCTGGCGCCGACGTCTTCGTGACCCTCGAACCCTGCAACCACTACGGACGAACTCCCCCGTGCACGCGGGCGCTGATCGACGCCGGAGTGGCCCGAGTCGTCGTCGCCAACCGAGACCCCAACCCCAAAGTGGCGGGAGGCGGCGGGGAAGCGTTGCGCGCGGTCGGAATAACGGTCGAATTCGGAGACGGGGCCACCGAGGCCGCCGAAGTCAACCGGCGCTGGCTGAAGGCGGTCGAACAGGGAAGACCGTTCGTCGTCCTGAAGGCCGCCGTGTCGTTCGATGGCCGCATCGCCCTCCCCAACGGCGAAAGCAAGTGGATCACCTCCGAAGCGTCGAGACGGGCGGCGCACCGTCTTCGGGCCGAGTTGGGAGCCGTCGTCGTCGGGCGGCGAACCGTGGAAATCGACCAGCCCCTCCTCACCGCCCGGATTCCCGGAGTTCGCCGCCAACCGCTGGCCGTCGTGCTCGACCCCCGCTGCAAACTCTCCGGCCGAGAGGCGTGCCTGAGCGACCCCGATCGGGCCGTGTGGGTCGTCGGCGAAGAACGGACGAGGGCGGCCGACCCGCGCCAAGTGCCGGTGCCGCTGATCGAAGGCCGCCTCGACCTCGCCGTGCTGCTCCAGATCCTGTACGAACGCGGCGTCACCGGCGTCCTCGTCGAAGGGGGCGCCCGCACGGCGTCGGCGTTCCTCTCGGCGGGGCTGGTCGACGAACTCGACCTCTTCGTAGCCCCGATGCTCCTGGGCGACGGCCCGTCATGGCTCGAAGGTCTCCGACTCGAAGGCCTCGCCGCGGCTCCGCGCTTGACCGATCCGAAGGTCCGCCGGGTCGGTCCCGACCTCTGGATTCGGGCGGAACTTCGGCGCTGATCGGCCCTTGGTCTCAGCCCCGGCGCGGAGGACGCGAAACCCCCGTCGCCCTCGGGCGTCACACGAGTACACAACGCTGGTGGATATCGCCGTGGCAAAAGGGATCGCGGCCGATCTCCGGCACGGAGGCAGTGAGATGCAGATGCAAAGAACAATGATCCTGGGCTTGGCGCTTGCCGCGAGCGGAATGTTGGTCTCGAGCGCCTATTCCGCCACCATCTCGGTCCGACGCGACACCGTCGTCGAGGTGCGTTTCGAAGACGATCTGTCCGTCCGCCAAAACCGGGTCGGCGACCGGTTCTCGGCCCGCGTGGAGAACGAGCGCGTGTTTCCGTTTGGAACGCGGCTGGAGGGCCGGGTCGTCGATGTCCGTCGAGCCAGCGGCGACCGACCCGCCTTCCTTCAGCTGGAGTTCAACCGGGTCCGACTCCCCGACGGCAAGACCCGCGATATCCGGGCCGTGCCGATCTCCCTCGACAGCCGCAACCTGAGGACCGACTCCGACGGTCGAATCCGCGCTCAGCGGCCGGTTCGTCGCGAGAACTACGTCCTCGGCGGACTCCTCGGCGGGGGCCTGCTCGGCGCCATCTTCGACAAGCCGTTCGAGGGAGCGTTCCTCGGCACCATCGCCGGGATCATCCTGGCGGAAGGCGAGAACAACTCGGCCCGCAGCGAGTTCGTCGTTCGACGCGGCACCCGCTACGGCGCCCTTTTCGAGCGAGACTTCCGGGTCGATTACGACGGTCCGTGGGATGCCCGCGACTGGCGCGACCGGGATTGGGACCGCGACCTGGACGGGAACCGCAACCGCGATTGGGACCGAGACCGCGGCTGGGACCGATTCGACCGAGACCGCTTTGAGCTGAGCTTCGAAGGTCGGGTGCTCCGGTTCGGGAGCGACGAGCGGCCCTACCGGCTCGGCGACACCTGGATGGTGCCGCTCGAGAGCACGGCGCGCCAGCTCCGACTCAATGTGGAGAACACCGGCAGCCGGAGGATCTTGGTCGAAGACGACAACAACACGCTGCTTTTGGAACAGGGCTCGCGCCGCGCCCGTCATAACGGCAGAACCTGGGAAATGTCGCGGGAGGTCGCGACCCGCGGACGGGTGGTCTTCGTCCCGGTCGAGGCGTTCCGGGCCGTGAGGGGATCGTCTCTGAGAATGGTCGATTTCTGGGATGATCGCCGTTGATTCGAACAAAAACGTTCAGGTTCGCGTCCTAAAGATAGTACGAACAGATTGTTCCTCCCTCCCCCAAGAAAGCCCCGCGTGTCGCCCTCACACCGGGGCCCCTTTTCTTTTCGATCTTCTCAGATCCGCCGAACCGGGCGTTCGGGCTCGGTCCCGGCTCCCCAGAACTTCCCGCCACGCCTGAGTAGACTCGATCCATGTCGGGCGTGGCTGGGGTGTTGGCGGTTCAGGGCGACTTCGAAAAGCATCTCGAAGCCCTCCGCCGCATCGGCCATCACGGAATCCAGGTGCGGACGACGGACGACCTTGCGCGAGTCGAGCGTCTGATCATCCCGGGCGGGGAGAGCACCACCGTCGGAATTCTGCTCGAGCGCTACGGGCTCGGCGAGGCGATCCAAAAACGCGCCGCCGGCGGCATGCCGATCTGGGGAACGTGCATGGGATTGATCCTCATGGCCGATCGAATCGAAGGTCGGCCCGATCAGTACCGACTCGGACTTCTCGATATCGCCGTCCAGCGCAACGCGTTCGGCGCCCAGGTCCACAGCTTCGAAGCCCCCGTGCCGACCGCGGGCTTCGACGAACCGATCCTCGGCGTGTTCATTCGGGCTCCCATCGTGTCCGAATGCGGGCCCGGCGTCGAGAAACTCGCCGAATTCGAGGGAAAGACGGTCGCCGTGCGCCAAGGAAACCGGGTCGGAACGTCTTTTCATCCGGAACTCACGACCGACGACCGCTTTCACCGGTGGTTTCTGAGCCTGTAGCCCGGTCGCGGGTCCGCGCCAGAGGTGCCTGTTTGATCGAGATTCTGGGAGTCCCCTTAGACTACTGCGGGAGACGGCACGGAAGCCGCCTCGGTCCGGCCGCCGTCCGGACCGCCGGACTCAAACGCGAACTCGAGGAGCTCGGTCTCGCCGTGGTCGATTCGGGAGATCGGCCGATCGAACCCGAGACCACCGATTTCGGCGGAATCCGGGCATTCGAGCCCGCCTACTCCTGTTACCTCGATCTCAAGGGGTGCCTGGACCGGACGTTCGAGGCGGGTCGCGTGCCGATCGTGATCGGAGGCGACCACAGCATCGCGTTCGGTTCGGTTTCGGCCGCGATGGACCGCCACGGCGATACCCTCGCCGTCCTGTGGCTCGATGCCCACGCCGACCTGAACACGCCGGCGACCTCGCCCTCCGGAAACCTGCACGGCATGCCGCTCGCGGCCCTGATGGAGTTTCCCGCCGACCTCGACGGCCGCACGAGAGAGCAGTGGCAAAGGCTCCGACGTCTGCGCACCGGTCCGCCGCTCGCGCCCGAGAAGATGGCCTGGATCGGCCTCCGCGACCTCGACGAAGGGGAGCGACGCCATATCCGGCAGCTCCGAGGGTGCTTTCCCGCCACCATGCACGAAATCGACCGCTTCGGCGTGGTCGAGGTGATGCGGCGCTTCGACCGTTGGCTCCGCGCGTCGGGCGCGACCCGGCTGTGGGTGAGTTTCGACGTCGACGCTCTCGACCCGATCTGGGCTCCGGGCACTGGCACCGCCGTCCGGGGCGGGCTCACCTACCGCGAGATGCACCTGATCTTCGAGCTCCTGTGGGAGTTGATCTCGTGCCCGGACTGCCCGTACAAACTGGCGGGCATGGACCTCGTCGAGGTGAACCCTCTGGAGGACTCCGAGAACCTCACCGCCCGGCTCGCCGTGAAGTGGGTGCTGTCGATGTTCGGCAAAACGATTCTGGGCAACGGCGTCCGCATATGAGCCTCGACCAGCCGGGCCGGCGGGCCAGCGGTAGACTCGCACCGATGAGTCTGCAGGTTCTGCGCCGCGTCCTGGAACACGAGGCGACGGCCATTCTTCGCGCCGGCGAGCGGCTCGACCGCGCCTACGCCACCGCCATCGAATGGTTTCTGTCCTGTGAAGGACGGGTGATCACGTGCGGTGTCGGAAAGTCGGGACACATCGCCCGCAAGACGGCCGGAACCCTCAGCAGCACGGGCACGCCGAGCCTGTTCCTCCACGCCGCCGAGGCCGTTCACGGCGACCTCGGCATGGTGACCGACCGCGACATCGTTCTGATGTACAGCCATAGCGGCGAGACGGACGAGCTGGTCGACCTCTTCCCGCCGATTCGGGCGATCGGCGCCCGGATCGTGCTCATGACCGGACGCCCCGAAAGCAGCGCCGGTCGCCTCGCCGACCTCGTCCTGAACACCCACGTCGTGGAGGAAGCCTGTCCGAACAACCTCGCTCCGACCACCTCCACCACCGTGATGCTCGCCCTGTCCGACGCCCTCGCCATCGGGACGATGTCGGCACGGGGGTTCGGACCCGGCGACTTCGCCAAATTCCACCCTGCCGGAGCCCTCGGCCGACGACTCCTGCTGCGGGTTCGCGACGTTATGCGGACCGACTCCGACGTCGCCTTGGTCGCTCCCGACGACCCCGTGATCCAGGTCATGCGGGCGATCACGCAGGCCGGCGCCGGCGTGGCCTGTGTCGTCGATCCGGACCAAAACCTCCTCGGACTGATCAGCGACGGCGACCTCCGCCGGCACCTCGTCAGCAACGAAAGCCCGTTCGAAGCTCAGGCCGACGCCATCATGACCGGCAACCCGATGACGCTCCCCCCCGAACTGCTCGCCGTCGAAGCCCTCGAGATGCTCCAAAACGCCCCCCGCAAGATCGGAGAGGTCCCCGTCCTGGACGGCACCCGGCTCGTCGGGGTGCTCACCCTCAAGGACCTCCTCCGCAGCGGGATCGTCTGACCTCCGCCTACTCGGCGCCGAGCGACTTCAGATAGGCGTAGCTGGCCGACACCGCCTCTTCGCCGGCCACCTCGAGCGTCGAGTACCCGTCGAAGCCCGCCCGGGTCAGGGCTTCGAACGTCCCCTCGATGTCGACGATTCCGGTGCCGAGCGGGATGACCCCCATGCCGCAGCCGAACAGGGTACCGCGCTTGGGCGCCATCTCGGCCGGCATGTCCTTCCAGTGCACGTGCTCGATCTTGGACCCCAGGCGCCTGACCATTTCGACCGGGTCTCCGCCGCCGAGCCACAGGTTGCCCGTGTCCAAGTTCACCCCCAACGCCGGAGAGTCGCACAGGTCGAGGATCTTCTCCATGTGGTCCACCGAATCGGTGTACTTGCCGTGCGGCTCGAGCAGAATCTTCACCCCGTGGTCGGCCGCCACCTTCAGCGGCTCGTGAAGCTTCTCCCGAATCGAGAACAGAGCTTCCGCCTCCGAAAGACGGTGTCCGAAGGGGGTCTTCGGTTCTCCCTCCGTGGTGATCACGTGCTTCACGCCGATCGCGGCCGCCGACCTTACGGCCTTGATGATCTGGGTCGTCCCGTACCGCCAGGGGGCGTCCGCATCGAGCAGGTTGGCGTGAGCGCAATAGCTCGTAATCGTCAGACCTTTCGACTCGAACAGGCGCTTAAGGTCGAACGGGTTGGCGTCGAGACTGGCCACCGCCGTAAATCCGAACTCGGAGCCGAGACACGCGCCGTCCGTGTTGTCGGTGATGTCGGCATAGCGGAAACCCCACGACGCGATGCGCGACAGTTGGTGGTCGAGTAGGCTGAAAGGGTCGATGAGGGCAAAGCACCCGACTTTGATCGCCATGGTTCGTAGCTCCTTCGCCTGATTCGGGGTACTCCGGCCTCGGAGACCCCTGCGGGAGGGTTTACCCGATCTGTGCGGCGAAAGAGACGCCGGTGCGCCTTCGCGAGTGTGGGCAGAAAGGGGCCGCATTCGCCCAAACGGAGCAGATGCGTCCCGATCCGAAACGAAAAAAAGGGGCGTCTTCTTCCGACGCCCCGATAGCCTCTTTCTGTCTTTGCTTGCTTAGCCTACTTGCTCTTTCTGCTTGCTTGGCGGTTATCGAATCCTGATCTTTTCGGCCGTCCTCGCGAGTTCGCTCGCCTCACCGTCTCCGATCAACATCAGCCCGATGTTGTTGGCCTTCCAGGCGAGACAGTTCCTCGAGCCGACCCGACCTAAGAGGAATCGGCTGTCTTCGACCATCGGTTCCATGCCGTCGAATCGAGTGATTCCACCTATGAGAACAAGGGTCGACCGCCCCTCGGTTCCGATAATGTCGAGAATTGCGACCGAGCGTCCGCCGAGCTGACCCTCGCGGGCCTGGAGCACCTGGGCCCCGCCCAGATCGACCTCGATCGGACCCACGCAGCTGAGCCACTTCTGGAGGTCTTCGCCGTAGGTGGCGGTCGCCCGCTGACCCGGCGTGAGCCCCGCCATCACGCGCGCCACGTCGCCCGTCCGGACTCCGCCGTCGATCCGGTTCGTGTAGGCGGCCCCCACGATGGCGACGAGGAACGCGCCGCACAACCCCCAGGCGTATCGGGTGACGAACTTCTCGACCTTGGTGCGCTGGTCGATCTGCTCGAGTCGGACGCGGCAGGCGCTCCAAACCCTCGCACACTCCTGGGAGGTGGGGTTCGAAACCGAGACCAGCTTGCCTTTCAGACCGACAACCAGTTCGTAGTCCGCCCGCGTCTGCTCGCACTCGCGGATCTTCTTCTCCACCCGGGTTTTGTCTTCGCCGCTCAATTCACCGTCGGCGAGAGCGTTCAATTCCATCCAGTCGTTCATTCGTCAGCACCTTCCAACCCGCCGCTGTCGCTGTCGCGCAGATAACCCTCGCTGCGCGCGTAGACCTCGAGTTCGCGCCTCAACAGAGCCCGCCCCCGAGCCAGACGGGATCGGACTGTCCCGATCGGCACGCCCGTGGCGTCGGCGATCTCCTGATAGCTCATTCCCTCCACATCGCTCAGAAGGACCGCGATCCGAAAGTCGTCCGGCACCTTCTTGAGAGCCTCTTCGACCTCGGTACCGACCATCTGGTCGAGGATCTGCCGGTGCGGGATCTCGGTTTCGGGCGCGATCGGTTCGACCGCCCCCTCGTCCTCGAGCGACCCGAGCGACGGACCGCGCATCCTCTGCCGGTAGCGGTTGATGTAGAGGTTCGTCAGGATGCGCAACAACCAAGCCTTGAAGTTGGTTCCGTCGAATCTGTCGAAGGCGTCGTAGGCTCGAACCATGGCTTCCTGAACCAGGTCCTCGGCTTCCTCTCTCGACCGTGTCAGGCGAAGTGCGGCGCCGAAAACCGAAGGAAAAACCCTCTCCGCCTCTCGCTCAAATTGGTCTCGCTTGCTTCGCCTGCCAAAGAGCATGAACCGGGGGGAGTCTACCTTCGCGGTTTGCAACGCCCCGGGAGCCGCTCGAAGTTCCCGGATCGACGCCTGCAATTACCGGTTTTGCCGCCGGGTCGTCCCCGGCGACGAAAGAGCCCCGGAGAGACGCCTCTCCGGGGCTCCCCGACGGCCGATCGGCGCGGTTACTCCTTGGGGCCCATCTTGCCCTTGACCGCCTTCATGGCCGCTTCGGTTCGGCTGTTCACCTGCAGTGCCTTGAGGATGTTGCTGACGTGGTTCTTGACCGTTTTCTCGGCGATGCACAGCTTCTGAGCGATCTCCTTGTTGCGCATCCCCTTTGCGATCAGGTCGAGGATCTCCGACTCCCGATCGCTCAGCACGAACATCTCGGCGTCGTCCGCCTCGTCGTCTTCCTTCACCCGGCGGAAGTCTTCGACGACCTTGGCCGCGATCTTGGGCGTGATCTTCGCCTCGCCCTTGTACGCCAGACGGATCGCTTCCACGACGTCGGCCGGGGTCGCCGTCTTCAGCAGGTAGCCCAACGCCCCCGCCCGCAACGCCTCGAACACGGTGTCGTCGTCCTCCCGAACCGTCAGGACCACGAACCGCAGGTCCTTCTCGCTTTTGAGGGCCTTCCGCATCAACTCGATGCCGCTCATGCGGGGCATGTTGATGTCGGTCAGGACTACGTCCGGCGGATCGGCTTGGATCAGCTCGTACGCTTCTTGACCGTCCTTCGCCACCCCGAGCAGTTCGCACTCCGCCATGAGGGTGAGCGTTTTCTGGAGGGCGGCGCGATAGCCGGGTTCGTCGTCCGCAACGATGACGCGGATCTTGGCTGCCATATACCGGAGTATACATTCGGATGCGGGGACACCGTGCGCCTCTTTTGCCCGGAGACTGGACCGAGGTCCATCGCCCGCCGCCGAACCTCGAGGGCGCGGCCCGTTGCCGCATAATGGGCGTGTGCCGGTTCTCGAGGTCGACGATCTGCGGGTCCGGATCGGCTCGACGCCGATCCTGAGGGGCGTTTCCCTGAGCCTCGACGCCGGGCAGACCCTCGGCGTGGTCGGCGAGTCCGGTTGCGGAAAGTCGATGACCGGCTTCGCCGTCATGGGCATGCTGCCCGCCGGCGGCGTGCTCGAGTCCGGGTCCATCCGCCTGGACGGCCGCGAAATTTCGCGTCTCACGCCGAAGCAGTGGCGGGAGGTCCGAGGCAGCCAGATCGCCCTCGTCATGCAGGACCCGTTCACCAGCCTCAATCCGATGATGCGGGTCGGGCACCAGATCGCGGAAGCCCTCCTCCTGCACCACCCGATGTCTCGCGAACAGGCGTGGCGTCAGAGCGTCGAGATGCTGGATCGGGTGGGCGTGCCCTCCCCCGAAACCACCGCCCGCCGCTATCCCCACCAGCTCAGCGGCGGCCAGCGCCAGCGCGTCGTTCTCGGCATCGCCTTCGCCTGTCGGCCCAAGGTCCTCATCGCCGACGAACCGACCACCGCTCTCGACGTCACCCTTCAGGCCCAGATCCTGCGTCTGATCCAGGAACTGAAGGACACCCACGGCACCGCCGTGATGCTCATCTCCCACGACGTCGGCGTGATCGGCACCCTGTCCTCGCGCGTGGCCGTGTTCTACGCGGGGCGCGTGGTCGAGCAGGGCGCGGCCGAGACGGTCCTGCGGGCGCCGCGGCACCCCTACACCCGCGCCCTGTTGGCCGCCCTGCCTCGGCGGGGACAGACCGAACTCCCCGTCATCGCCGGTCAGCCCCCCAACCCGGCGTCGATGCCCGCCGGGTGCCCGTTCGCCCCCCGATGCCCCCAAAGGTACGAGGCCTGTGATCGCGAACCCGATCTCCTCGACGTCGGGGAGGGGCACCGGGCGTCATGCTGGCGCGCATCCGAACCGGCCCCGTCGCACTGAACCGACCCGCCGTCTCCAGCGTCCGTAAGGGCATCGGCCCCGCCCGGCGGCATTCCGGTTGGCGTTCGCCGAATCTCCTGCTAAGATAGCCCCAACCCTTTTGGGTGAGGATTCCTGCAAACGATGATCACGTCTCTGGCGATTGCCGCGGTGGCTCTCAGTTCGGGTTCGGCCCGGTTTTCCGAGAGCCAGCTCCGCGAATACCTCGAAGCTTTGACCAGCCCCGCGATGGGCGGCCGTCTCACCCTCTCCCCCGGCGAACACCTGGCGGCCGAGTACCTCGCGCAGCAGTTCCGCCGGATCGGCCTCCAAGAGGGTCCCCACAAGGGGTTCATCCATGAATTCGAGGTCACCGTCAACCAGCGGCCGACCGCAAACAACGTCCTCTCGTTCCGAGACAGCTCCGGCCAGACGTGGCGGCTCGATCTCGGCGAAGACTTCTTGCCCCTGGCCGGGACGCGGGCCATGAGGATGGTGAACGCCGACCTCGTGTACGTCGGCTTCGGGCTGGCCGAGGACGATTGGAACGACTACGAAGGCGTCGACGTGACCGACAAGGTCGTCGTCATGATGCGCGGCGTTCCCGAAGGCCGACGCCCCGCTTCCAACGGCGCGAAGGCCCGGTGGGCGGCCGAGCGCGGCGCCGCCGGCGTCATCTTCGTGGGATCGGCGACCGCCGGCCGACGAGATCTGGCTCCGATGAGCCGCGGTCAGGGCCTCGCCCCGAACACCGACCTTGTCGCCGCCTCGGTCAGCGAGCGTCACTTCGAGCGGATCGTGGGGGTCCCCATCGAAAAGGCGCGCCAGGCGACCGGACCGGCCAGCCGCAACCTCGGACTCGCCGTCCGCATGATCACCGAGTCGGAGCCCAACCGGGGGATGGGGCGCAACGTGATCGGGATCCTGCCCGGCAACGACCCCGCCGTTCAGGACGAGATCATCGTCGTGGGCGCTCACTTCGACCATCTCGGCTACGGCGAAGTCGGTTCCCGCACCAACGCCGACATCATCCATCCCGGCGCCGACGACAACGCGAGCGGCGTCGCCGGCGTCCTCGCCCTGGCCGAGTACTTCGCCGTCAACCGGACGAACCGTCGAACCATGATCTTCCAACTCTATTCGGGTGAGGAAGTCGGCCTGGTGGGCGCCGCCGCCTGGGTGCGCGACCACCCCGAAACCGTCCGCCGCATCAGCGCCATGATCAACATGGACATGATCGGCCGGCTCCGAGAAGGACGGTTGACCGTGTTCTCGACCAGCTCCTCCACCGAGTGGGACGCCATCCTCGATGAGGCGAAGGCGGACGGCGTCGTCGTGAACAAGTCGCCGGGGATCTCGTCCGGAAGCGACCACTTCCCGTTTGCCCGGGCCAACGTCCCCAACCTGTTTTTCCACACCGGCCTGACCCCCGAGTACCACACCGAGAACGACACGGTCGACACGATCAACTTCCCGGGCATGGTCAGCGTCATCGACCTCGTCCGGCAGGTGATCCAGAACGTCGACGCCCGCGAAAAGCTCCCGTGGAATCCCGAAGCCCAGTTGGGCGGCCGGCGCCGACCGGCCGCGCCTCCGACGGGCACGAGCACCCCGCCCGCCGACAATCCCGCTCAGGCCCGCCCCGAAGCGGCCTGAACCCGTCCCGACCTTGCCGACGAAGAGGACCGGAGTCTCTCCGGTCCTCTTCGCGTCTGCGGCCCCCGAAAACGGCCCGCCCGCCTGTGCCATCCTAAGGCAGGACCGACGTCTCGACTGCCCATGGGCGAACCAAACCGACACGCTGGGAGCCGCACGCCGTGAACTTGGCCGACCTCGTTCGGCAGTTCGCCTTTCTGTTCGCCGACGTCGTTCTGCCCATTCTCGTTCTCGCTCTGACCGGGTACCTGCTGCAACGCCGGTTCTCTCTCCACATGGAGACTTTGGCCAAGGTTCAGGTGAACCTCCTCGTCCCGGCGTTCATGGTCAGCCGCGTCGGCGCCAGCACCCTGTCCTGGTCGGAGATCGGCCTGATCTTGGCCGCCGTCCTCCTCGGCACCTTCTTGCTCGCCGTGCCGGTGTGGACCGTCGTCCGTTCCCGGGGCCTCGCCATGGGCACGTCTTCGGTTCTCGTGCTCGCCGCCGTCGTCTTCAACAGCGGGAACTTCGGGATCCCGCTTGCCGAGCGAGCCTACGGCACGGTCGGGGGCGAGGTCCAGGCTCTGGTCCTTCTCGCCAGCTCGCTCGCGATGTTCGGTCTCGGCTACATCCTGATGGCGTCGAAGTCGGGGGTCGGCCAAGGCCTGGCGGCGTTCCTGAAGACGCCGATCTTTTGGTCGATGGTGGCGGGTCTCGGTCTGAAGCTTTGGGGTCGCGATCTGCCGGTTGCGGTCGGCTACCCGATCGACACCCTCGCGTCGGGGCTGGTCCCGCTCGCCTTGGTCACCCTCGGCGCCCAGATGGCGATGCGGGTCGGCCCGCCCCAGTGGAGGTTCGTCGCGCCGGTCCTCGGCCTGAAGCTCCTCGGACTTCCGGTCGCCATGGCCCTGGTGGTGTGGCTGTTCGGACTGTGGCCGTGGCCCGGAGCGATGCTGATCGTGGCGGCGGCCGCCCCGAGCGCCGTGAACACCATCATCCTCTCGATCGAACTCGACGGCGACACAGAGGTTGCCGCCGAATGCATCGTGTGGACGACGCTCGCGTCGACCGTCAGCGTGACCCTGATCCTGGCCGTCGTGAAGGGACTCGGCGGGCTTCCGCCCGGTTGACGGCTAACGCTGGAGCCGGGACGCGACCTGTTCCAGGAGCCAGAGTCCGCACCCGAGTTTCGGTTGCCGGCCGCTCGCCTCTCGGCCTCCGTCCGCGAAGAGCAGCGTCAGCTCGTTCGAGTCCACATCGAACCCGATGTCGTCGCGGGAGACGTCGTTGACCGCGATCGCGTCCAGCCCCTTCCGGCGGAGCTTCTCCACCGCCGTGTCCAGTTCCGGGTCGGGTTCGGCCGCGAAACCGATCTTGACCGTGCCCGCTCGGGCGGCCCGCGCCAGTTCGGCGAGAACGTCCGGATTCGGCACCAGCCGAATCTCGAGAGTCTCTCCCGACCGGCGGATCTTCCCGGGTCGGTACTCGGCCGGACGGAAGTCGGCGACCGCGGCCGCGCCGATGATCCAGTCCGCCCTCCCGACGCGCGAACGCGCCGCTTCCAGCATCTCTTCCGCGGTCCGGACCCGGGCGACGTCGGCCCGGAGCGGGAGCGGCTCCGAGGTCGGCCCGCAGACCAGGTCGACCTCGGCCCCCATCAGGAGGGCGGCCCGGGCCAGAGCGATCCCCATTTTCCCGCTGGAGCGGTTCGTCAGATACCGGACGTCGTCGATCGGCTCCTGGGTCGGGCCCGCCGTGATCAGGACCCTCTTGCCGGACAGCCGCCGACTCCGCCGGCGCACCGTTTCGGCGAACGACACGATCCGTTCGATCGAGGCGAGCTTGCCCTGCCCCTGCTCGCCGCACGCCACGTCCCCCGACTCCGGCTCGACAAAGATCGCCCCCCGCGCCGACAGGGTTCGGATCGACGCTTGGGTCGTGTCGTGGGCGTACATCGACGGATTCATGGCGGGCGCCAGGAGGAAAGGCCCCTCGAACGCGAGCGCCAGCGTGGTCAGCATGTCGTCGGCGACCCCGTTCGCGAGCTTGTTCAGGACGTTGGCGGTCGCCGGCGCCACCATCATCAGGTCGGCCTGGCGCGCCCAGTCGATGTGGGCCATCCGGCCGGTATCGGGCTCGTCGAACGAAGACACCAGGCAAGGCTGCCCCGTGAGGGCCTCGAACAGCTGGCGGCTGACGAACTTCTCGGCCGAATCGGTGAGGCACGCCCGCACCGTCCAGCCCGCCCGCATCAACTCGCGGGCCAGGTCGGCCGCCCGATACGCGGCGATGCTGCCGCTGACCCCCAAAACGACGTTCGGCACCCCCCGGTTTTACCTGCCCGACTCCCAACGCCGAACGCCGACCGACGCCTAGCCCAACAGCTGGGGCTCGTCCACGTCCTCGACCGGCGCCATCGACCGCATGCGGGCCAACTTCTCTTCGAACGTCGCCAAGGGCCGCCCCTCGAGCCCGTGGGGTCTGCCCTCGAGCATCTTGGTCAGGGCCACGCATTCGGCTCGGGACAGCCGTACCGAGTTGAGGATGTGTTCCTCGAACGCCTCGTACGCGATCGGAGCGACCGCCCGAGCGCACTTGGCCAGCGCCTTTCCGTACTCCTGAATCTCGTACTGGGCATGCGCATCCATCCGCAAGCGCAGGAAATGGAAGAGGTTGTGGAGGTCGATCTGCCAGTACCATTCGGTGTAGAGCGACAGCGGCAGATTGACGCGGGCCAGCTCCCGCGCCACCCCCCGCTCGATCATCTGTTCGTAGTGCCCGTAGACGATCCGCTGCTCCGACTCCAGCCGTTCGACCAGCGCCATCGCCTCTTCGAGCGGAATCGTCTCGTCCGCGCTGCCCTGCTTGTTCGACGTGCTCTGAAGCTTGATCCGGTCCGGGGTCGGAACGTAGAACTCGTCCTTCATCACCGAGTAGCGACCGCTGATCTCGTTCAGGCGGGCCGTCCGGTGCCGCACCCACTGCCGGGCGACGAAGACCGGCATCTTCGTGTGGAACGTCAGCTGGACCTGCTCGAACGGAGACGTGTGGGCGTTCCGCAGCAGGTAGTGGATCAGGGCCCGGTCTTGCCGAAAGCTCTTGGTGCCCGCCCCGTAGCTGACCCGGGCCGACTGGACGATCCTCTCGTCCCCGCCGAGGTAGTCCACGAGACGGACGAACCCCTTGTCGAGAACGGGGATCTCCTGATCGAGAAGGGCCTCCGCCGCTTCCACCACGATGCGAGCCATGGGCAGATTATGCCGGTTGCGAAACCCGGATCGCGATGCGGAACCGTGAGAGGCGTTTGCCGGACGCGGCCGCGAATCCGAACGGGCGCCGAGGTATCCCGTTGGTAAACTCTCCCCATGAGTTTCGGCACGTTCGACTACCCGATTCCCGCCAACGAGCCGGTCCTGTCCTATGCTCCCGGCACCCCCGAGCGGGCCAAGCTGAAGTCGGTCCTCAGGGAGCTGCGGCAGGCCGACCTCGACGTACCCATGGTGATCGGCGGCAAGGAGGTCCGCACCGGCGACGTTCACGACATCCGGGCGCCTCACGAGACCGCGCTCCGCCTCGGGCGGTACCACAAAGGCTCCCGCGAGCACGTCCAGATGGCGGTCGACGCGGCCTTGGCCGCCAAACCCGCGTGGGAGGCGACGCCGTGGGAGGACCGTGCCGCCATCTTCCTCAAGGCGGCCGAACTCGTCGCCACCCAGTACCGGCCCTACATGAACGGCACGACCATGCTCGGCCAGAGCAAGAACGTGTTCCAGGCCGAAATCGACGCCGCGTGCGAGCTGGTCGACTTTCTCCGCTACAACGTGCACTTCCTGAGCGAGATCTATCGGCAGCAGCCCGTCAGCGCCCCGGGGATGCACAACCGACTCGAATACCGACCCCTCGAAGGGTTCGTCCTCGCCGTCACCCCGTTCAACTTCACCGCCATCGGCGGCAACCTCCCGACGGCGCCCGCCCTGTGCGGCAACGTCGTGGTCTGGAAGTGCGCCCAGACCCAGGTCTTCAGCGCCCAGATGTTCATGCGCATCCTCGGCGAAGCGGGCCTGCCCGACGGCGTGATCAACCTCGTCATCGCCGACGGACCGTCGACGTCCGACGTCTGCTTCAGCCACCGAGAGTTCGCCGGGGTCCACTTCACCGGATCCACGGGCGTGTTCAACCGAATGTGGAAGACGGTCGGCGAGAACATCGGCCGGTATCGGAGCTACCCCCGCATCGTCGGGGAAACCGGGGGCAAGGACTTCGTGCTCGCCCATCCCTCGGCCGACCCGGTCGCGGTGGCGACCGCCCTCCTGCGCGGCGCCTTCGAGTACCAGGGGCAGAAGTGCTCGGCCGCGTCCCGCTGCTACATTCCGCGAAGCCTCGCCGGACAGGTGCGCGAATTGTTGGTGGAGGGCATCAAGTCGTTCCAAATGGGTACGGTCGAAGACTTTTCCAACTTCGTGAACGCCGTGATCGACGAGAAGAGCTTCGACAGCCTGAAGGGCTACCTCGACCGCGCCAAAAAGGACCCGACCTCGACCATCCTCGTCGGCGGCGACGGCGACAAGTCCGAGGGCTACTACATCCAGCCGACCGTGATCGAAACCAGCGATCCCAAGTCGGTCACCATGTGCGAGGAGCTGTTCGGTCCCGTTCTGACCATGTTCGTGTACGAGGACGACGATTTCGAGGGGACCCTCGACCTGGTCGACGGCACCTCGCCCTACGCCCTGACCGGCGCCGTCTTCGCCCGAGACCGAAGCTCGATCGTCCGCGCGGTGAACCGCCTGCGCCACTCGGCCGGCAACTTCTACGTGAACGACAAGCCCACCGGCGCCGTCGTCGGACAACAGCCGTTTGGCGGCGCCCGTGCCAGCGGCACCAACGACAAGGCCGGTTCGGCGCTCAACCTCTACCGCTGGCTCAGCCCGCGCACGATCAAGGAGACGTTCGTCCCCCCGACCGACTATCGCTATCCGTTCCTGCAGGAACCCTGATCGGCGGGACGTCCGCACACGGAAGAAGGCGGGTCGACGTTCGACCTTCACGATCACAGAAC
>JBDNCL010000190.1:0-5458 GCA_046719655.1 Fimbriimonadaceae bacterium
CAGCCAGACCGCCTGCAACCCGACCGAGCCCGGGTCGGAAACCTGGAGGAATCCGAGCCAGACCGCCAGCGTCTTGCCCGTGCCCGTGCCCGAGTGCAGGAGCCCGCTCCGACCCGCCCCGATCGCCGTCCAGACTTCGCGCTGAAACGGCAGCGGTTCCCAACCCCGGCTCGCGAACCACGACTCGACCCCGCCCGACCGCCGGCCGTCGAGAGCGACCGCCGACCCATCGGCGCCAAGACTCGACCGATTCATCACGACCGATCTACGCCCTCTTCGCCTCCGTCGTCTCCCCCCGACCGGCTCCGGCGGGGCCCGCGCGAAGCCCGGTGCTTCTGCCGGATCGAACCTGCTAACAGCACCAGATTCGGGCCGCCAATCCGAACCGGCACAAAGGTTGCCCGATCCAAGGGCTCGGAGGCTGCCCCGCTGGCGGCACGCTTCCGGCAAATCCCATGGAGTTCGCGATGTTCACAAAAACCAAGACGATGCTGGCGCTTTCGATGGCGGGAGCCTTTGCCTTCGGCCTGGCTCTCCCCGCCTCCGCCATCACCATGACGGTCGCCGCCCACGAAGATACGGCCGACGCCGCGTTCGTCTTCTCCGGTTCGGTTCTGTCCGGAGGCTACGTCCAGCCCGGCCTGAACCTGATCGTCTTCGGAACCACGTACAGCAACGTCGGTTTCGAGGTTTCCGGACCGCTCGTCGCCCACCACGAGATGTCGCTCGGAGGCATCGACCAGTACTCGCTTCCCGCCGGATACGTTCGGTATTTCCTGCTTTCCAGCCCGACCGTCGACCTGTTCAAGGTGTCCTTCGCCGGGGCGACCCTGACCGTGCCCGGCGGCTTCGGCGGCGCCCAAGCCGACCTTCAGGGCGTGTCGTTCAGCGGCACCGCCGTTTCGGGGTGGTCCTTTGCCGACGAATCGTTCTCCTACTCGTTCGTGCCGGTCGGCAGCGACGCCTTCAAGGTCAACTTCACGTCTTCCGCCGCCGTTCAACCCGTTCCCGAACCGTTCACCATGGCCCTCGCCGCCGCCGCCCTCGGCGCGGCCGTCGCCCGCCGACGTCGTTCCCGCTGACCGATCGCTCTAGGAGGCACCCCATGACCCACCTGACTCGAACTCTCGCCGCCGGAATCGCATTTGCCGGCTCGATCGCGGCATCCGCCGCCACGCCTTCGTTCGCCACCTTCGCCGATCCGTCCCACACCGCCGCGACGCCTCTGTTCACCTTCGACAAGGGACTGAATCAGCTCAGCGGTTCCTGGACTCTCCCCGGGCTCACCCTCCACCAGCCGCTGTTCAGCACCACGGCCTCCGACGTCCGCTTCACCATGGCCCCCGTTTCTCTGACCAGCGGCACCGTGAATCTGGGGACCCTCGGACCCGGCTCGTTCACGTTCGAAGAGTTCGACGGGTCCAACTGGGTGCAGGTGTTGCGCGTGGCCTTCACGTCGGCGACGCTGACCCAGTTCCAGTTCGCGGCCGGCGCCGGCGACGGCGTCGAGTTCTTCGACAGTCTGGACAACCCCCTCTCCGGCTGGACCGACAAGAGCTTTGCCTTCTCCCTGACCAACCGCCGCGACTTCGTCGACAGCGGGCGCGACCTTCGGACCTACACCGCCTCCTTCGGGTCCACCGCCAGTCCGGTGCCCGAGCCCGCAGCCGCGGGCGTGCTCGGAGTCGGCGCTCTCGCCCTGATGCGTCGCCGCCGGAGCCGGTAGACGTCTCGGGAACGGACGGCGCGGGCGCCCGCAGCGAGTCGGCTGGGCGCCCGCGTTTCGTCGGCTCGCCCGGGCCGCGCCGGTGATACTATAGCGGTGGCCTTGTCGACTGATTTTGACGAGCGAACCCGGATGGCCGAAGCCGGCTCCGAACCGGAGTTTTCCCGATTCGAGGCTCGCCGTTTCTTTCTGAGCGCCGATCTGAAATGAGCGAACCCCCCGAACAGCGCCTGCGGCTCTGCATCCTGACCGAGTTTTTCCACCCGGACTCCAGCGGCGGTACCGCGGTCGCCATGTCGTCTCTGGCCCGCGAGCTGCACGACTCTCAGGGCATCGAGGTCGCCGTCGTCGCCGGGCGCCATCGCTACAAGGGCGGCGACCCCTGGCCGGCGCGCGACGATTGGGACGGCATCGTCATCGAGCGGATCGCCGCGCCCGACTTCAACCGGGCCGGCGTGGCCAAGCGGACGATCGGGAACCTCATCCTGACCGCCAAGGCCGGTCTGAAGCTGACGTTCGGGCCGCGGTACGACGCCATCCTCGTCAGCACCGCGCCTCCTTTCCTGCCGATGGCGGCGTCTTTCGCCGGTCGCCTGCGGCGGACTCCGTTCTTCTACATCGTCTACGACCTCGAGCCCGACCGGGTGGTCGGCCTGGGCGTGATGCCTCCGAACAGCGCGTTCGTCAAGGCGATGGGCTACCTCCAACGGCGGTTCGTCGCCCGCGCAGCCCGGGTCTTCGCCATCGGCCGGGACATGCTCGAGCTCCTGTCCGAACGCCACCGGATGCCGGCCGAAAAGGGGGTGTTCGTCCCGGTGGGGGCGGCCGACCCCGGTTGCGCGGAGACGGAATGGGACGACGCTCCCGCCGGCGCTCCGGAAGAGCCGCTTCGGGTTCTCTATTCCGGCAATCTCGGCCGCTACCACGATTTCGACACGATCCTCGACGCCGCCAAGATCCTGGCCCCGGCCGGAAGAGTCCAGTTCACGATCGTCGGCGACGGGGCCAAACGGGCCGCCATCGAGGCTCGCCTCGCCCGGGAGCACATTCCGAACGTAACTCTCCGATCGCTCGTTCCAGCCTCCGAATACGGTGCCCTTCTGGCCGGTGCCGATGTATGCCTCGTGACGATGGAGTCCGGCATAGAGGGGACTTGCGTCCCGAGCAAGTTCTATTCGATCATAGGCTCAGGAAAGCCGGTCCTGGGCCTGGTTCACCCCCGAAGCGAAGTCGCTCGAGCTATCGAAGAGGAACAGTGCGGGTTTACGGTGGCCCAAGGCGATCCGCGCGCCCTGGTAGAAGTGCTGAGTTTGATCAGCGAAGACCGGGGTCGCATGAAAAAAATAGGAAAGGCCGGTCGTAAGGCTTTCGAGCGAAAGTATACTATCGGTACGGTAGCGGCCCGAATGGCCGCTGAATTTCGGTTGATTTGTAGAAAGACTGCTTGTTCGGAGGAGATCGCACCGTCGCGGACCCAGCTGGCAGATGCGTCAGGCGAAGGGCTTTCGGACGACGGCCCCGAGAACGGCACGAAAAATGCTGTTCCGTAGGTCGGAATCCGTGAGTCGCATGGAGCAGGGAAACCAAATGTCGGTCGTGCATGTTTTAGAAGAGAAGGGTGAAAGAGGTCGAGCCCCACTCGAGTTCGACCTGATGGAGCGCTACCGGCGCTTCTACGAATCGGCGGAGGGTGGGCAGGCCCCGACCGTATGCGGGCGCTACGCCCCGTACGAGATCGTCAAGCGAGCTCTCGACATCGTCCTGGCCGTTGTCGGCCTCATCGTCTTGTTCCCGCTTTTCCTCATCGTCGCTCTTGCGATCTACCTCGAGGACCGCAACCCGGTCCTCTACAAGCACTATCGAGTCGGACACCGCGGCCGGCTCTTCATGTTCTACAAGTTCCGGAGCATGGTCCACGAGGCCGACGAACTCAAGAAGACCCTTCTGGACCAGAACGAAGTCGACGGTCCGATCTTCAAGATGCGCAACGACCCGCGCGTCACCCGCGTCGGCCGCTTCATCCGCCGAACGTCTCTCGACGAGCTGCCCCAGCTGGTCAACGTGCTTCTCGGCCAGCTGACCATCGTCGGGCCCCGCCCGCACCTCCCCCACGAGGTCGCCGAATACTCCTCGAACGAGTGGGTTCGTCTCAGCGTCAAGCCCGGACTGATGTGCTTCCGCGAGGTCACGGGCCGATCGACGATGCAGTACCACGAGTGGATCCAGTCGGACATCGAGTACATCCGAAACCGCTCGCTCCGGCTCGACGCCAAGATCTTCGTCAAGGGCGTCTGGGCCATCGTCCGCGGCGTGGGCGCGTTCTGAGCGCGCCCGTGACTTCCAAACCGATCGCCGGACCCGCGCTCCCGACTGCGGCTTGCGGGTTTGTCCGATTTCGACCGATAATGGATGCTCAGGGGGCCGGAACGAGCTTTTCGGCCCCCTGACCGCAACCGACGGGGTCGATCCCACCAAAACGCAACCATGAAACGAGCGCTGATCACCGGAATCACGGGCCAAGACGGCTCCTACCTCGCCGAACTCCTGCTTTCGAAGGGGTACGAGGTCCACGGCCTCATCCGACGGTCGTCGTCCTTCAACACGGGACGAATCGACCCGATCTACGAGGACCCCCACGTCAACGGCGTGCGCCTCTTCCTGCACTACGGCGATCTCTCCGATTCGACCAGCCTGATCAAGCTCCTGTACAACGTCGATCCCGACGAAATCTACAACCTCGGCGCCCAGAGCCACGTCCGGGTGAGTTTCGACATTCCCGAATATACGGGCGACATCACCGGGCTCGGAACCTTGCGGTTGCTCGAGGCGGTCCGAGAACTGAAGTGCAAGGCCCGCTTCTACCAGGCCAGCAGCTCGGAGATGTACGGCCTGGTCCAGGCGGTTCCCCAGACCGAGACGACGCCCTTCTACCCCCGCAGCCCCTACGCCGCGGCCAAGGTTTACAGCTACTGGATCACGGTCAACTACCGGGAAAGCTACGGCATCCACGGATCCAACGGCATCCTCTTCAACCACGAGTCCCCCCGCCGCGGCGAGACGTTCGTGACGCGCAAGATCACCCGGGCCGTCGCCCGCATCAAGGCCGGACTGCAGGACAAGCTCTACCTCGGCAACCTAGACGCCCGGCGCGACTGGGGCTACGCCAAAGAGTACGTCGAGGCCATGTGGCTGATGCTTCAGCAAGATGAGCCGGACGACTACGTGGTCGCCACCGGCGAGACCCACTCGGTGCGCGAGTTCCTGGTCGAAGCCTTCGGGCACGTCGGGCTCGACTGGGAGAAGTATGTCGAAATCGACCCGAAGTACTACCGGCCGGCCGAAGTCGATCTGCTCATCGGCGACGCCTCGAAGGCGAAAAGGAAGCTGGGGTGGGAACCCCGAACCACGTTCAAGGAGTTGGTCAAACTGATGGTGGACGCCGATGTGCGTCTTCTCGCGGGCGAACCGGAGGCTCCGGCGTACACGATCTCCGCGTGAGCCCGCCTTTCGACCATGGTTTCGGAATCGCCAAACGTGTTCGACTGGTCAGCCAAGTCGGTCGTCGTCACCGGCGGGGCCGGCTTCCTCGGTTCGTTTGTCGTCGATGCTCTGCGGGCCCGCGGCTGCGAGAGGGTGTTCGTGCCCCGATCCCGGGAGTACGATCTGCGGCGCGAGGCCGACATCGACCGGATGATCGAGGTTGCCCAGCCCGACATCATCCTCCACCTCGCC
>JBDNCL010000191.1:0-5412 GCA_046719655.1 Fimbriimonadaceae bacterium
GGCAGATTCCGCTGACCCCCGACGGCGACCTGGTCGCCGGCGACGTCAAGGAGCAGACCCGGCAAGTGGTCGCCAACATGAGGGCGGTCCTCGAATCGGCCGGTCTCAGCTTCGAGAACGTGGTAAAGACGACGATCTTCCTGTCTTCGATGGACCACTTTGCCGCCGTCAACGAGGTCTACGGCGAGGCGTTCCCGGCCGAGCCGCCGGCGCGGTCTACGGTGGCGGTCGCCGGTCTTCCGCGAGGCGTCGACGTCGAGATCGAGGCGATCGCGGTCTACTGATGCGGCCCGTTCGAGCCGAGTTCGAACGATCGGGAGGGCCATGAAGCGGGTCGTCTCGGTCAGCCTGGGTTCGAGCAAGGGGGACAAGGTCCACGAGACGGAGATTCTCGGGGTTCCGTTTCGAATCGAGCGTCGGGGGACGGACGGCGACCTCCGGCGCTTTGCCGAGCAGTTCCGGGAGCTCGACGGGCGGGTGGACGCGCTGGGGGTCGGCGGGGCCGACATCTGGGTGGTGGTCGGGCGTCGGCGGTACGCCTTTCGGCAGATTCGGGAGATCGTCCGGTCGGTGCGGCAGACGCCGGTGGTCGACGGGAGCGGCCTGAAGCACACGCTCGAGCGGGAGACGGTCCATCGCCTTCAGCGAGACGGTACGGTCGACTTCCGGAAGGAGCGCGCTCTGCTCGTGTCGGCGGTGGACCGGTACGGCATGGCGGAGGCCCTCCACCGTCTCTGTCCGCACGTGGTGTTCGGCGACGTGCTCTTCGGCCTCGGGCTTCCGGTTCCGATCCGGTCGTACCGAACGCTGACGCTCCTCGGCGCGACGCTGCTGCCGATCGTCACCAGACTCCCGTTCCAGTGGTTCTATCCGACGGGCGAAAAGCAGGAGAAGCGGACCCCCAAGTTCGCGCGGTACTGGAACGAAGCGACGTTCCTGTGCGGAGACACCCACCTGGTTCGGCGCTTCTGCCCGGACCGGTTGCCGGGCAAGACGGTGCTGACCCAGACGGTTCGGAAGGCGACGGTGGAGTGGTTCGCGGGGGCCGGCGTGTCCCGCCTGATCACGACGACGCCGATCATGGGGGGCGAGACGTTCGCGACCAACGTGATGGAGGCGGTGATCGTCGCCCTGTTGGAGAAGCCGGCCGACCAGATCTCGACCGACGAGATGCTGGACGTGCTGGCCCGGCTGGGTTGGGCACCGGGCATCGTCGATCTGAACGGCTAGGGGCCCTGCCGCCCCGGCCCCCGACCGGCCCGGGGCGGCAGCGCCCTCTTGGGTAAATTCCAGCCGGATTCTGCGATCTCCGAGGCCAGCGATTTGACCCCATTTGCGTTCGTCATCCATCCTCTCCACGCGCGGGACGTCGCCCGGAAGTATCCGATCGCCCGACTCCTCCCCGATGCGGCGATCGAGGCGTTTCTGCGCCGAAAGAGCGCGATGGAGGTCAGCCGCATCACGGGAATCCGCTCGCTGACGGGCGAGACGACCGAGGGCTGGTTCGTCGGGTGTCCGCTGACGGCGCGACAGCTGGCCGGCGGCATCCCGACCGAGGCGGCGTACGAAAAGGTTCTCGAGGCGGTCGAGCTCGGGGCCAAGCTCGGCGCCAAGGTCGTCGGTCTGGGGGCGTTCACAGCCGTGGTCGGCGACGCCGGGGTGACGATCGCCCGACGGGCGTCGGTCGCGGTGACCACGGGCAACAGCTACACGGTCGCGACCGCGATCGAGGGGACGCTCAAGGCCTGTCGGTTGGTGGGATTCGAGCCCGCCGGAGCGACGCTGGCCGTGGTCGGGGCCACCGGGTCGATCGGAAAGACCTGCGCCCAGGTATTGGGATCCGAATTCGGGCGGACCGTGCTGGTCGGCCGCGATCTCGACCGAACGCGGGAGGTTGCGGCGACGATTCCGGGGTCGGTCGCGACGGTCGGTCTCGACCTGCTGAAGGACGCGGACGCCATCGTGAGCGTGACGTCGAGCGACACGGCGATCATCGAGCCGCGACACCTGAAGACGGGGGCGATCGTATGCGACGTGGCCCGTCCGAGGGACGTTTCGGTCAGGGTGGCGAAGGAGAGGCGCGACGTCCTGGTGATCGAGGGCGGGGTGGTGTCGGTTCCGGGCGACGTCGACTTCGGGTTCAACTTCGGTTTCCCCCCGAAGACGGCCTACGCCTGCATGGCGGAGACGATGTTGCTGGCGCTCGAGCATCGGAGCGAGGCGTACACCACCGGCAAGGACGTCTCGGAGCATCAGGTGCGGGAGACGCTGGGTTGGGCGTCGAAGCACGGGTTCAAGCTCGCGGGCTTCCGAACCTTCGAGCGGGCGGTGGATGCGGACACGATCAACCGCGTGCGGGCGGCGCGGGGGATCGAGCCGGCGCCCGTTGGACCGATGGCGGCGTCCCTCGGCCTCGAACCGGGTCCGTAGAGCGGGGCTTCAGCCCTCGGGGGCGGCGTCTTCGCCCCGGGCCTGGTCGGTGCGGACGCCCAGGCGCATCGCGAACGGGGCGAATCCCGGCAGCCGGGCGATCTCGGCCAGTTCCTCGCGACCCGCGTCCGTGGTGCCGAGCGAGCGCATCAGGGCGTCCAGGGTTCTTCCGTCCCGTTCCGGGTCGAGTCGGCGGAGGCGCCTCGCCATCGCGGGCACCAGTTCCGGTCGGTCGACGCTGAGTTCGGCGGCGCGCCGGACGGTGGCGAGATCGTCTTGCCCGATCGCCTGTTCGACGACGGTCAGGGCGGCTCGCCCGCCGACGCCGGCTGCCACCTCGAGTCGGACGGCGGGCGTGAGCCCGGGAGCCAGCACGGCCGGCTCGCCGGCCAGTCTCAGGCCTTGGATGAGGGCGTCGAGGAAGGTTCGGTCGAGGGTGTCGGTGAACGACACGAGGGTGGCGATGGTCCGCGCCGTCCCGATGCGGCCGAGTCCGAGCGCGGCTTGGGCCCGGAACGACACGGGCAGGCGCGCGTCGCGGATGGCGGCGTCCATCAGGGGCTCGGCACTCGGGTCGCCGATGCTGGCCAAGGCGGTCAGATAGTCGAGCTGCTCGTCGTCTTCCGATCGTTCGTAGAGGGCCAGCAACCGCGGCACCGCCTCGCGGGCCTGAATCTTTCCGAGCGCGTCGGCGGCGGCGCGCCGCGTGTCGGCCGCTTCGTCGTCGAGGAGATTCAGCAGGTGGGGAACCGCCGGTCGGCCGATCTCGACCATCAACTGCACGGCGTTGGCCCGGTGCTCGGCGGTGGCGAAGCGGCGGGCGATGTGGGGCAGGCTGGCCGGCACCGACGCCTTGAGGGAGTCGAACACGGCCAGGCGCTGGAAGCTGGCGCCGAGCTTCAGCTGGTCGGACACGGTTTCCGGGTCGGCTCGCGCCAGGACCTTCAGGGATTCGGTGAGCCGGGCCCGGGCCGCCTCGTCGAAGGTGTCGAGAAGCTTGGCCGCCAATTCGACCACCTTGGGGTCCTGGTGCTCGGCGAGGTTGGCGGCGAGCTGCACCCTCTGGGCGGACGTCAGGTTCTTGAAGAAGAGGGCGAGGTCGGGCCGGTCGGCCATCGCGACGAACAGGGCGCGCTGGGCGGGCGTGGGGGGACCGGTCGCGATGCGGGCGTCTCGCGCGAAGGAGAAGGCGTTGAAGGCGATGAGGCCGGCGGCGATCACGACCAGACCGGTGAGGATGAGCCCGGATCGGGGGCCCTGCCGACGCATCTTCTTCTTCGCCTCTGCCATGGAATTCCACCAGTTTTTCGGGACCGATTGTTCCGTCGGGCAGACGTTTCGCCGGCGCGCGAGGCGTTCCTCCCGGGCTCGTCCGTCCGTATGTCGAACTCGGCAGAAAGAAAAATGGGCCCGTCAATCCCGGCAAAAGAACGTGCCTGACAAGAAGTAACCGGTAAAAGGAGTTTTCCTGAAGAATCTAGAATAACATCCGAAGATGACCATGATGACCACTCTGCTTCCGGCGGTCTTTGCGTATCTGGCGACGGCAACCGCGTTTTACGCGTGGATCATCCTCACCGCGGTCGAGGTTCCGTCCGACGTCGCGGCCGAGCCCGGTTTCGGCTCGGTCCACGACGGCAAGGGGCTTTTGAGCCGTATCGCCAACCGGGCCAACCGCTCGGGGCGCGCCGCCTGATCGAATCGCCGGTCCCGTCCTTCGGAGGCGAATCGGGCACCGTCGCGTTCAGAATTTGACCCGGACGGGCTCGCGCTCGGCGGCGTCGGCGATCTCGAAGAGGTCGCGAGGCTTGAAGCCCATCATGCCGGCGAAGATGTTGCTCGGGAAGGTTTCGAGCTTTGTGTTGTACGAGGTCGTGACGTCGTTGTAGTACTGGCGCGCGAACGAGATCTTGTTTTCGGTGCTCTTCAGCTCTTCCTGCAGAGACAGCATGTTCTGGTTCGATCGCAGTTCGGGATAGGCTTCGGCGAGTCCGAAGATACCGGTGAGGGCCGCCCCGACGGCCGCCTCCGCCTGAGCCTTCTCCTTGACCGAGTTCGCCTGGAGGGCCAGGTTTCGGGCCTGGATCACCCGCTCGAGGGTGTCCTTCTCGTGCGCCATGTACCCCTTGACCGTCTCGACCAAGTTCGGGATGAGGTCGTAACGGCGCTTGAGCTGCACGTCGATCTGGGCCCAGGCGTTGTTCGTCTGTTGGCGGACGGACACGAGGCCGTTGTAGGTGGCGATCGCGAACACCAGCAGGACGACCAGCAAGACGATCAGGGTGATCAGGATTCCCATCTTGTTTTCCTCTGCGGGAGCGGCGAAGTTTTCGACGTCGGACGCGGTCGGGAGGTTCGCGGTCCGTCCGCGACCTCGCGGCTACCGTGAGGCTTTACGCCCGCCGCGAGGTCAGGGTTTCGTTTCCCGACGAAGGACCAGGGGTTCGGGGTCGAATCCGCGCGGATCGTCGTAGAGGAGCGTGCCGTCGCGCTGGACGGTCAGCACGATCTCGTGGTTCTCGCGGGCCACGTGGGGCGACAGCTTCTCGATCGGGTCGTGCATGATGCGCTCGATCCGGAGAAACGCCCTTCCGTCCGCGTACCGGACCCGGCCGGACTTGGGCATCCCGGCCTCGACGAGATCGAAGCGGCCGTTCGGCTTGATCTCGAGGCGCACGCGGCCGATCGTGGCGGCGAGGGCGCGGTCGCCGCCCTCGGGCACCGGGATGTCCCGCTCGCCGACCCAGCGCCCCTGAAACTGGGCGCTGCCGTTGCATCCGGCGCCGACCCAGGCCAGCAGGACGGCGAGAGCCCACAGGACGGCCCGGCGCGCGGGCCGGTCGGCCGGGGGCGGGAGGGTCGGGTCGCCGGGAGGGTGAGGGCGGCCCAAGGATATACTCGGTCGGATGGCCGTCATCACCCCGGAAGTCTACACTTCGATGGGCTTGAACGAAGGCGAATACGCCCGGATCGTCGAGCTCC
>JBDNCL010000192.1:0-5403 GCA_046719655.1 Fimbriimonadaceae bacterium
CGACCGCCACCGCGGCCGCCGCCGAAGCCGCCACCGCTGCGGCCGCCGCCACCGCCGCCGTAGCTGCCGCGTCCGCCGCCGCCACCGCCGGTGCCTTCCGGCTTCGGACGGGCTTCGTTCACGACGAGGCGCCGACCGCCGAACGTGGAGTTGTGCATCGCTTCGATGGCCGCGTCCATGGTCTCGTCTTCGACGTCGACGAAGCCGAAACCGCGGCCCTCGATGATTCTTGCCGTCTGGGGATTGAAGTCCTTGAAGTGGTCGAAAAGGTCCGCCTCGCTAGCGGAGTAGGGCAGATTGCCCACGTACAGTCTCTTGCTCATGTCTTACCAAAACTCCCGGGACCTACCCCCGGGCCTGCTATCGAGAATCCCACGCTAACGGAAACGGAACTGGCTTTCGCGACCCAACGACCAACTGGCGAGATATCCGAACGGCCTTCAACCTATCTTCGACGCGTGCTAACTACCGATGCTGAAGGCATTGTACCCGCGTTTGCGGGAAAGCCCAAGGGAGTATTGCCGGGAATGGTCCGAGAGGGCGCGGAAAGTGTCCGGTCAGCGCCCATCTCGGCACGTTCGGACGGGCGCCCCGCCCCGGAGCAGCCGTTTTCGCCGAGCGCGGCGGCGGGGATCCGACGCCCGGCTTCTCGAAGAACGCCCGGAACCCGGCGCCCGACTCTCCCGCCATCGACTCCCCGCCTGGTCGAGGGTTCGGCCGCTTCGCGAGGGGCGGGAGCGCCTCAGACTCGGGTGCTCAATCCTTGGGCCATGACGATCTCCCGAGCGTGGTTCACGGTGAACGCGATCCGGTGCGTGACCGACTCGATGATGCCTTCGGCTCCCGGATGACCGTTGCCCGAACCCTTGACGCCGCCGAAGGGCAGGTGAACTTCGGCTCCGATCGACGGCAGGTTCACGTACCCCAGGCCGTACTCGGCGTGGTCGCGGACCCAACGCCACTTCCGGTAGTCCTCGGTGATCACGGCCATCGACAGGCCGTAGTCGGTGTCGTTGTACACGTCGACCGCCTCTTCGAGGCCGCTCACCGGGATGATGGCGACATGGGGGCTGAACGCCTCCTCGCGGAGGCAGAACACGTTCTTCTGATAGGCATCGAAGCGGTATACGAACGGAGTCACGAAGTGGCCTTGGCTGTACTCGCCGTCGTGCAGCTCTCGCCCCTCCATCAGCACCTCCGCTCCTTCCTCGACCGCCTTGGCGTTGTGGTGGTTCCACTTTTCGACGCCCTGGGAGTTGATCAGCGGGCCCATGAACACGTCTTCCGACAGGCCGTTGCCGATCTTGACGCGCTTGGCCGTCTCGACGAACCGGCGGGTAAATTCGGGCTCGAGCTTCCGGTCGACGATCAGGCGTCCAGACGACACGCACCGCTGACCGGTGGTCTTGAACGCGCTGAGGATGCTGGCGTTGACGGCGAGGTCGAGGTCGGCGTCCTCGCAGACGATGACCGCGTTCTTGCCGCCCATTTCGGTGGCCGCAAACTTGTAGAGGTCGGCCGCGCACGCCTGCTGGATGTACTTCCCGACCGCCCGGGAGCCGGTGAACAGCACGACGTCGACGTCCTTGTGCTTCACGAGCGGATCGCCGCAGTCCTCCCCGGTGCCGTGGACGACGTTGACGACCCCGCGCGGAAAGCCCGCCTCTTGGAACAGCTCGGCCAGACGGTGGCCGCAGATCGGCGTCTCTTCGCTGGGCTTCAGGATGGCGGTGTTGCCGGCGAGGAGGCTCGGCATGATCACCCACATCGGGATCGCCACCGGGAAGTTCCAGGGTGTGATGCACGCCACCACGCCCTTCGCCTTGCGCAGGATGTAGGCGTCCTTGGCCGGGATCTCGCTGCTGACCGTGAGCCCGTTCGGCATTCGGCCGAGGCCGGCGACGTACTGGACCATGTGCAGGGCCTCGACCACTTCGGCCCGGCCTTCGTTGATCGGCTTTCCGCACTCGATGGTGACCAACCGGCTCAGATCCTCGAGGTCGCGCTTCATGAGCTGCGCGAAGTTGTCGATCACTTCGGCGCGGCGGACCCAGCTCCATTCGCGCCAGGTCCGGTAGGCCGCGCGGGCGGCCGCGACCGCCTCGTCCACTTCCTTGGCCGTGCTGAAGGGGGCGGTGCCGACCGTCGCCTTCACGTTGGCCGGGTTGCAGCTTTCGAACTCGCGCTCGGCGTTGCGCCACTCGCCGTCGATGAGGTTTTTCGCCTGAATCGGGTTCATGTCTTGGGTCTCCGCCGCAGTCGGTGGAACGACTGCCGGCCTGCGGAGTCTACCTTTTGACCCTTGCCGGTTCCGAAATCCTCGGGAGCCGGGGCCTTGCGACGCCTTCCTCGACACGACAACGAAAGTCTCCCCGTCTGCATCGGGAGTCGGTTTCGACCAAAGATGACAGTGGGATGCGCATGATGAACCGTTCTTCCGAGCTGTTTCGCATGGTGTGCGACCGCTGTGCGGCGTGGCTGGTGCCGATGGGGTTCGAGCGTTGTGGGAACGCGTTCCGGTACCGGCGGAGCGACGTGGACTGGCACGTCGAAATCGTCAGGAGCGAGTGGACCTCGCCCGAGCATCTGCGCTTCTCGATCGTGGTCGGCGTCTATGCCCCCAAGATCGCCGCCGTTCTCGGGGACCGATCTCCCGACGACTGGAGTGCGGTCCGGTGTCACTGGCACGAGAACCTCGGTGCCCTGGCGACGGTCGGGCAGGACATCTGGTGGCTCATCCACAGCGAATCGCAGCTCGCCGAAACCGTCGCCGTGATCGAATGGCTGTTCCGAACACAGGCGATTCCCGCTTTCAAGCAGTTCGGCACCTTCTCCCGACTGGTCGAGAGTTGGGGAACGTGGCCGAACGTCGCCCGCATGGCGGCCGTCGGACGCTACATCGCCGCAGTCGAAGCCCGGGGCGTCGACTCGGCCTGACCGGACGGCCGGCGTTCGAGAAAGGGGTCGCGGAATGGACGGAGGACTCCCGGCGACAGAGGTATCCTCAACGGTCTGGGGGCATGGAATTTTGACGGCAAGGATCGCAGTTTCGGCGTTTTTCTTCTGGTGTCTGTCTGCCGTCGCGGGGGCGAACACGTCCCGGTCGGAGGGTCCGGTCGTCATCGTGAACGAAGTGCCGGTGATGACCCTGCGCGGACAGGCGGCGGAGACGCAGGCCCGCAACGTCGCGGCCGCCCTTTCGCGGGCGAACACGCCGACCGACGTGCGCGCCGTCCGCGCCCGCAGCAACTGGAACCTGATGGTGGGCCGAAGTCTGGTCAAGGCGATCACCCCCGCCGTCGCCAACGCCTACGGCTCGAGCCCGGCCGCGCTCTCCCAGCGCTGGGTCGCCCAGATTCGGACCGCGATGTCTCTGCCGGCCGTGCACCTGCCTGAGACGTCGGTCCGTTTGGCGGGCGGCTCGACCCGAACACTTCGGATCCAAGGAAGCGCGGCCGCCCGCGCCCGGGTGGAGTCCTCCGACGACCAGATCGTCCGCGTGACCCGTCAGGCGGGCCTTCTCCGTCTCGAGGGTGTCGGCTACGGGCTCGCCAACGTCGTCGTCTCCCACGGGGCGATCGTTCGGTCGATCCAGGTTCAGGTAATGCCGAGCGCGGCCCGTTTCCCCCAGAACCTGTCCGTATCCGTGACCGGTACGCCGTCGAACGGGAGCACCGTCCAAGGGGCGGTGCAGTCCGCGATCTTCACGCGGCTCGAGGCGGTCCCCGGCGCCGAGTGGACGTTCGACGTTCCGGCCCAGAACCCGCTCCTTCCGGGCGAGAGCCGCACGATTGCCGTGCGCGTGCGGGCCGAGGGGCCGGAGAGTCTGCCGAGCGAGGGCATCGTGAACGTCACCGTGCGCAACGAGGTGCATCCGCCGCTGCGGGAGGACGAGCTCTGGTACGGGAACGACCCCGAGCCGGTCGGCCGCTTCGGACCCCTGTTCGCCACCAACCTGGCCGCCGGTCGGAGCGCCCGGTTCCTGTACCACCACATCAACATCGCTCCCCAGGCGATGCTTTTCCGGGCCAAGATCGTCAATGCGGGCGACCGGCCGGCCCGGGTCCAGATCATCCCCGGCGACTCCGCCCCGAACCGCAACCCGGTGTTGGCGGGCGTTCAGGCGGCCGAGCAGTTCGTCCGCAACTGGTTGACGTCCTCGAGCGAGATCGTTGTGATCCCGCCGGGCCAGGGAGTGCCGATCTCGCTGCGCCGGTTCGCGCCTCAAGAGACGGTCAGCGGGCTCTGCTCGCTTCGGCTCCTGGAGGGCGGCCCCGAACAGGTGTTGGTCCGCGCCGACGCCCTGCCCGTCTTCGGCGTGGACGGCCGCTGGCGTCTGGCCCTGGCCAGTTCGACGCCGTGGCGGATTGTGGGCCCGCAGAAGGTTCCGCTCGGGGAAGACCAGTCGCTGCCGATGTCGGACCACGTCTACCCGAACCCGTTCCGCACCGAGAACGTGAACTTCGCCGTCGGGCGCGCCCACGGGTTTGTCCGTCTCGGGCAGGTGCCGATCGACCGATCGGACCGGCAGAGCGTGCTCCAAGGCAACTTCGGGGTGAGCTACACCATCTTGGCGAGCATGGAGAACCCGACGGCCAACCCGGCCGACGTCGAGATCGTGTTCGAGGCGAGCGCGGGCTACTCGGGAGGCATCTTCGTGGTGAACGGCCAGGTGATGCGGACGCCCATGCTGCTTCCGAAGGAGATGGCGAGGTTGTACCGGGCGCGTCTGAACCCCGGCGACTCGCGGCGGGTGAGCATCCTGACCGTCCCGCTTTCGGGCAGCAGCTACCCGGCCACCCTGAAGATCCGTCCCGTCGATACCCTGGCCGCGGTCCAAGTCCGCCCGGTTTCGGGGGACTGAGCGGCGCGGTCCGGCCGTCCCGTCGACTCTGGGAAGACCCGGCGTAGAATCGCTTGAGGGCGCCGCCTCCCGGCCGGCGCGTCCGGCCTCGACCGACTCTGATGGAACAACGCAAGGGACTCAACGAACTGTTCGGGATGCTGAACGACGACACCCGCGAGGCGCGGGTCAGCGCGGCGCGCAGCAAGGTCGGACGTTCGGCCGACGAGTCGGCCGCCCTCGGCGAGCAGTGTCTCAACGACGGCGACTACGAAGGGGCGATCGGCCACTTCCGCACCGCTTTGGAGCAGGCCAAGGGGACGGCCAGCGCCCACCTCGACCTCGGCGGGGCGCTCGAAGTCACCGATCGGGCGGCCGAGGCCACCCGCGAGTTTCGCCGCGCCCTGAGGGCCGAACCCGCCTCGCCCGAAGCCCACGTCGGGCTCAGTCAGATCTACAAGCGGTCGGCGCGCTGGCGGGAGACGGTCGACAGCCTCGTCGCCGCGTTGCGGATTCAGCCCGACAACCCGTTCACCAACTTCAAGCTCGCCGAGGCGTTT
>JBDNCL010000193.1:0-5402 GCA_046719655.1 Fimbriimonadaceae bacterium
GGTCACGGGCACCAGCAGCGGCAAGACGCTGTGTTTCGCCCTCCCCGCCCTCCAACACATCCTGTCCGAACCGGCCGCCCGCGCCTTGATGATCTTCCCGACCAAGGCCCTCGCCCAAGACCAGCTTGCGCGCCTGGTCGAGCTGTCGGCCGGGTGCGGGGTGCGGTGCGCCACCTACGACGGCGACACGCCGACGTCCCAGAGAAGCTCGATCCGCAAGTCGGCCCACGTCGTGCTGACCAACCCCGATATGCTCCACGTCGGCATCCTCCCCGGCCACGAGTTGTGGGCGCGCTACCTCCGATCGCTCCGGCTGATCGCGATCGACGAGATGCACGCCTACCGGGGCATCTTCGGATCGCACTTCGGCAACATTCTTCGCCGGCTTCTCCGGCTCTGCGAGTGGCATGGCGCCCGACCCCAGATCATCGCCTGCTCCGCCACCATCGGCAACCCCGAAGAGCTTTTCGGCCGCCTGACCGGTCGCCTTCCAAGCCTCGTCACCCAAAACGGGGCCCCGCGCGGACGACAGACGCTGGCCTTCTTCAACCCCCCCCAATCGCCCGACGGACAGCGGGAAAGCCCCAACCTTTGGACCGCCAGGCTCTTGGCCATGCTCGCCGAGTCAGGCGCGAGGACTCTGGCGTTCAGCCGCTCCCGCATCGGCGCCGAGCTGGTGCTCCGGTACTCCCGCGATCAACTCCGGCGCGGGTCGGGCCTCGACCCCAACACGATCGAAAGCTATCGGGCCGGCTACACCCCGGAAGAGAGAAGGCAGATCGAGCGAGACCTGTTCGACGGCCGTCTCATGGGCCTGTCGAGCACCAACGCCATGGAGCTGGGCGTGGACGTCGGAGGCTTGGACGCCGTCCTGATGAACGGATACCCCGGCACGGTGGCGAGCTTCTGGCAACAGGCGGGGCGAGCCGGGAGAGGCACGCGCGAGGGACTCGCCATCATGGTCGCCCACGACGACCCCCTCGAGCAGTTCCTGCTGCGCGACCCGAACCGCCTGCTCGGAAGCGACCCGGAGTCGGTCGCCATCAACCCGGAAAACCGCATCGTTCTCGAGCAGCAGATCCGGTGCGCCGCCTATGAGCGGGCCATCTCGCCGACGGAATTGGCCGAATTCGGGGAGAAGGCGCTGCCGCTGGCCGAGTCGATGGCGGACGCGGGCGAATTCGTCTTTCAGAACGGTCGCTTCTACTACCCCTCGCACGACGCTCCCGCCCCCAAAGTGAACATTCGGGCGGCCGGGCGCGATCTCGTCCGGCTCTTGGTCGACGGCAAGCCTCTGGGAGACATGGAGTCTTGGCGCGCCATGCGCAACGCCCACCCGGGGGCCGTGTACCTCCACCGCGGCGTCGCCTACGTGGTCCAGAGTCTGGACCTGGTCCGCGGCGAGGCCCACTTGGAGGAGTCGTCCGTCCGCCACTTCACCGAGGCGGTCACCCAATCGTCCATCGAGCCGCTGGTCCCGGTCGCCGCCGGCGGCTGGGGGAGAGACGTCGCGTCCCTCGTGTCGCTCCGGGTGACCGACCACGTCTTGGGCTACCGGATCCGGTCCCTCGACGGGAGCCGGATCCTCGGCGAGGAACCTCTCGACTTCGAACCGACCTCTTTCGAGACGATCGGGGTCCGGCTCGATCTGCCGGCCGTCGACTTCGGCCTTTCGGGCGAGCCGTCCGAATCCGAGTCGGAGTCCGCGTTGAGGGAACTCGGCGGTCTGCACGGTCTGGAACACGCGCTGCTGGCGGTGGCGCCGTTCTTGGCGGGGTGCGACCGGGGCGACATCGGCAGCGCGTGGTACGCCCTCATGCCCGACACCGGCCGGCCCGGGGTCTTCGTGTTCGACCGCACCCCCGGCGGCATCGGACTGTCGGAAAAGCTCATGGAGCGCCGCGACGCCTGGGCGTGGTGCGCCCGCAAGCTCCTGGAAACCTGCCCATGCCGAGAAGGCTGCCCGGGGTGCCTCCTGTTGTCGCAGTGCGAGGTCCGCAACGACACTCTCGACAAAGGGCGCGCCCTCGAATGGCTGTTGCGCCTGACCGAGTCCTAGCCCGAAACCTAGTCCGCCGTCTGGCGCAAGAACATCCGGTCCTGAACCTGCGGCATCTTCATCATCTTGGTCTGTCCGCCACCGACAAGAAGAACCGCGTACCCTTCGGACCGAACCTGCTCGGCCTAAGCATCGACAACGGGGGTGCCGCCGTGACGGAAATCCATGTTCGGATTGCCGTTCCAAAAGAAAGGAGGATCGACAAACCCGAAGTCGTACGTCCGGCCGTCCCCGCCTCTCCACGGGACGGAGCAAACCGCGCTGGTCGCAAAGAGCACGGTCGAGAACGGGTCGGACAACTCGGTTCCGTGCGCCGGGTTGACGCAGTTCGGAAACGTCCGGTAGTCGCCGCTCAGATGCATGTCGCTGCCGATCGTGCCCCAGTTGTAGCCAAATCCCGAACCGTCGCCGAGGTAGGGCCAACCGGCGTAGACAGGGTCTTTGGGCGCCTTCCCCTTCAGATAGGGGCTGAGGTACCCGCCCGAGCAGTCGAACTCTCGGTCGCCCTTGCGCAGGCCGAACCAGGTGCGCAGGTAGACCCCGTCGAACGACATCGCAATCGGGTACCTGTCGTCGGCGTCCTGCATGTACAGGCCGGTCGCGGCCGCCAGCTGGCCCATCGCCATTCTCGCCCGCTGGCCGGTCGCGGCTCCGAGAGCGGCCTTGGCCATCGGGAACGCCAGGGCGTAGAGAATCGCGAGAATCGCGATGACGGCGAGTAGTTCGACGAGCGCGAACGCGCGACGCATGGTCTGCCTCACGATGATTTTCGGCAGACCGGACCCGAGGCGCGACGGACGGGAAACCCCTACCGCACAACGAACGGCAAAACCCGACCTACTCGTCGACCCGCGAGAAGTAGATCACGGTGACCGTGTCGTTCGGCGTGATGAAGTCGCCGTAGATGCGGGACATCAGCTGGATCACCTCGTCCTGCGTTCGAAGCTCCGGGTTCTCCCGCTCGATATCCCGCGGCGAGAGCTCGTGGATCTTCTTCACTTCGACGCGGTCGAGAATGGCCGTAAAGAGCTTCTGCCGACGGCCGAACCGGGGTCCGATCGTGACCCAGACCAACATTCCGGCCGTGTACTTGTCGGACTTGTCGCCCAGCCGGATCGTCGCAGTCTTCCGGTTGCTCTGGAGAACGTCGCCGTAGAGGTCAGAGTAGAAATTGAGCGCAAACATCCCTATGCCTGTCAAATATTAGCCGTTTGAGGTCCCGCGAGGCTCCGTGCGCGGGAGGATCGCGGCCCCAAATTCAGTCCAAGTCGTTGAGTTCGGGGTCGGCGACGTGTTTGTTCCTCATCGTGATCTTGATGAAGAAGAGGCTGATCATCATGAGGATGGTGAGGGGCACCGCCATCATGAGCAAGGTGGGAATATCCGTGCTCGGCGTCAACAGGGCCGAGATCGTGAAGACGAACACGATGGAGTGCCGCCAGTAGTGGCTCATCGTGTCGGGCGACACGATGCCGATCTTCGCGACCAGGTACATCACCAACGGCAGCTGGAAGCCGATGCCGAAGGCCAGCATCAGCTTGATCACGAAGAACACCATCGCCCCCGGTTCCTGGAAGAGGGTGGTGCCCGGGAACTCGGTCAGAAACGAGAGGAAGAACCCGATCGTCGCCGGCAGGGCCATCCAGCAGAAGAACGCCCCGAGACCGAACAGAAACACGCTCATCGGCGCGAGCGAAGCGATGGGCTTGCGCTCTTCGGGCTTCAGGCCGGGCTTGACGAAGCCCCAGATCTCGAGAACGATGTAGGGCAGGGCGAAGGTGAGACCGATCCAAAAGGACAGCCGAAACTTCAGCAGGAACGGCTCGGTGAGATTCCGGAACGGCTCCTGAGGCGGCGTGATCTGAGGGTTGCTTCGGAGATACTCGGCGATCTCGCGCGCCACCAAGCTGTTGACCGTCTGATACACGGACGGCTGCAGGAACCAACCGACGACCCAAAAAACGGCCAAAACCCCGACCGCGCGGAAGATCCGCTGTCGGAGTTCGTCGATGTGCTCCCCCAAACTCATGCGGAACTCCTCGGGCGAATCCGAGAAGTTCCGCTTTATGGGTCGGCCGACGCGTACGGGCATATGCCGTACCGCTTATCGTTCCAGTCGCATGCTGAGCTGGATGCGCATCCGCAGGAACTGGACTTGAGACTGCTGGGGACCACCCATGCGTCCGCCCATCATGCCGCCACCGAACCGTCCGCCCGGCATTCCCGGAGGCATGCCGCCCGGGGCTCCGGGCGGGAGGAAGCCGCCGGGGATTCCCTGACCGCCGACCTGTCGGGCCAGCGTGGCCGAGGGCGGGGTCGCGGCGATGTTTCGGCCGACGCCCGGAGCGCCCGGTCCGCGGCTACCCGGCATCCCCGGAGGCACGAATCCGCTCGGAGCGCCGGGGAAGCCGCTGGGAGCACCCGGCAGACCGCCGCCGCCCGGCATGCCCGGAGCGCCGAACATCCCGCCGCCGCCCGTTCCGCCAAAGCCCGGCGGAGCCTGAGTCTCGATCCGGGTGTCGATCGTGATGTCGCGCTCGACGCGGACGACGCGCCCGGTGTCGAGTGCGAACCAGACCGTCTCTTCGAGTTGGACGCGCTCGCCGCCCATGCCCTGCGTCCGGTCGTTGGCGCCGCCAGCCGGTTGGGCGCCGGGAGCGGCCGCGCCCGGCCCGGCCTGGCCGGCGAGCCGGCGCGGCGGGCGGGTGCCTTCCGTGATGGAGTGTCGAATCTTGGCGCACGGAACGCCGCTCTCCCACTCGACGCCGAGAAGCTCGCCGCGAGCGGGGATGCGCTCGGTCAGGCTCTCGATCTCGAGCAGGTTGTCGAGGTCGAGATCGCCGAGGAGGAACCGGGTCTGCCAGGCGTCCCCGGGCCGAACCCGCCGGGCCGGCAGGGTGGGCAGCGGGAACACGGCGAAGAGATCGGTGCGGGCCAGCTCGCCGGGGGTTCCCTCGAGAGGCACATAACGGGGAACCGCGCCCCACACTTCCATGCCCGTGTTCGTGATGCGCATGTAGAGCGGGTGCATCTCGAAGTCCATAAAGCGCCGGCCTTCGGGATTCTGGATCGTGGTGAGGAAGGCGTAATCCTTGCCGGGTTCGGGAAGAGCCTGGAACCGAAGCAGTGCGTCCCCGTTGGGGTACACGTTGTCGATCGCGTACAGCATCCGGAACGACTCTTCTTCCAGCGGCATCTCAGCCGGACGACCTCCGGCCCGCGCCTGCGCGGCCGAGATGACGGACGTCGAAACCCGCTGGGTCAGCCTGAAGATCTGCTCCTGGCCGACCCGGAAGCGATAGCGGAGCAGGAAGCCCTCGTCCGGAACCGGGATCGAGGCGCT
>JBDNCL010000194.1:0-5402 GCA_046719655.1 Fimbriimonadaceae bacterium
ATCGATGATCTCGTACGTCGTGCGCTCCTTGAGGACGCCGTCTTGGTGGATGCCGCTCGAGTGGGCGTACGCGTTCGCCCCGACGACCGCCTTGTTGCGCTGAACGAGCATGCCGGTCCTCTGGCTGACGAGGCGCGAGACGGGCACGAGTTTGGTGTAGTCGACGTTGCTCTCGACTCCGAACTTGTCGCGCCGGATGTGGAGGGCGACGACCACCTCTTCGAGGGCGGTGTTGCCGGCCCGTTCCCCGATCCCGTTGACCGTGACCTCGACCTGACGGGCGCCGGCCATGACCCCGGCGAGCGTGTTGGCGGTGGCCATGCCGAGGTCGTTGTGGCAGTGGCAGGAGAAGACGGCCTTGTCGCTGTTGGGGACGTTCTCGATGATCCCCCGGATCAGGTGGTAGTACTCGTTCGGGTAGGTGTAGCCCGTCGTATCCGGAACGTTGATCGTGGTCGCGCCGGCATCGATGACGGCTTCGACGACCTTGTACATGTACTCGGGGTCGGCCCGACCCGAATCTTCCATGAAGTACTCGACGTCGTCCGTGAACCGCCGCGCGACTTTGACGGCGGCGATGCCGACCTCCAGCGCCTGTTCGCGGGACATTCGGAGCTTGTACTGAAGGTGGTTGTCGGAGACGCCCAGACCGGTGTGGATGCGCCGTCGCTCGGCGGGGGCCAGGGCTTCGCCGGCCACTTCGATGTCTTTCTCGCGCGCCCGGGTCAGGCCGCAGATCGTCACGCCGCGGAGTTCGGTCGCCAACGTATGGACGGCTTCGAAGTCTCCCGGCGAGCTGATCGGGAAGCCGGCTTCGATGATGTCCACGCCCATCTCGGCGAGCGCGCGACCGATCTCGAGCTTTTCGGCCGTCGTCAAGTGGACGCCGGGGCTCTGTTCGCCGTCTCGTAGGGTGGTGTCGAATACCAGGACACGGTCGGTCATGTCTGCGAAGTTCCTCAGGTAGGTGATTATACGACGGGGCGTCAAGCCGGTGTTGCGGTCGCCGCGGTCCGCGGCCCGTCAGAGTCCCACGTTGGGTTCGTCGCGACGTCGTCGGCGGCGGTTGGCGGTACACTCTGCGCGGCCGCAGGGGAGCGCCCGGCGGCAAGGATTGCAAAAGGCATGACCAAAGTCGAAATCCACATCACAGCGGGCCAGGAGTCGGTGGGCCGACCGTGGATCTGGCAGTTGAGCCGAGAGTTCGGCGTGAAGGTGAACATCGTTCGGGCCAACATCGACTCGGACTAGGGGTGGGTCAGCCTCGAGCTAGAAGGTCCGATCGAGGAGATCCAGCGGGCGACCGCCTGGTTGATGACGACCGGTCTTCACGTGGAAGCCCAGCAACGCGCCGTCGGGGCATGACGCCTGCCGATTGGGATATCCCCGAGGACTTCGATCGTTTCTGGTCGGAGGCCGTCGACGAAGCCAAACGCGAGCCTCTCGATTTTCGTCGCTCGCTCGCAAACGATTACGACCGCCCCGGGTTTGTGGTCGAGTCGCTGCAGTTTCGGGGGATGCACGGAAGCACCCTCTACGGCTGGATCGCCTACCCGGAGGGAGCGCGCCGCCTGCCCGGCTTCGTTTGGCTGGCTCCCTACGGCCGGGAGTCCAAACTGCCGGACGAATACGGCACCCGCGAGGGGATGGTCAGCCTGAGCTTCAACTTCCACGGTCTCGGCGCGTTCCATCAGGAGACCTACCAAACGGGACGCGGCTACTTCGCCGAAGGCGCCGAATCGCCGGAAACGTGGGTGTTTCGGACCATGATCCAAAACGCCTATCTCGCGACCCGAGTCCTTCAGGCGCAGATCGAGGTGGACGAGGACCGGATCGGCGCCATGGGGATGAGCCAGGGGGGCGGGATGGCGATCTGGCTCGGCGCGTTGTGCCCGTTCGTGAAGGCGGTCTGCGCCGACATGCCGTTTTTGGCCAACATCCGGCAGACACTGAGCCGGTCCGTGTACCGCTACCCTTTGAAGGAACTGACCGACTTTGCCGACTCCATCCCGCTCGGGCACGAACGGCTGTTGAACACGGTCTCGTACTACGACACGGTGTACCTGGCGAGCCGGTGTGCGAAGCCCACCCAAGTCAGCCTCGGGGAAAAGGATCCGTCGTGCCGGCCCGACGCGGTCGAAGCCGTGTACGAGGCCCTTCCGGACGTCAAACGGCTCGTCCGGTATCCGGTCGGGCACGACTGGTACCCGGCCATGATCGAGAACAACCGGGACTGGCTGCTGGAGCACCTGGGGGACGAGTGAGGGTCCTCCAGATCGGCAGCAGCCTGCACGACTGGGGTGGGATCGAGCGTTACGTCGCCTATCTGACCGAGGGCCTGATCTCGCGCGGGCACGAGGTCGCGGTCGTGTGTCCGCCGGGATCCCCGCTCGACCGGCGTTTGCCGGGACCGAAGTTTCGTCTCGCCCTGAACGGGAAGTACCGCTTCGACCGCCTCCCGGCCTTGTTTCGGCTGATGCGCCAAACGCGTTGGGACGTCGTGCACGCGCACTTCAGTCCCGACTATCTCGTCCCGGCCCTGGCCGCCCGTCTGGCACGGGCGCCCCTCGTCGTGATGACCCGGCATGTGGCGATCCCTTGGCGTTCGGCCAAGGCGAGACAGTACGGCAAGCTGTTCCATGGCTTCATCGCCGTTTCCGACGCGGTCGGGGCCAAGCTGATCCAGTCCGGGGTGCCGGCAGAGCGGGTGAGGGTGGCGAAGGCCGGGGTTCCCGGATTGGCACCGAAGCGCGGGCGCGAAGCGGTGCGGTCCGAGATGGGGATCGGAGAAGAGGTCTTCGCGGTCGGATTTTTCGGTCGTCTGGTGGCGGACAAGGGAATCGCCACCCTGATCGAAGCGGCGCGACGGGTCGATCCGGCGAAGGTCCAGTTTCAGGTATTCGGAGACGGCCCTCTCGTCGCCGCGGTTCGGGGGGCGGAAGGGGCGATCACGGCCCGCGGCTTCGTTCCCGACGTGGCGGACGCGATGGCGGCCATGGATGCGGTCGCCATACCGAGCGTCTGGGAGGAGGCTTTTCCGTACTCGGCCCTGGAGGCGATGTCGTTGGGGCGTCCGATCGTGGCCAGCGACATCGGCGGGTTGCCGGAATTGGTCGCGGAGGGCCGCACCGGCCGTCTCGTTCCGCCCGGGCATGCGGCCGCCCTGGCCGAGGTCTGCACCGAGCTGGCCCAAGACCGGAGCCTCGCCAAAACCATGGGTCTCGAGGCCCGGGCGCGGCACGATCGGGAGTTTCGGGTGGAGCACATGGCCGAACGAATCGAGTCCGCGTACGTCTTTCTTCATCGGGAGGTCTGACGGCACCGCAACCTGTGGCCTCCGCCAGGCCGGAAGACCGTTATGGGATATCCTGTCCGTGATCGGCGGAGCAAAGGCCGGCGTTTCAGGAGTATGAGCTCTCACATGATTCCGAACTTGGCAAAACGCGTCGGCGTCCGGCTCGCCTCGACGCTCGTCGCCGTCCTGGGCGCCGCGTCGGCGTTCGCCCAAGCCGGCGGCCCGGTCGAATGGTCGGCTCGCCTCGAACCGGCCTCGGTTCGAGCCGGCGAGTCGGCCCAGATCGTCGTCCAGGCGACGATCCAACCCGGCTGGTACATCTACTCGCGGGACACGGAAGGCGACGGGCCGGTCGTGACGACCATCACGCTCGAGGGGGGTCAGGCTCTCGTTGCCAACGGCGACATCGTCGGGCCGACTCCGGTCCGGAAGTTCGACCCGAACTTCGAGATCGAAGTCGGTCTGTACTCCAACCGACCGGCGTTCGGTGTTCCGGTCCGAGTGGCGGACGGGGCGACGGGTCGACGAACCGTCGTCGTTTCGGTTCGATCTCAGGCGTGCGACGACCGCAGTTGCGACCGACCCCGAACCGTGGATCTCACGGTCGAGTTCGACGTCGAGCCCGGGCCGGCCCGTCCGGAGAGGCTGGCGGCCATCACCACGCTGCCGGAACAGGAAGCCCAGGTGGGTTCGGGCGACACGCCGGCCGCCGGTGCGACCGGCTCCGGCGGAGGCGCCGGTCCGGGAGCCGCCGTCGACCAGTTCGCCACCGACCTCCAGCGTGCCCAGGAACGCGGTCTGATTTGGTACCTTCTGTTCGCGTTCGCCATGGGTTTGGCCGCCCTCGCCACCCCGTGCGTCTTCCCGATGATCCCGATCACGGTCAGTTTCTTCTCGAAAAAGACCGGGGAAGGAGGGGTCCGCCGCAATATCGGAGGAGCCGCCGCCTACTGCTTGGGCATCGTCGGGACGTTCTCGCTGCTCGGCCTGATCCTGACCTCGATCTGGGGAGCGACCGGCGCCCAGCAGCTCGGCTCCAACCCGTGGGTGAACGCCTTTCTCGCCCTGCTCTTCGTGGCGTTGGCCCTGAACCTCTTCGGTCTTTACGAGATCGGCGTGCCGTCCGGTCTGGTGAATCGCGTCAACGTGGCGAGCCGGACGTCGAAGGTCCTCGGACCGCTGCTGATGGGTCTGGCCTTCACGCTCGTGAGCTTCACGTGCACGGTTCCGTTTGTCGGCACCGTCTTCGCCGGCGCGGCCGCGGGCGGGTCGATCTGGACGCCGTTGGCCGGGATGGTCGCCTTCAGCACCGCGTTTGCGCTGCCGTTCTTCTTCCTCGCTCTGTTCCCCCAGTACATGGCGACCCTGCCCAAGTCGGGCGGCTGGCTTCAGAACGTGAAGATCTACCTCGGTTTCGTCGAGTTGGCGGCGGCCGTCAAGTTCCTCTCGAACATCGACCTCGTCTTCCAGTGGGGGCTCTTGACCCACCCCGTGTTCCTGGCGACCTGGGCCATGATCGCGCTGGTCGCCGGCCTCCACATGATGGGTTGGTTCCGCATCGCGACCGAAAGTGGCGAGGTGAAGATCGGCTGGGGGCGCCGATTCGTCGGCCTGGCCTCGTTCGCCGGGGCGTTCTACTGCCTGGCCGCCATCCAGGGTGCGCCCATGGGAGAACTCAGCGCCTTCCTGCCGCCGAACCCGTACCCTGGCCGCGAGCAGACGATGGCTGGGAGGATTCATTGGCGGGACGACTTCGAAGGCGCCCTGGCGGAAGCGCGCCAAACCGGAAAGCCGCTCTTCGTCGACTTCACCGGCGTGACCTGCACCAACTGCCGGGCGATGGAGAAGAACATCTTCCCGCAGCCCCAGATCGCCGAGCAGTTCGAGCAGATGATCACGGTCAAGCTCTATACGGACCGCGATACGCCCAGCGACCGGGCGAACCAGGCGCTGCAGGAGAAGCTTACGGGCACGGGAGCCTTGCCCGTCTACGTGGTGCTGTCGCCGGCCGGAGAGGTGGTGAGGGTCTTCCAGGGGTCGACCCGCGACGTCCGAGCCTTCGCCGAGTTCATCCGCTCGGGTCGCGCCCAGGTCGGTCAGATCGCCC
>JBDNCL010000195.1:0-5387 GCA_046719655.1 Fimbriimonadaceae bacterium
AGTTGCTCTTCGAGTGTAGTCGGGGCGGCGCAGGCAACGACCGTGGCCGCCGACGCCGCAAAGATGGCTATGACCTTCCGAAAGGCCATCATGATGCTTCCTCCTTGGAGGTTTGGGCCGATTGCGGCGTGAACACTCGGCCAAGCCTACGCTAGTTTCGATCGGCCGACAGCGGCCGGAAGTTCAGCGCCGACGGGTCGAATACCGGAAAAGCACGACGTTCTGACCGGGTGTCCCTCGTCCTTGCCACGGAGATTCGGAACGGCCATAATGCCCGCAATGAGCGATCTCACCCGCCGCATCGACGACTTGGCCGAGTTCATGCGCGAGTTCAACCTCGCCGAAGGCGAGCTGCAAGGCGAAGGTTGGCGAGTGGCGTTCCGGAAGACCCGGCCCACCTCGGTCGTCGAGCCGTCCGATGGGGTTGTCGCAGAGGAGTTTGCGGAAGACCCGCCGGTGTCCGCGGCCGCCCCCGTCGTCGAAACCCCGGTCGGTCTACCCGTTTCCAGCCCCATGACGGGCATCTTCTACGCCTCGCCCAGCCCGACGGCGCCGCCCTTCGTCAAGGAAGGGGACACGGTCGAAGCGGGTCAGGTGGTTGCGCTCATCGAAGCCATGAAGGTTTTCAACGAGATCACGGCCCCGATGGCGGGACGGGTCAACAGGATCGTGGCTGCCAACGGCCAGCTGGTCCAACCCGGCGAGCCGCTGCTCTACATCGGCTGAGCGTCGACCCCGCGCGGTCGCATGGGCCCGATTCTCGGCTCGATGGCCGACATGCGTCCGCGCGCAGCCGCGCGGCGGCGAGGGTCATGTTCCCATCGGCCGGGTCCCCGGCTTGGTGACCGGGATGGCGGCGAGCCAGTCCGGGACTTCGTCGGGAGCGTAGCTCCGGGCTTCGACTCGATAGGCGGCATACATGGGGCAACCGAAGTCGACCGGCTCCTGCGAGCGGTCGATGAGAACGCCGACGCCGACCACTTCGGCCCCCTGCCGACGCAAAAGATCGACGACTTCTCGTACCGACACCCCGGTCGTGAGGACGTCGTCGACGACGAGGACCTTCGCTCCGGGTTGGATCGTCGCCCCGCGGCGCAGGACGCGTTCGCCATCCTCGCGTTCCACGTACAGCCCGGAAGCGCCCACCTGTCGGGCCACCTCGAACGCCACGATGATGCCGCCCGTCGTCGGACCGGCCACCACGTCCGGCCTTTGCGGAAGGTTCCGGGCGATCTCGGCGCACACGCGGCTCAGAACGTCGGGCCGCTCGAGAATCCGGAATTTTTCAAAGTAGACGTCGCTGTGGCGCCCGCTCGTGAGCAGGAAGTGGCCGCTCAGAATCGCCCCCGACTCCCGCAGGAGGGCTTCGATCGCGTCGCTGGGGGTCGGCTCCGAGCTCCGCCCAGGGTCGGGATCAGCCTTGGACATGGAACGGTTCCATCTCTCGGACGAACGCGTTGTTGTCGTCGACCAGGACGATCTTGGGGTCGACCGGCTCGTCCGTCCACGTATAGGCGGAGATGATCACCCGGTCTCCGGGATTGAAGAAGCGGGCGGCGCCTCCGTTCATCCCGATCACCCCTTTGGGACCCCCAAAAGCGTAGGTGTTCAGGCGGGCGGGATGATCGACCGCCCAGATCTGGACCATCTCGCCGTTTTGGATGCCCACCCTGTCCAGGAGTTCCTGGTCGATTTCGATGCTGCCGACATAGTCCGGGTTCGAATAGGTGATCCGCGCGTGGTGGATCTTGGCCTTAAGCAACTGGAGTAGGCGCATTCGTTTCGGAAACCTCCGGAGTTTCCGGGCTCCCGACGGGCAGACCGCCGCTCGGTCTGGGTCGAAATCTTCGAACCCAGGCGGCCCAGAAACCGGCCAGCGACATGATACCCACGCCGATCCAGACCAGTATGGTCAGGGGCTTGTAGAAGACCTCGACGAACCACACCGGCCTGAGGAAGTGCAGCTGAAGGTTGACCCCTCGGGTCGCGGCATCCATACCCTGCATCGTCAGGAAGTAGTTCTCCCCGACCAGGGCGGGAAGCTGCCGAAGACCTCCTTGGGCCAGCTCGATCTGGGGATTGACCTCAAACTTCTCGCCGTCGGGCCCCTCCAACAGGACGTCGGCTCCGAACTTGGTGCCGAGCATGCCCGCTTCGCCCTCTTGCGTCATGTTGCGGTAGGTGACCTTGAAGCCGGCGAGGTCCTTCGTCTCGCCGGGCTCGAAGACGGTCAGCTCGCTCGCGTTCAACTCCATCGCATGGAGGACCAGATAGATGTCGTACAGCGGGCGGACGCTGATGTCGGGCCAGACCATCGGGTTGAGTTCGCCGTCCTGGCCGCGCATGTAGTAGAAGCCCGGACGCGCGAGGTACTCGTAGCCGTCGCCCTGAACCCGGAACGTGATCTTGTTGTCCCGGTCCATCAGATCGCCTTCCTGCCTCTCGAAATCGACCACCCAACCCAGGGCGACGGCGGGAATGCCCTGCTGCAGGACGACCTGGTCCTTTCGCTCGAAGCCTCGCGAAACGATCAGACCGGCGAGGGCGACGGCGACCCCGACGTGCACCATGAACGCCGGCGCCGAAGTTTTCGACCGTTTCCACAGCTCGACCGCCCGCCACGTGTGGGAGACGACCACAAACCAGCAGAGACCGGCCAGAAAGAGGACCCACGGGATGGCCCCCACCGTCACCCCCATCAGGTTGACCGTGTTCTTGCCGATCTCCTGACCGGCGATGCTCGGGCTGGTCACCGCGATCAGGGTGAGACCGGCGAGACCGACGGTGACGCAGACGATCCCGTAGAGCCGCTTGAGAAGGGCCTTGAAGCCGATTCCCCGCCAGGAGACGAACGGAGCCGCTCCCATCACGAGCATGATCGGGATGAAGGGCCACGCCAGAACCTGGTGGTACAGCCACTCTTCGACGACCTTCGGGTCGCGCCCGAACAGGCTCATGAACATCGGCACGCTCATGCCGACGGCGGTGGCCAGCGCGAAGAAGGTGAGGAGGAACGTGCCGAACCGGTACATCCCCTCGCGGTGGATGCCCGGAGTCTCCGGGTTGGGGACGCTGAACTCCCGGCGGAGTTTCGAGCCCCGCCACGCCCAGAAGCCGAGAAAGCCGATCGTGTAGGCGAAGAACAAGCCCACCAGGAGCTTGAGGGCGTTGTTGTCCATCTGGGCGAAGCTGTGCACCGACGTGTCGGCGAGCAACCCGGACCGGGTCAGGAAGGTGCCGTACATGAACGCCAAGAACGGCAGACCGGCGAGAAGCACGTTGGTGAGAACCCAGCGGCCGCGGGCGATCTGAGTCATGATGCCGTGCACGAGGGCGGCGAGAACGACCCACGGAACGAAGCTCGTGTTCTCCACCGGGTCCCACATCCAGAACCCGCCCCAACCCAAGGTCTCGTACGCCCAGAAACCGCCGAGGCAGAGCCCGAGACCAACCAGGGTCAGGCTGAGAATCGACCAAGGTCTCGCCTTGGCGGGCCAATCGAGAACCCGCTTGGTGCCCAGCGCGGCCACCGCGTATCCGAAGAGGACGAGCAGAGACCCGAACCCGAGGAAGATGATCGGCGGGTGGATGACGATCCAGTAGTTCTGGAGGGCGGGAGCCAAGCCGTTGCCGTCTGGTGGGACCAGGACCTGCCCGTGGATCGTGTCGTACCGGAACGCCGACTCGTTGGCCATGATGCCGCTGAGCGCGGCCAGAAAGAGGCCGCAGGTCGCCGTGTACCAGCGCCTCAGCTCGCCCGTGCCCCTCCGGGCCATCCCGGCAAACACGGCCGACGTCACGGCCCACAACATGAAGCTCCCTTCCTGCCCGGCCCATGCGCCGGCCACCTTCAGAGGGATGGAGTTGCGCGAGTCGCCGTGGGCAAACACGTAGTTGAACTCGAATCGGTCGTTGACGAACAGCGACACGACGATGCCGAAGGCGGCGCAGATGGCGACCGTCCCGAACCCGAAGGCCCACCCGGCGACCGCATCCCAGCGGCGGGACCTCGTGCCGAGGATCGATGCCAGAACCGACAGGGCGAACAAGGCACCTGACCCGATTACGAGCCATCGCCCGGCGGCTCCAAGGGCGAGAGACCACGGCGGTGCGACGGGAAGATTCAGAAGATCGACGGGCGGCATGACGTAGGATTGCAAACGGACACCGGACGATTCGGACGGGCGGAAGCGATCAGTAGGTCGCCGCCGCGGCCGGGGCGGTGACGGCCCCCGCCGCTTTCGGCTGATCCTTGTATTTGGTGGGACACTTGATCAGCATGTCCTTGGCGTGGAAGCTGTCCCCCTGCATGGTCCCGATCACGACCACCTCGGTCGCGTTCCCGAGATTGGCGGGCGGGGGGCCGGCGTAGACGACCGGCATGCGGTTGCCGTCCGCATCGGTGATGTCGAACGTCACGCGGCCGTTGAGAACGTCCCGCTTCAGAGTCGACTTGTCCAGCTTGCCGGGCACATGGACGGTGCGGTCGCCGACCGATTTCGCCTGGGCAACGGTCACGTACGGACTGGCTTGGGTCAGAAAGGCGACGAACATGCCGCAGACGGCCAAGCTGGCGACGACGATGGAGACGATGGAACCAATCTTCATGCGGAAGTCCGGATACGGCTTCACGGTAGCCCATTCCTAATATGGAAAGACACCGTCCCGAGTACGGGATGCATCATAGCTTGACGATTCTTAAGGTTGTGGCGGCGGCGATGGCAACGGGGGCGTCACTTGTGCGGACACGCGGGACGCCGTCGAAGGCCGGTCCCCCGGAACCGTTGCCCGGTGGGGGCCGTTTACCGTTCCAGACCTCCGCCCGATCGCTGGTACAATCCGACGAGCCTCGAGGCGCTTGAGGAGTACGAAACCACACTATGCGAGTTCACCGCGTCGCCGCCCTGACCCTCGTGTCTCTGGCCGTTGCCGCCATCAGTGCCGCCGCTCCGGTCCCGATCACCATCTTCGGACCGCTTCCCGCCGCAGCCGAGAGGGGCAACCGCTCCACCGACATCGGGGTCCTGCACCTGCAGACCCGACTTGGCAGCTTCAAGCTGCTGGACGGTCGCGGCCGCCTGGAGATCGCCTTCACCGGAACTGTCTTGATCAGCGGCCTGCGAGCCGAAGAGGATCGGCAGCGCCTGGCCAAGTACCAGGGGATCAGCCCGCTCGACGGCTCTCTCCAAGTGACCGGCAACGTCCGCCGCGAATGGGCGGGGCACAACCGACAGGTGTTCTACGGGACGGGGCGCATCGTTCTGAACGGTCAGTTCCGAGGCGTGCAGTGGTTCGGGCGCGACATGCAGGCCCGATGGATCGGCGACGGGATCGCCCGCATGTACGGAGAATTCGACCGAAATCTCCAGACTGGCTGGTACTGAGAT
>JBDNCL010000196.1:0-5375 GCA_046719655.1 Fimbriimonadaceae bacterium
TCGTGGCCCAAGACCCCCTCCGACTTGAGCATTTCGAGCAAAGATCTTGAGATATGCCCCACGTGTCCGGCGTGACCGGCGTAGATCCCGAGGCTCCGGCCGAGCTGGGCATTCGTCATGCCCTCGGCTGGTCCATGGCTGAGGGTCGCGCGTATGGAAGCCTTGAGCTCCGCGAGCGCCAGCTGGGCCCGCAAGTAGGCCGGATTCCTATCGATGTTGTTTGAGTTTGGTCTACCGTCGAGCCGTTAATCGGGCGATCTGGCCGAGGAGCTGCGGCCTTGCGCGGCAATCGGCTCGGACGGTGGCAGGCTCGGGGTCTTGTCAAGATGGGTTCGAACGGTTCGACGAGCGCCCGGCCGACGAGGCGCGAAGACAGCGGACGGCAGGTATCCGCTGCGGCGACGAGAGCAAACACAGCGAGGGCCGGCTTGGCGCCGGCCCTGAACGGAGGTGCGACGACATCGGTCGCTTCTAGGGACTCGGGCGTCGGCCGAAGAAGGTCTCGAGCGGGTGGGGGACGGGCTGGCTGTTCCACTGGCTGGGGTCGGGGTTCCCGGTCCTCAGCGGAATCACCCTCGTGAACTCGAATCGGTCGCGGTGGCCGAGGTTGTAGGCGATGTTGGCGTCGGTGACCTCTTCGAACCGGAAGTAGTGCCGGCCCTGGTGGGTGACGCGCAGGAGAGCGACGCCGTTGGCGACTCCGTACGTGTGCCGGATGACGCCGTCGGCCGCCCAGAGCTTCCGGTCGAGGGTGACGCGGCCTTGGCTGTCGAGCTGGGTCTGGATGGCCACCGTGTCGGGGTACAGCTTCCCGTACCAGTGTCCGGGCCGGGCTTGGGCGCGATACACCCGCAACATGGCGTTGGACAGCGGATTGCCGTCCGTATCCACGAACCGGAGCACGATCTCGTTCGGGATGTCCTGAAGGAACTCGCCGATCGTGCTGGGCGCGTTGTAGTTGCCGCCTCGGGCGCGTCGTCCGGCGACCCGGTTCCAGCACATCGCCTCGTACGCGCTCCATATCCAGGGGTTGCCGCCCATCTGGCCGCTGTAGCGCTGCCAATGCTGGATGTCGTGCTCGATGGGCATATATCGACCGAGGATGGGTCCGTGCTCGTCGGTCACGAGGATGAGGCGGTTGTTCAGGTCGTCGCCCTCGCCCGAATGGACGTTGAACCCGTAGGCGTCGATGAGATAGCGGGCGTGGGCGAGTTCGTGGATGTAGCCGAGGCCGATCCAGAAAGGTCGGTCGCGCTCGCGCCGCTCGAAGACGCCGTCGTTGTAGTCCTGGATGGCGGCCTCCGGTGACCACCAGTGGCTGGTCGGAAGCTGGATCCCGGGCACGATTCCGTCGGACTCGACCCCCCACATCATGTCGATGGTCTTGTCGCGAAGGTCGGGATTGTTGGAAGGGAGACCGCCGGCCAAGGGCAGGGCGAAGTCGGGCACGACGACCACGCGGTCGAGCCGGACCCGTTCGGTGATCCCGTCCGGAAAGTGTTCCCAGACCGCGTCCTTGAACATCTGGTTCCAAAACCGCACCATCCGCTGGCCCCAGCCGGCGAAGCTGTTGGCGTCGTTCGAGGGCAACCGGTGCTGGTGTTCGTGCATGAACTCCCAGATGGACCGCTCCACCCACAGACCGAGGGTGATCGCGTTCGTTTGGATCTCGATCTCCTTGTTGCCGGAGACGAGTTGGGGGCGCCCGTCGAGGACCTCGACCTGGAACGACAGGTTGTGCCGGTCGGCGGTCCACGTCCACGGCAGATCGAAATGGGTCGACTCGATGCCGGGCGGGCCGACGGGGACGGTGCGCTCGCCTTGAGCGAGAACCTCGCCGTTCAGGCGCCACGTGTAGCGGACTGGTGCGGGAGTCTTCCCCCAGTTGAACACGTGGGCGCGCCAGGTGACCTGCGATCCGGGGACGGGCAGCCCGTTGTTGGGTCCGTCGAAGTCGATCCGCGGGAGCCGCTCGATGAACCAGACGTCGACGTCTTCGTGCCGATTCTGGATCTCGCGCGGCAGAACGTTGACCTTGATCGCCCGCTGCTGGCCGGCGTAGCGGACGGTCAGGGTGGCCTGCCCCGGCTTGTCGGCCAAGAAGAAGCCGGGCTCGCTGCCCCATTTCGTGACGCTGTCGCCGTGGATGGTCCAAACGGCGCCGCGCGCCCCGGTCGATTGGGTTCGGCCGGTGGCCGGGTTGCGGGCCCGCAGCCAGAGGACGGTCTGTTCGTGCACCTCGATCAGATGGCCGACCGCGGTCGAGCCGCCGGGTCCATCGGGATTGCGGCGATTCGTGACTCTCTCAACCTCGATCTGCGCGAATCGAATCTGGCTGGCGGCGACGCCGACGAGGTACGCGGCGATGTTGGCGATCGGCTCCACCCTGGTTTTCGGGAGCGTCCCGGAGCGGGCGGGCGAGGGTTCGCTCAAACGGAGCGCGAAGAGCTCGTTCGGCTGGCCGACGGCGGCGGCGCAGACCCCGGCGACGACGGCGGCGGCAAGGATTCGCTTCATCGAGTTCATGGTAGCTTCCTCCGGTTTGGGCTGGCTCGAAAACGGACGAAAAACGGCACATCCGACCACGGGGCCACTCGGCGGTTTGGGGGCGCGGGGGTGCTCATCGGCGCCGGAACGGGCTTTACGGGGAAGGACGGATCGTGTCGCCGTTTCGTTCGTCCGTCGCCTCGTTTCCGACCTTTTCCAGACCAGGGGGATCGCGGGAACGGGCGGGTTTGTTCCGGTCGGAACCGTTGGTCCGGGTACCCGATCTGCGGCTATGCTGAAGGCATATGCGGAAGCCTACGGTCTATCTCGCGGGGCCGATTTCGGCCTGCAACCCCGAGCAGCGGCACGCCTGGAGAAACGAGCTCAAGCGCGGATTTTCGGAAGAGTTCGAGTTCATCGATCCGACCGACAAGCTCATCGCTCCCGACGGTTCCGATTTCGAGGTGGTGCAGGCCGATGCGGACGCCATCCGGAACGCCGATGCGGTGCTCGCCAACATGTGGCGCGAGTCGATCGGCACGTCGTTCGGCGTCCTCCACGCCCACATGGCGGGGAAGATCGTGGCCGTGTGCGACAGCAATCTGATCCAGTCGCGGATGCTGGCGTTCTACGCCGACGCGGTCGAACGCACGCTGCCGGCCGCCTTGCACGCCATCCGCACCTTTCTGCGGGCGCAGAGTCTGATCAAGGCGGTGCAGAAGCAGTCGGGAGTCCAGGAACCGTTCGATCGGGGAAAACTGTCCCAGTCGGTCCGCAAGGCGTGTCTCGCGGCCGGAACCGGAGACGTGGTGCCGACCAGGGCGATCGTCACCCAGACGCTGTCGCTGCTGTTCGACGACGTCGTCGACGAGCGCGTCCTCACGACCGCCCAGATCAAGGAGGCGGTCTGGGAGGCTCTCGCCACCTTGGGCGCCGACCCGCTCCACGAGACGGACTACGACGCCGTCCGGCGGGCGTGGGAAGAGTATCGCGAGGGGGGGCGCCGTCCGTCCGTCGTCAAGTCTCAGGCGATGCTTCCCCGGCCAACCGTCCACGACGCGCCGCTCGTGATTCGCCGGGTGAGCCGCCACAACCACAGCACGATCTGGGGGGCGAAGATCGGACTGGAAGCGGCGAGAATCTTCGACGAAATCGCCCGGGTGGACGGCATCACCGAGATCGTGTTCGGCGAGTTCAAAAACACGGGATCGCCCCCCTCCCGCCCGCATGTCCGCCTGAAGGCGTCGAAGACGGGAAACATCATCGAAGGAATCTGCTACGACAAGGGCAAGAAGGGGACGCAGCAGACCTTTCAGGTGCGGGTCGCCAACCCGGCGGCGCGGGACCTCGTTCTCGACGTCCTGCGGGAGCACCTGGAAGCGTGCGGGCACATCCGTCCGAGCACCCCTGGGGTCGCCTAGGGCGAAAGCATCGTCGTTGGGTCGATCAATCAAGGCTCTTGGGGCCGGACGAACCGTTGGAGCGTTGGTTCCAGCGATGGACGTCGTCCGCTGGTTCCGGGTTCCCGCACGCTCGGGGCTTGGCGTCTCGGCGGGATCGGGCGGCCGGGATTCGGCGCGCTCGCGCGGAGGCGGAAAGCGAGGTCGTGGAGTCCAACGAGCGTCGAGCCGCCTGTATCGACTCGCGGAACATCCCCGAAGAGCACAAGAGGACGCGGAAGGAGCGGCCCGGCCATCCCCAGAACGCCGAAGACTCGCTTCGGAAGCGACGCACGCCGGCGAGGAAGTCCGGATCGACAACGCCGAAGCAGATCGCGGAGAGGGCGGGCGGTCCGTCGCCGCCGTCTCGGCCGTGCTCGACGGGAAGAAGTCGAACGTTCGGATCAGCCCGGCGACCGCCGAACTCATCCGCCGTGCGGCGGCCCGTGTTTCGGCCGAATACCGCGAAGGCGCCAAGTTGGCCGTCCGGCACCGGTTCGAGCTGGGGCACCGCCGCATTCTGATCTTCCTGGAGGCGTCCGAAGCCGACGTCCCCGACGTCCAGGCGAGCCTGGCCGGTTTTCTCGAAGCATGCGCCGAATCGGGCCTGACGGTGTCCGAAGTCGACGTCCGCGTCTGGGGCAGCCGGATGGAAGAGGCAGACGCCTGCTTTGCGTCGCGTCCACCGCACACCGCCGTCCTCGCCTGGAAGGAGCGGCAGCCGGCCTCCTGCTCGACCGGGCTCGTGCCGCCGATTGGCTGGTCGCCCGCGACATCAGCGCGATCGGGTTCGACCGCACCCCGCACAGCGAGAAGACCCTGCCCCGCCTGACCTGCGTCCGCCAGCCGATCCGCGAAATGGCGTGGGCCGCCGTCCGTCTCCTGTTGGCCCAGATCGACGATCTGCCCGAAGGCCGACGCGACCTCGAATTGCCCATGACCCTCGGCGTGCGAGATTCGACGGCGGCGCCGCCGTCGAATCGGACGGGAATCCCCATCCTCCGTGCTGAGAAACTATCATGAAAACCGTGCGTTCGCTCCCGTCGGGCTGCTGGTCGTGGTCGCGATCGTCGCGATCCTGGCCGCCATTTGGTTCCCGGTGTCTTCGCAGGCCGAGATCGCCGCGAAGAAAGCCTCGTCTTTAAGCAACATCGAGGAGGTGGGTCCGTCGACGAGCCTGTCCGGCGCCGACTCCGGGGACGCGAACTTTTCGTCCGAGCAGGGTTCGGGGGCGTCCCCATCACGTGGACGGCGACGATACTCCGGTGCGTCGAGAACGGTCCTTCCTTCCGCAACCCGAACTCCGGCGTCACCCAGGCTGCTGGACCGACGGCATCTTCCGATCGCCGTCCTTCCCAGTAGCGCCCGTCAACAATCCGACCAACTGGGAGCAAGCCCAAACGGGCGGCTTCAGCTACGGCGTCCACCACACGATCTTCGCCGACAACT
>JBDNCL010000197.1:0-5357 GCA_046719655.1 Fimbriimonadaceae bacterium
TCGGCTGCCGAGTCGCCGTCAGCCAAAGCCTCCCACCTAGACAAAGACTCTTGGTACTGCGTGTCGGTGTCGTCACTTTGAGGTGCGCGACATCTAATACGAGAGGCATACATAGTCCGACTGTACCTTTTTGTCTCCGATACCTGCAGTTTGCCGACACTCGCGCAAGCGCTTTCGCGGAGCGCAGTTTCGGACCTTCGCGAAGGTCTGGGAGCTTGGGTCCTATGAGTGGTGCAGGTGCGGCCGTTATGTGGTGCGGACGCGGTCGTCATCTGGTGCGGATAACTCTCTCATCTGGTGCAGATGAAGTCGTCATCTCGTGCGGATAACTTCGTCATCTGGTGCGGAGAAGCGCGGACTGTTTGGAGGCGGTGGTTGGCGCGGTCGGACCGGGCACCAAAGACACCGTCGCACCGTGGGAGCGGCCGCCTTCTGACGCGGCGGTTCGGACCGAGACGTCCGGGCAGGGCCGTGCCCCCGTCCCGAACGCCGCCGGCAAGCCCGTCTCCAACCGAAAGCACCTTAGGCTGCTCGGAGATGGGGCCGGGAAGAGTCGTCGCCGAGCTCGAACCGGGCGAGGACGTCGGAAAGCTCGTGCGTGATCGCGTCCAGTTCGCTCGCGATGCGGCTCACCTCGGCCACCGACTTCGACTGGCGCTGGATCGCCTGCGCCACCTGGGTCGTCGAGGCGGCCACCTGCTGGCTGTTCGCGCTCATCTGCTGGGCGGCGGCGGCGGTCTCTTCGCTCACCCCGGCCACCGTGCCGATCCCGCCTTCGACCAGGTTCGCCTCGGTCGTGATGCGCTCCGTCATCTGAACGTTCTCGTCGGCGATCTCGGAAACGGCCCGAATGGAATTCAGGATTCCGGCGAGAGCCGTCTTGGCGTCGGCGCTGTGCTCCGCGCCGACTCGAACCTGTTCGGTGCTCCGGTCCATCGCCGTGATCGCCTCGTCGACTCCGGCCCGCACCATGGCGATGAGTTGGGCGATCTCGTTCGTCGCGTTGCCCGCCCGCTCCGCGAGTTTGCGCACCTCGTCGGCAACGACGGCAAATCCCCGGCCCTACGAGCGCGCGAGCGATGCGTCAGCCGAGTTCAGCGGTAACACCCGTCCTGGAGCGCTCTCAGAGCGCACAATCCCTGTTTGGTGCCGGCTGCCGATACGGTGCCGCATACTCGGCTCTCTGGTGTCGTTCTGGTCGAAAGGTCGACGGCGGGGCAACGCTTCAGGTCGCCTGCGATGTCGAGCCCGGCGGACAATGTCCGATGGACCGATTTGTCAGAGATCATGACCTGCGTAGAAATTCGTTTCCAACGGGGACTTCGAAAGCCATTCGACGAACTCCCCCTGGTACCTTTCTGTTTTCCTTATCAAAAAGAAGATGGAGAATGCCAGGGACGGAAAGAGGGTCGCCAAAGGGCGTGCCAGGCTCTTCGGAAATGGATAAAACTGTGAACCATGGAAGTTGTCCACGACAGCAAATCTGCCCGCAATCTCCCGATAAAACAGAATGGTGTCGTTCTTCGAAAACGCCCTGACATGGGCAGAAATCATCTTTATGCAAGTTGGGTGAATTCCAAGCAATCCAAGAATACGATTGTGAAGCGACAAAACGTTTGGGACGCCCACGTACAGACATCCGCCCACTTTCAGCGTTCTGAAAATTTCGTGATTGATCCAATATATTTCTTTCGTATGCTCCAGTATCTGATTTGCAATAAGCAAATCGATAGTCTCATCGCCGAACGGGAGTCGTTGATTTTCAATATTGACGGAAATGGGATTGACACCCCTATTGATCAACTTCTCCTTGTTCCAATCCCCAAAGTCAACTCCGATCAGTTCACATTTAGGGTTATGCTTTTTCACAATGATCAAGTCGTCTCCGTTTCCGCATCCTAAATCTACACACAGCGAAACATCCAAGTCTTTGACAATTTTGGACAAGACGTGTCGTCCGTAAGTTTCCGTATGGTCGACCATCGTCAATCGGCTTGTTGTTCCTGGAATCACTTTTCTAAACATATCTTGTACCCTTTGCTCATCGAGATGGAAACGACCCAGCTCGCCGACGACGCTCTTGTATGGTCGGAGTTATGTTGTCCATCATACCGTTGTCCCGTATTCGATCGCTCGACTGTTCTTCATTTTCTCATTCGGTCTGCCCCCCTTCGTGAAGACGGCCTGAGAGGAGTCGTTGGCGTCCCGAAAGGACGCGAGCTGCCGGGAAGCGGTCGAAGTTCTCCGTAGAGCACATATTCAAAAGACTGGGCAAGGCGTCGATGGGCGAGCCGGCGAGTGAGGTCTGGAAGGTGCGTGGGCGGGACGAGGCGACCTCGTACGCCTGGATCGCAAGTTCTCGGGAAGGGATGACGAAGACGTTTGCCGACTCAGAGCTGCCGAAGGAGAACGAGGCCGTGAAGATCTCCTTGGCAGAGCGGAACCTCGAAGTCTCAGCCTGAGTGCGGATGGAAACTGCGCTGACGCCTGGGCGTCTGTCTGAGCGGGCCGCGCCTCAGACCGGGCCGCATATCGCCCTGATCCGGCGCTTGCGCGCTTCCAACCGGGGGGTCAGCCGGACGCAAGACTGAAGCCGATCCTCTTCGACCGTCCGCCACCGACGCCAGGCCTCCTCGGTGCGGCCGAAGCGGGCCAGCAGCTCGGCCCGAAGCTCCGAGGTGTACCACCTTCCGCACGCGTGGCCGGCGGCCAAGGACATCGACAACGACTCCTCGAGAACCTGTCGGCAGGAACGCTCCTCGGCCTGCCAGGCGAGGAGGGTCGCCTCCACCAGCTTGACGCACACTCGCGAGGCAAAGTCGTGCCGGCCCACGATGGCCTCGTTGGCGGCGGCCAGGTCCTCGGCCGTCGCGGTCCGGTCGCCGAATTCCGACGTCAGCACGGCCCGGTTGGCGAAGTAGTGCGCGCGATCCCAGTGCGACGCCGACCGCATCATGGGTTCGGCGGCCCGCATCATCTCGACCGCTTCGGCCAGGCGGTTGTCGTTCCACAAGAAGCTGGCGCGGGCGTTCATGAGCAGGAGGCGCTGCTGCTCGGTTCGGTCGGCGTCCCCGAGCACGGCCAACCACTCTCGGGCGGCGCCCATCTCCCCCCATTCGATGAACAGGAACAGCAGGTAGGCCGCGGCCCGAGCCATGGCGCTCCCGTCGCGTCGCGACTTGGCGAGTTTGAAGGCCCGCAGATAGGTTTTGACGGCGGCATCGATCCGGCCGATCCAGTACAGGTGGATCGCCGTCATCTCGAGGTGCTCGATCGCCTTGGGCTCCGCGAGGTGCGCCGGCCGAGTCAAGTCGAGAAGGTGGGCCAGCTTTCCGGGAGCGAGCAGGAACCCGACGCTGGGAGCGCCGCAGAGCATCATCCGCGCCGCCTCGCGGTCGACGGCGGCGATGGACACGACCGCTCGATAGTGGAGTTCCTCGGGAAGTTCCGACCCTTCATCCGGCTCCTCGGACCGCACTGCCCGAAACCGCGCGATCACGGGATGGTCGATTCCGTCCGCAAGCGCTAGGCCAACCGCGTTGACGCCATTCGACAGCCTAAGATCGAGATGAACCTCGCTCAGAAGCGAAATCCGGCTGTGGTCGGCGGCGACTCTGAGGTCGGGCAACCACCGGCGGAGGCGGAAGAGAGTCTGCCTCAAGGCACCCAAACGGTTCTCCGGGGACGAACCCGGAAAAAGGGTGTCGGCCAATTGCCGGCGATCTAGAGCCCCTCGCGAGTCGACCAGCAACACGAGCAGAGCGGCGACGGACTCGTTTGGGGGACCAGGCTGCGGCACCCCGTCGCGCCAAACGCCGAACCCGCCGCCCAACCGCAGTTCCCAGCCCACAAACGCGATTGTACGGCCCCTTTTTCACCACGATGCAAGATCGGTAACGATCCGGTAACGGTGCACTGCCTTAGCCTACGAACGGGCGGGTATCCCGCCTTTCCAAGAGAAGGAGATTCTGATGAAAACTGCTTATCGCTGGGCGTTGGTGCCCGCACTCTTTGCCGTGCTGACGTCGTTGGCGCTGGCCAACAGCTGGAGCCTCCATCGAGGCGACATCCGGTCGGGCGTCAAGGACTCGAGCGGCATGGCCTGGACTCAAAGCCGCTTCGGCGTGAACTTTTCTCGGTCTGCGGGCGACGCCGATCTCTACCTGAACGACGTGGTCATCACGGGCGGAGCCGGCTGGAACTCCGACATCGACCTGAACGTCGGCCTGGATTACCTGGGTTGGGTTGATGGGAACTTCGTTCAGAACACGTATGCGCTCGGGACCGCCCTGACCGGCGATATGGACCTGACCTTCGAAGGCTTGGTCAGCCGTTGGGGCGAGATCGCTTCGACCGTAGACGCCGGTTTCTACACGTTCGGAGTCAGCCTTTTCGGGGGCGGCGACGACAGCGCATTCGACGAACTGGCAACCTTTGAGTTCACCATCCGCGTCATCGACTCGCTGCACGCGTCTGTCACGGCCACGCTGATCCCCGGATCGATCTTCGCGGGTCAGTCCGCGGCGGCGAGCACAACCTTCCACAACCAGAGCAGCCACGACATCGTCACCACGACGTGGTACGTCGCCGGGTTCGGTCTAGGCAGCAGCGGCGCCTCCGACCAGCTCGACTTTCTGGGATTCGACGGCAACTGGTTCGACCAGACCATCGGCAGCGGCGAAAGCCTGACCGGGGCCCACTCGAGTTGGGGAGCCAACGCCGGCCATCCGTACGGCACCTACGTCGGCAACATCGGAATCTTCGGCGGACTCTACGAGGGCGACCTGCATGCCTGGCAGGCGACCGGCGCCAACCTCGACGTCGTCCCGGTTCCGGAGCCAGCGACCGTGACGCTCGGGATCGGCGCCTTGGTCGCCGCATGGTCGAGGCGGCGAAGGCAACGAGCCTGACCAGCGATTCCGTTCGTGGGGAGAGCAACTGTGGGGCGGGGCGAGAGCCCGCCCCCTATGCTGTTTGGGCGGGGCGTTAGAATCCAGAAGCCTTCAGCGGCCTCTTCCCTCTGTCCGGTCGATACCGACCTCTCCATTTGCTTGAGGTGGCCCCGAAACGGGCAGGCGCCATCGCGAGTTCCGTCCTGCTTGAGGGCTTCTTTGTGTCTGGCAGGCGGAAGGGGCCTCGCGTCCCTTTTCTAGGAACCTTCCTGACCGGACGAATGTGCCAAGTCGGCAAGGCCGCCGGTCTTGGCGCACCAATCGGCAAACGCAACATTCCGGTGCCTGGGCCCGAACACGGTTGTTGAGCATGGTCGGCGGCACGCCTCCCACGGACACTTCTTGCCGGCGGTGCAGTCCGATATCGGGCACAGCGTTGTAACGCAACATTCCGGTGCCTGGGCC
>JBDNCL010000198.1:0-5285 GCA_046719655.1 Fimbriimonadaceae bacterium
GACGACGGCAGCTTCGTCGGTCCCCGAATCAGCAACTCGTCGGAAGCCGAAAAGGGGGCCGAAGCCACCTTCGAGGCGATCGCCCGGACGGTCCGGGAGGCGGCGGAAGGAGCGAGAATGGCCCCCGAGGCGGTGGGCATCGCCATCCCGGGATGGGTGGACGAGCCGAGCGGCATGGTTCGGTGGTCGCCGAACTTCGGCACCTGGGTGAACGGCGTCTTCCACTACTGGGTCGACGTCCCGTACCGCGAACCGCTCCAAAGACTCCTGAACCTGCCCATCTGCGCCGGGAACGACGCCAATCTGGCCGCTCTCGGCGAGTACAGCTTCGGAACCGGTCAGGGGAGCGCCCGCTGCCTCGTGATGCTGACGCTGGGAACCGGAGTCGGCGGCGGGGTGGTCCTGTCGAGCAGTTCGGTCGGCGGCCACGCGAGCGGCCCCCTTCTCCTTCTCGGCGGCAACAAGGGCGGCGCCGAACTCGGACACACCATCGTCCAGCACGGAGGCCTCGACTGCACGTCGGGCGAGTACGGGTCGATCGAGGCGTACTGCCAGCGAGATGCGATCGTGAGGCGAGCGACCCTGCGGCTCGTGCGCGGCCGCCCCTCTCTGCTCCGCGAGATGTGCGGCGGCGACTACTCCCAGGTCAGTCCGAAGATGCTCGCCGACGCGGCCGACCGAGGCGACGAGCTGGCGATCGAGGTTTGGCACGAAGTCGGCACCTACCTCGGAGTGGGAATCGGCTCGCTGATCAACACGTTCGCGCCCGACGTGTTCGCCATCGGCGGACAGATCGCGAAGGCGGGCCCCTGGATCCTGGAACCGGCGGTCCGGACCGCCCGCAACGTCGCCATTCCCCAGCTTTTCGACGACGCCCGCATCGTCCTGGCCCAACAGGTGGAAGACGCGGGTCTGCTCGGAGCCGCCGCCTGGGCATTGGAGTCCACCCACACGCGATGAAAGACCCGATCACCACGAAGAAGGAAGTTGTGCCGATGGGAGACGGCCGCAAGCTCTACCGCTACACGTTCGAGTTGGCCGATTCCGACACGACATCGGGCGAGCGCACCGACCGTCTCGAACCGACACGGTCGGACCGGGCCGGCGGCACACCGACGGGTAACCTTGACGACAAGGCGGGAAGCAACGAATGACCGAAATCATCATGCCCAAGATGGGCGACGGCATGGAAGAAGGCACTCTCCTCGAGTGGCTCAAGAAGGAGGGCGACGCGGTTCGAACCGGCGAGCCGATCGGGACGATCCAGACCGACAAGGCGACCCTCGAACTGGTCGCACCGGAAAACGGCGTTCTCGGCGGGCTCTTGCTGAAGGGCGGCGAGACGGTGCCGGTCGGCAAGCCGATCGGCCTGGTCCTGTCTCCGGGTGAGACGGTGCCCGAGTCGTGGGCCGCCGGCGGGGGCGCATCGGCTCCCGCCAAGTCGGACGAGCCGCCTTCCAACGGCGCGCCCGTCGCCGAGGCGGACGAAGCCGAAGCCGCCGGGGCCGCCCCGACCGCCACGACCGCGACCTCGGGCGGGGCCCGCGTCAAGGCGAGCCCCCTCGCCAAGCGCCTGGCCGAGGAACTCGGCATCGACATCCGGACCGTCGCCGGGTCGGGCCCGGGCGGACGCGTGACCGAGAAGGACGTCCGCGAATCGGCCGCCAAGTCCAAGCCGACTCCGGCCGCTCCCCCCGTCTTCTCGACCGCCGCCCCTCTGCCGAAGGTGGACATCCAGGCCGAGGACCGGGTCGTCCAACTCAACAAGATCCGACAGATCACGGCCCAACGGACTACGGAGAGCAAGCAGCTGATCCCCCACTTCTACGTCACGGTCGAAGTCGACGTGGAGAGGCTGCAGGCGCTGCGCCAGACGTTCGAGGAGGAGGGCGCGGGCAAGGTGTCGGTGAACGACTTCATCCTCAAGGCGTGCGCCGTCGCGCTTCGGCAGATGCCCAGCGTCAACGCCGTGTACCAGGGCGACAAGGTCGTCCAGTTCGGGGCCGTCCACATCGGCATGGCGGTCGCCCTCGAGGACGGCCTGACCGTTCCCGTCCTCAAGCACGTCCAGGCCCTGACCCTGCGCCAGATCTCGGAGATGTCGCGCGAACTGGCGGTGAAGGCGCGAGAAGGTCGGCTTTCGCCCGACCAGCTCAGCGGCAGCACGTTCAGCATTTCGAACATGGGCATGCTGGGCGTCGAGAGCTTCGCCGCCATCATCAACGCCCCCAACGCCGCCATCCTCGCCGTCGCTTCGGCGCGGAAGAAGGTGGTCGTGAACGACGAGGGCGAGCTCGAGGTGCGCCAGCGGATGAACCTGACCGGCAGCTTCGACCACCGAGTGGTGGACGGCGCGGTCGGAGCCAAGTTCATGAACGTCGTCAAGGAGCTGCTCGAAAACCCGACCCGGCTCCTGAGCTGACCCGCGCTCCGACGGCGCCCGACCGGCGAGAACCGGACGGGCGCCGTCGACCGTTTGGGAGGTCGGGCGCGTCTCCCCGTTCCGAACCACCGCCGCGCGTTCCCGAAAACCCGGTAGGATCGGGGACCCATCCGCGCAACCGACGACAACCGAGCCGGCCGTGCTGACGTAAAGTGAAGGGTGGAGTTGCCCAAACCTGTCGCGGCGTCGATACTCCCGGCCCGACAGCGGCCCGGCTTCTTTGGGGGCGATGAGTTGACGAACGAAACCAGTACCACGGAACGCACCGGCGTGGAGGCAGCCGTCATCACGGATCGACCGATGCCCGAAGACCCAAACCCGACCCGACCCGAGGACGTCGCCCGACGCGCCCAGAGCATCGTCGCCGAAGTCGAGCGCGTGATCGTGGGCAAGTCCGAAACGGTGCGGATGTCCGTCCTCACCCTTCTGTGCAACGGGCACCTTCTGCTGGAAGACATCCCGGGCGTCGGGAAGACGACGCTCGCCAAGGCTCTGGCCCGGAGCATCGGCGGCGAGTTCCGGCGCGTCCAGTTCACCCCCGACCTGCTCCCATCCGACGTCACCGGTTCGTCGGTGTACGATCAGCGGACCCACGAGTTCAGCTTCCGTCCCGGACCCATCTTTGGGAACGTGGTGCTCGTCGACGAGATCAACCGGGCCACGCCGAAGACTCAGTCGGCCCTGCTCGAGGCGATGGAGGAGCGTCAAGTGACGAGCGACGGCATCACCCGCGACCTCCCCATGCCGTTCTTCGTCATCGCCACCCAGAACACGATCGAGATGACGGGCACCTATCCCTTGCCCGAAGCCCAGCTCGACCGTTTCTTCTCGCGCCTGTCGCTGGGCTACCCGGAGCGCGAGGACGAGGCCGACATCCTCGGGCGCCAGCAAAACGCCACCCCCCTCGACTCGGTCGGGAGCGTGACGACTCCGGCCGAGCTGCTGCGCCTCCAGGCCGCCATCCGCGACTGGTTCGTCCACGAGTCGATCCGGAAGTACATCGTCGACATCGTGCGGGCGACCCGGACCCACAACCAGCTCCTGGCCGGAGCGTCCCCCCGAGGGTCCCTCCATCTGATGCGGGCGGCTCAGGCTCTGGCCGCCATCTCGGGCGCGTCCTTCGTCCGGCCCGACGACGTCAAGCACGTGGCGCCCTACATCCTGTCGCACCGCGTCCTGCCCAGGGCCGACCTGCGGGCCAGAGGCTCGACCGCCGAGCAGATCGTCCGCCAGATTCTCGACACCGTCCCCGCTCCGATCCCGGCCGGGCTCGACTGAACCACCGTCGGGCGGAACCGGCTCGAGTCGAAGCGAACCATGGGCAACATCGTCGGCATCGCCCTCACCACGGCCGCCTTCTTCCTGCTCGTCGTGGCGGTCCTCCTGAATTCGACCGCGCTCTTCTACATGAGCACGGCGATGGCGGGAGCGATCGTGGCGACGCGCATCCAGTCCTGGCTCGCGGTCAAGGGGCTTCGGTTCGACCGACGCGTCCCCGAAGTCACCCGCGTCGGCGAGCTGGTCACGGTCGAGGTTCTGGCCTGGAGCGAACGGCCGGTCAAGCGCCCCCTCACCCTCATTTCCGACCACCTGCCCCGGAAACTGGCGGTCGAGGACCGCACCCCCGCGTTGCCCATCGCCCCGACGTTCGGAGAACCGGTCGCCGCCCGGTATTCGTTCCGACCGATGCGCCGGGGGCGTTTCCGGTGGTCGGGCGTCCACGTCGTCGGCACCGATCCGTTCGGCATCGTGGCGACCACGCGCGAGTACGAGACCCCGCCCGCCGAACTGACGGTTCTTCCCCGGCCGATCCCCATCCAGGTCGATCTTCCGTCCTCCGCCGGCTTCGGTTTCGAGGAGAGCGAGCACGGCCTCTCGCGCGGACCGGGTCTCGAACCCCGCGGCGTGCGCGAGTACGCCGAGGGCGACTCGATGCGCTACGTCCATTGGCGTTCGTCGGCACGGGCCGGCAAACTGCTGGTCAAGGAGTTCGAAACCGGCTCCCAGAGCGCGGTCAGCCTGATCATCCAGACCACCAAGGGGTCCGACGTCGGCCGGGGCGCCCACACGACTCTCGAGCGCATGTGCGGGCACGCCGCCTATCTGATGGGCTCGATGGTGCGGCAGGGCATCGACGTGCGTCTGATCGGCGTCGACTCGGGCCCGCCCGCGCTCGACCCCTCTCAACGCGAGTGGCAGATCCTCATGGGCCTGTCCCAACTGGAAGCCGACGACCCGGCCCCGATGTCGGTCCAGATTCGGCGCATGTGGCACGAACTGATCCCCGGCAGCGCCGTGTACCTGCTGCTCGCCGTCCCGGACGAAGGACTTCCGGACGTGATTCGGGATCTCCAGCGCAACGGACACACGGTGCTGTGCATCGTTCTCGACGCCGCCTCGTTCCAGCCCGACGCCAAGTCCCCGGTCCCGAATGCGGCCGACCCCGACTTCCTCGGCGCCCTGCGCGACGCCGGAGCCAAAGTCTTTGTGACGGGCGCCGCCGGAGGTGTGCAGACGTGATCGCGACCGCCCGGACCGCAACCCGACTCTGGCGCCGATCCGAGGTCAACGTCCTCGACTACCTGCTCGTCGCCCTCGGCGGGATTTTGCCCCTCTATTCGGTGGGCATGGCCCTTTCCCGACCCGAGATCGGATACGCGTTCATCGGCATCGTGGTCGTCGGGACCCTGTTCAGCGGCCTGGTCGGAACGTTGGGACGGGGAAGCCGGTGGATCCGGCTGGACGGCGCCCTGTACTTCGTCGCCGCCTTCTCCGCGATCCTGTTCGTCCGGCAGCTCAACGTCGTCCTGCCGGAAGAAGGGTTCCCGCGCGAGCTGGTCGT
>JBDNCL010000199.1:0-5263 GCA_046719655.1 Fimbriimonadaceae bacterium
CGATTTTGGCATCGGCTGGATTCGTCCCGCCGCCCTCCGACTGGGACCGGGGGCCCGCATCGGACACCTCAACGTCGTCAAGGGTCTGAACCGACTGGAGATGGGTCGAAACACAATCATCGGCCCGCTGAACTGGATTTCGGCTTTCCCGACCGGCCACGAACGGCACTTTGCCCATATCAAAGGCCGCGAGACGACGTTGACGCTGGACGACGAAGCCGCCATCACGAGCCGACACTTCATCGACTGCACGTGCCCGGTTCGCATCGGGCGCTTCACCACCCTCGCCGGCTACCGGACTCAGATCCTCACCCACAGCATCAACCTCCAAGACGGTCGCCAGGATGCCCACCCGATCGAGATCGGAGAATACTGCTTCGTTGGAACCGCGTGCACCATCCTCGGCGGGGCGAAATTGCCTTCCTACAGCGTTTTGGGCGCCAACTCTCTCCTGGCCAAGGCCCTCGCCGAGGAGGGCGTGCTCTACGCGGGCGTACCGGCGAGAAAGGTCAAGGAGATCGACCGAAACGGCAAGTACTTCACCCGCCGAGAGGGGTTCGTCTATTGAAGCCGTTCGGTATGGAAGCAATCGTACGGGCTCGACACCCCGGGAGACCGACGAGACGTGAGTAGGCCCCTGACCGCGCACGAAGGATGGTCTCGGTCGATCCAGATTCGAAGGGCGATCTGGCAGTACCTCGTCCAACCCCTCTTCCTCGCTCTGCCCGACGCTCTCTCTGCCGCCCGCATCGCCATCCTGCGCCTGATGGGGGCCAAGATCGGTCGAACCTGTCTCGTCAAGGGCCGCGTCCGTATCCTCATGCCGTGGAATCTGGAGATGGAGGACCGCGCCACCCTGGGTTTCGGAACCGAGGTCCTCAACTTTTGCACCGTTCGGATCGAAGCCTTCGCGACCGTGTCGCAATATTGCTACCTCTGCACGGGCTCCCACGATTTCAGCAAGCGGTCGATGCCTCTGGTTTACGGCCCCATCGTGGTCGGTCGGGACGCGTGGGTCGCGGCCTGGGTCTTCGTGGGCCCCGGCGTCACCATCGGAGAAGGGGCCGTGGTCGGGGCCCGCAGCGTTGTCGCCAAGGATGTCCCCCCGTGGACGGTGTGCGCCGGGAACCCGTGCCGCCCGATCAGGGAGCGAACGCTTGACGACTGACGCTCGCCTGGTGGTCGCCCTCGGCGGCTCCGGAGACGGCGGGACCGACCGGGTCTCGAAGGCGATCGCCCGGGGGTTGGCCCGGCATCGGTCCGTGGCTTTTCTCGCCAAGTCGCCGATTCAGAGCGCCCACTTTCTCGAAGGCATGGACGACTGGCGGGAGCGCCTGGTCCTGTCTCCGTGGGTCCGCGAACTCCGCGTGCGCCGGATGTTGGTGGCCGCCCTCCGACTGGCGTCCGAACTCCGCCGTCTCCGAGCCACGCACGTGAACTTCCACTACGGAGGGATCCTCGCCCACGCCGGCGACGCCGTGGCCGCCCGATTCGCCCGCGTGCGAAGAACCGTCGTCTCGCTCCACCACCCGCACGATACGCGACGTCTGCCTCGGGCATGGCGGTTGAGCCACCAGCTGGCGGCCCGCTGGTCCGACGCCTTGGTCGTGACGACTCCGTACGCCGCAGGGCAGATTCGGCACCTGTCCGGCAACAGACCAGTCGAGATCGTTCCCATCGGGTGCCCTTCCGTTCCCGAAGCACCGGGAGCTCGCGCCCGCCTGGCCTTGCCTGAAAACGGCTTCGTGGTCGGCGTCCTCGCTCGTTTGGTGCCCGAAAAGCGGGTGGAACGCGTCGTCGAGGCCTGCCGAACGAGCCGCGCCTTCGCCCGATCAGGTTTTTTGGTCATTGCGGGAACCGGGCCGGAACTCGAAAGACTGTCCGAACTGGTCGACCGCAACCTTCCCGGACGCGCTCGAGTCATCGGTCGCCCGCACGATCCGACCGACTTCTACCGGTCGATCGATATCTTCATGCTGCTGAGCGAATTCGAGGGATTTGGACTGGTATTCGCCGAAGCAGCGTCGGCGGGGGTACCCTCCATCTGCTCCGATGCGGGGGGCGCGCCGTATGTCGTCGAACACGGACGTACCGGCTGGTTGGTTCCGGAAGGCTTGCCGGAAGCGGCCGCCTCGTTCCTCGACGCTTGGGCGGAGTCGCCGACAATAAGGGAAGAGATGCGCCTGGCGTGTACCGACATTTATCGACAGAGGTTCACCGAGGAGCGGATGGTGGAAAACTATGATCGACTGATCTTTCGGGGGATCCCATCGTCTCTGTCCTGATCCTCACCAAGAACGAGGAGCAGAACCTGCCCGGGTGTCTCGACTCGGTTGCGTGGTGCGACGACGTCCACGTCTTCGACTCGTGCTCCACCGACCGGACCGTCGACATCGCCCGCGAGCGGGGCGCCACCGTCACCCAACGCCCCTTCGACAACTGGGCGTCGCACCAGAACTGGGGCCTGCAGAATCTGCCGTTCCGACACCCGTGGGTGCTCTACATCGACGCCGACGAGCGGGTCACCCCCGAACTTGCCGAAGCCGTCCGCCGGGCTGCCGAGCAACCGGGCGACCGGGTCGCCTTCGAGATCCGCCGACGGGACTTCTTGCACGGTCGCTGGTTGAAGCACGTTCAGGCGACTCCCTACTATCTCCGACTCTTTCGACCCGACAAGATGCGCTACGAGCGGCTCGTGAACCCGGTCTCCGTCCCGAACGGGCCGGTGGGGCACCTCGCCGGCTATCTCGACCACTACCCCTTCAGCCGAGGGATGTCGCACTGGTTCGAGCGGCACAACTGGTACAGCACGCTCGAGGCGACTCAGGAGATCGTCGACCGCGAGCATCGCGTTCGGGTCTCCTTGGTCCGGGCGCTCTTCGCCCGCGATCTCCACGAGAGGCGCTACCACCAGAAGGGGATCTTCCACCGGCTGCCGGCGCGCCCGACCCTGCGGTTCCTGATCCTTTACGTCCTCAAGGGGGGGTTCCTCGACGGCCGCGCCGGCCTCACCTACGCCCGCCTGCAGGCGATCTACGAGTACATGATCGTGCTCAAGGTGCGCGAGATGTTGCGCGAACGGCGCTAGCGCGGCGCGCTGAAGCAGCGGGTGTCGCGGCCTTTCCCCGGGGTGGGGGGTGTCCGAATGGCGTCCTTCCCGCGAAGGCGGACGAATGAGTCCTCGCGTCGTCATTCCCGCGGAAGCAGAATCCGGGCAATTGCGGCACCTGACGGCCGAACCCAGAATCGTCATTCCCGCGAAAGCGGGAATCCGGGGAATTGCGGCCCAGCGTCAGCCTGCAGCCGACGGACCCCGGCCTCCGCCGGGGTGACGGAAAGGCCGAAGCGGGACGGACCCCGGCCTCCGCCGGGGTGACGGAAAGGCTCCTACCCTGCACCACACCTCAGCCCTACCCTTTGCCGTCATTCCCGCGCAGGCGGGAATCCGGGGAACCTCCGGACCGGAAAGGCCGACGTCGACGGACCCCGGCTTCCGCCGGGGTGACGAACACCGGGGGGGGGGGCCGAGCCTCGAACCGTCATTCCCGCGCAGGCGGGAATCCGGGGAATTGCGGCCCAGCGTCAGCCTGCAGCCGACGGACCCCGGCTTCCGCCGGGGTGACGCAAAGGCCGAAGCGGGCCGAACCCCGGCCTTCGCCGCGGTACGGCAACCGGCTCGCCTCGGTTCGGGGTGTCGGGTGTCGGAGAAGGGCGGGGTACGGGACAAGGGCCGCCGCTGGGGGAGGGGCGCCGCCGGCACCCGTTGCGCGGATCCTTTCCTGTCGTTCCGCCGTCCGGCCGCCACCCCCGCCGGCGGCGCCCGCCATCTCCGCGCCCGTCGCCCGGGACCCTCCCCCCTCCGCCATCCGTTCGCGGCCCCCTCAGGCGCTGCCCGGTCTCAGGCTCTGGCACCGGGCTAAGAAATCTCGCCCGAACACGGACCAGTCTCCGCGCTTCCGGGCCGCCTCGACCGCCTTGATCCGCATCGACCGCCGCCGTTCCGGGTTGTCGGCCAACTCCTGCAGGTACCGGGTCAGCGCCCCCACGTCGCGGGCCTCGAACGTATAGCCCGTTTCGCCCTCCGCGACCGAGTCGGCCGCGCCCGCGTTGCGCGACACGATGCACGGACACCCGCACGCCATCGCCTGATCGACCACCATCCCGTATCCGTCTTCCACGCTCGGCAGGACGAACACGTCGGCCCGGCTCATGTGCCCCCTCAGCTTGGGTTGGGGCATCGACCCGATGACCTCCACCGACGGCATGCGCTTCGCCCGCTCGACGACGCGCAAGCCATCCGGCGTATCGGCCCCGATCAAGGTCAGCCTCTTCGCCGGGTGATCGAGGGCTTCGAATGCGTCCAACAGGTAGGCGAGCCCCTTGCGAATCGATCTCTGACCCACGTAGAGCACGTGGAACGCGTCCGGCATCGGATCGCCGTCGGGATAAAAGCTCTCCAGATTCACACCGTAAGGAATCACCCAGATCTTGTCTTCGGGGACTCCGCGCTCGACCAGCGACCGACGCGAAAACTCGGACGCCACCACGATCGCGTCCGACTCCTCGTATTCCGCCTTCTCCCGCTCGATGATCAGGCGATGGATGCCCGGCCAGCGCATCCCGTGCCTCGCGTACTCGTCTCTGAGAAGCCCATCCTGCGTCTCGATATGGCTGCACGGACGCTCGCAGATCCAGGCGGCACCCTGCCTTTTCGCTTTCCGACCCGACTCCAACCCCACCGACGACGTTGCGTAGAACACGTCGCAGGAGCCCATCGATCCGGCGACGTGGCGGTCGAAGACGATCTTCGGCCAAGGTTCGACCCACTGGTGGAAGCCTTGCCCTCGGACAACTCGTCCGACCGCGAACATGGCGAGAATCGGCCAGGCGTAGGTGTGGGTCTTGTCGGGCGGAAACCCGTATTTGGCCAGCCGGTCGGCCGGGTAGCCGGCGAAGAGAAACGTGTCCGGATTGTGCTCGTGAATGCCACGCGCCATGTTGAAGGTCGTGGACATGGTGGTGGTCGAGAGGACGATGCGCATGGCCGTTCACTCAGACACGCAAGAAGGATACCGTTGTCGGGACGTTGCCCGCGTCGCTTCCCGCGCCCGCCTCTCCGGCCGGGCACCGGGAGCCGGTTGCCGGGCGGCGGGGCGATCGGACCCAGGGCGGGGCGACGAGGGGTTCGGTCGGTTTTCCGCAAGGCTGACCCGACGGCGGTTCCGCGCTCCCGAACCGGGGAGCGGGAGTAGCTGGATGCTCG
>JBDNCL010000002.1:0-36249 GCA_046719655.1 Fimbriimonadaceae bacterium
AGCCGGACGATGCAGGCGTTCAACGACAACGACTTCGACGCCTACATGGCGGGATTCGACCCCGAATCGCCCGACCGCGACCTCACGCGAGGCCTGGCCGAGAGCCTCTTTCGGACCTATCGATTCCAGGTCTCGATCGACCGGGCCGAAGTCGAAAAGATCGAAGGGGACCTGGCGACGGTTCGGGCGGTCCAGACGACGCGACGAGTCGCCGGGCCGGCGTTTCGGGACAACACGATCGAGGCGGTGCACACGTTCCGCCGGCACGAGGGGCGTTGGCTCCTGCGCTCGACCGAGGTCGAGAAGACGACCTACCTCGACGGGCGCCCGGCCGACTAGAGCCTGGTCGCGCCGGGCGTCCGGTTCGGGGCCCGGCGGAGCCCCCATAATCGTCGCATGAAGAAGCTTTGGGGCGGGGCTTTTGGGGCGGCGACCGACGCACGGGTCGAGGCGTTCGGACAGAGCCTGGCCGACGATCTGGAGTTCTGGCGGGAGGACGTTCTCGGCAGCATCGCCCACGCCCGGATGCTCGGGGCGACCGGCATCTTGACGTCCGAAGAAGCCGAAAGCCTGATCTCGGGTCTGGAGCAGATCCTGAGCGAGGGTCCCGACCGACTCCCGAGCGACGTCGAAGACATCCACACCGCGGTCGAGGTTCGTTTGGGCGAGATCGTCGGAGAGGTGGCGGGCAAGCTGCACACCGCCCGGAGCCGCAACGACCAGGTGGCGACCGACGCCCGGCTGCGGCTGAGGGTCGCGGGAGAGGAGCTGCTCGGCAAAATCAAGTCGACTCAGGGCGTGCTGCTCGAAACGGCTTCGGCCCACCGGCGGACGCTGATGCCGGGGTGGACCCACCAGCAGCCCGCCCAACCGATCACGCTCGGCTACCACCTGATGGCCCACTTCTGGGCCCTCCAGCGCGACGGATGGCGTTGGCAGAACGTCCTGACCGGCGCGAACTGGTGCCCGCTGGGCAGCGCCGCTCTGGCGGGCACCGGGTTTCCGATCGACCGGCGCATGACGGCGGCCGAGCTGGGGTTTGCCGGTCCGATCCCGAACGCGCTCGACGCGACGTCCGACCGGTCGTTCGTGCTGGACGCCCTGCACGCCGGCGCGTCCCTGATGCTGTCGCTGAGCCGCATCGCGCAGGAACTGGTGCTGTGGTCGGGCGCCGAGTTCGGGTTCGTCCGGCTGTCCGACGCGGTGACGACGGGCTCCAGCATCATGCCCCAGAAACGGAACCCGGACATGGCGGAACTGATCCGGGGCCGAACCGCGAGGTCGGTGGCGTCGTGGGTTCAGATCGCGACCATGATGAAGGGGTTGCCGCTCGGCTACAACCGGGACACTCAGGACGACAAGCCGCCCCTCTTCGCCGCGATCCGCCTGGCGTCCGACTCGCTCGAGCTGACGGCCACGATGATCGGGAGCGCGGAGTGGAACGTGGCCCGCATGCGTCGGGCCGCCTCGTCGGGCTACAGCGTGGCCACCGATCTCGCCGACCTGCTGGCGTCTCGGGGGATTCCGTTCCGGGTGGCGCACGAGATTACGGGCGAGGCGGTGCGGATGGCGGCGGCGGCGGGCGAACCCGCTCTTCGGGCGGAGTGGGTGGAGGCGGCCTGCCGGGCCCGGGGGATTCCACCCCCCGACGCGGCCGAACTGAAGCGGCTGGACCCCGCGTCCTGCGTGAGGCGGCGGGAAAGCGAGGGCGGACCCGGGGCGAAGGCGATGGCCAGGCAGATCGGCCTGGCCAAGAAGCGGCACCGAAGCCTCGGCTTCTCCAGCCCGTACTGACATCCGCTCGGCCGGAGCGGCGAGGAGGGGGCCAAAGCGCCGGGCTCGAGGTTGCGGAGCGCCCGGCCCGAGCGCGCGGCGAGGAGGGGGGACCGGCCGGTCTCGCGGCGCGCTATCGCCGACGACGGACCTCTTCGGCCGCGATGACGTGCGAGGGATCGAGCTTCAGCGCGCTTCGGAAAGCGGCCAGCGCCTCCTCTTCCCGGTTCTGACGGCGCAGGGCAAGACCCAGTTGGGCGTACGGTTCGGCGTAGTTCGGGTTCAGCTCGATCGCCACCCGGAACTGCGCCTCGGCGTCGGAGAGGAGGTCGAGCTCCAGGAGGGTCTGGCCGTAGCGGCACCGAATGTCGGGGTAGCGGGGAGCCATCGCGATCGCCCGCTCATATTCGCGACTCGCCTGAACCAGCTCTCCCCGGGCGGCCAGGAGGGAGGCTTGGGCGAGGCAGCGCGACACGTCGTCCCCGCTCTGGGACAGCAGCTCGTCGAGATGGAGGCGCACCTCTTCCGGCTTACCCTCGCGATAGGCCCGCAACGCCCGGCGGAAGGCGATGCCGCCGAAACGGTTGTCGATCGCGATCGCCCGTTCGATGCGGGCGAACCCTTCTTCCTCGCGTCCTTCCGTAATCCAGAGCACCCCTTGGTGAAGGATAGCTTCGGCGAAGTTGGGGTTGATGGCGAGGGCGGCCTCCAGCGCCTCGCCGCGTCCCTTCTGGTCTCCGGCCGCCCCTCGGCACTTGGCGAGGCGGAAATGGAGGTCCGCGTAGTCGGGCTGCAGCTGGACCGACCCCTCCAAGATTTCGGCGGCGCGGGCCGGGGCGCCCTCGGCGCAGAGCCGGTCGGACAAGGCGATGGACGCTTCGATGCGTCCGACGACGGCCAAACGCACCGCCAGCTTGTCGCGCCCGTTCGCGATGCAGCGGTCGAACGCGGCGACCGCGTCTTCCAGCTCGCCCTGCTCGAAAAATCGGGCGCCGGCGTCGTAATCGGGGTCGCGGTGGAAACCGAACCATTTGCCCGCCAACGAATTGGGCATACACAAGAGTATGGCCGTTCGTCCGATTCTTTAGCCAAACTGGACGGCCCGGCTACGTTCGGGCGTCTCCGTGCGCGCCGACAGGCGGGGCGCGCTCGCCGGGAACGGGCCAGACGCGGCGGCTTCACGCGGTTCGAGATGCGGAAGAGGCCATCCTAGCCTTTGCGCCCGCCAGTCCTTTGGCACTCATACGGACGAACCTGCCCACCGAATGGCTTCGGTCCAATCGCCGGCAAAACCCAAAACCTAGTTCTTTTGTTTGAGGATGTCTCGGATCTCGCCCAGGAGCACCTCGGTTGCGGGCGGCTCGGGCGGAGGGGCAGGGGCGGGCTCTTGGGCTCGGCGGAGACGGTTCATGGCCTTGACCACGAAGAACAGGGCCCAGGCGACGATCAGGAACGTGATCAGGGAGTTGAGGAACAAGCCGAGATTCAGGGTCACGGCCCCGGCGTCGGACGCGGCCTTGAGCGATGCGTAGGGTCCGGCGGGCGTGCCTTCGCGCAACACGAAGAACACGTTGCCGAAGTCGATGCCGCCCGTAAGGAAGCTTACGGGAGGCATGATCACGTCCCGGACGAGCGAGTCGACAATCCGCCCGAAAGCGGCGCCGATGACGACGCCGATCGCCAAATCGATCATGTTGCCCTTGATGGCAAACTCGCGAAACTCTTTGAGCATGTCAGGCTCTCCTTCTTGCGGCCTAACTTTACGGACGTTCGGGTGCCGGCAAAAGCCGTGCGGTCACACCTCGAAGACCATGCCGTCGTAACCGACGTCGATCCCGTGGGGGTTCAGAGCGGCTTCGAGTTCGGCGTGGGTGCCGTCGCCGCTGTGGCTGTGGTGCGTCGTCACGACTCTGGCCCCCGGTTTCAGCACGCCCGAGTCTCGAAGCCGAGTGACCACCTCGATGCACCCTTCGACGTCGAGGTGCCCGTAGTACGCCGTGCTGGCGAAGCCTTCGGCGCACTCGATGACGATGCCGTCGAGCCGGTAGCTTTTGAGAAACTGCCAGGTCTCCTCGCGCCAGATCCCCGTGTCGGTGGCATAGAGGAGGGCGGAATCCTTCTCGATGATGAGGTTTTGGGCGTCCTCTTCCAGGAGATGGTGGGCGTGGACGGGCGTGATCCGGTAGCCCATGTGCTCGAACGGGCAGAAGCTCTTCGTGATCTGAAACTCGATCGGCCACTCGGGGTACCGGTCCTTCAACCGGGCGATGACGGTGGCGTTGCCGTAGATCGGGTACGGGAGGTACTCCCGATCGACGAACGGGAACATCCCGTACTGGATCTCTTCGAGGGCGAAGTGATCGTCGTGGCTGTGGGTGAACACCAGGGCCGTCCAGTCTTCGGCGCTGAGGCGGTCTCGGATCAGCTGGGCGAAGGTGTCGGGAGGAAGGTCGATCTTGATGTGCCCGTCGATCAGAGCGCCGGTCCGGGTGCGGATGTCCTTTCCGCCGTGCTCGAGGGCATAGCGGCTGACCCGGTTGTCGGCGTGAAAGCCGGGAATGCCGTCCGCCGCTCCCGTGCCGAGCAATCGGATCTCCATGGTCAGGCTTGCCCCTCGTCGAAGTCGTTGAGCGACCACATGGCGAGACCGCTCAAGAGCTTGGGGTAGTAGTACGTGCTCTTTTGGGGCATCTTCTCGCCGCCCAGGGCGATCTGGCGCATGTCTTCGACGCTCGGCGGGACCATGAGGAACGCCGCGCCCGCGCCCGACTCGACGGCGGCCAAAGCCTCGCCCGCGTCGCGGGTGTAGCCGAAGAAGTCGAGCCCCTTGAGGCCGAGGAGCTTCTCGAAGATGACGCGGTGAAGGATGGTGACGTCGAGCAGCTTCAGCCGCACGCTCCCGTCGCCCTCGATCCAGCGGAGCGCCTGCTCGGCGTCGTCGAGGCTCAGAAGAAGGCCGGTTCCCCCCGGCAAGGCGACGCCGAAGACGCGGTTGTCGGGTCGGCTCAGCCGCTCGATCTCGGCCAGCAGTTCGACGTTCGGCACGCGCCGGGTGTGGAAGTGGGTCTGGAAGATCTGGTCCAGCTTGGCCAGCCCGACGTCCAGTTTGTGGACGATCCGGTGCGTCGGCAGGATGATCAGACCGGGGTCGGCCATGCTGCTGAGACCGATCATGATGAAGTCCTCGGCGACGAGACCGGGCTTCGGGCCCAAACTGGACCGGAAGTTGACGGCCGTCTCGAATCGGTGGTGGCCGTCCGCGATCCAGACCTTGCGGTCGGCGAGGAGTCGGACGAGGTTCCGGATCATCTCCGGGTCGCCGATTCGGTCGACCTGATTGCGCACCCCGTCCTGAACCACGTCGGCGACCGGCGCCCCCGGCGTCGCCTCGACTTCGCGCTGGATCGACCCCCCGTCGTCCTCGTACAGGCCGTAGATCGGTTCGAGATGGGAACGGGTGGCCTCGAGAAGACGCAGTCGGTCTTCCTTGTGCTTCGGAAAGGTCTGCTCGTGGGGCAGAACGACCCCCTTTTCATACGGCTCGGCCTTGAGCAGGACGATCAGCTTCGTGCGGCGGAACGGACGGTCGAAACCCGGAACCTCGAACGTCTGCGTGTACCGGTAGAGGGACGGGACCGACTCGGAGGCGAGGACCCCTTCTCGCCGCCAGTCGGCCAGCCGGGCGGCGCTCCGGGCGTACTTGACAAACTTGCTTCGGTCGTCCGCCTGGCTCTCGGGCAGGGTCAGGTGGACGATGTTGTACGGCGACCGCGAGGCGAATTCGTCGCGCTGGGCCGGAGAAAGGACGTCGTACGGGGGGGCCACCAGCCGATCCAAGGGTCCGGCATCGTCGGTGAAGCGGAGGGCCCGAAAGGGTCGTATGAGCGCCATCGGAGGGATATTACCGGCGGTATGCCGGCGCTTCTGGTCCAACCGGCCCGGACGAAGGGGGGACCGGCCGATGGAGGCCGCGTGCGACCGGACCAAATCCCCGGCGCAGGTAGACTCCTCCCGGTGGACGCGGAATCCCTGCTGGCCTCTTTTCGGGAACGCGTGGACCGGCGTCTGGGGGAGCTGCTGCCGGATGAGTCGGAGCCCCCGGCCGAACTCCACGCCGCCATGCGGTACTCGGCACTCGCTCCCGGCAAGCGCCTGCGTCCGGCTCTCTGCGTTTTGTCCGGATGCGCGGTGGGGGGCTCGGAAGCCGACGTCCTCGACGCGGCGTGCGCCATCGAGCTGGTCCACTCCTTCTCGCTGATCCACGACGACCTTCCGGCGATCGACAACGACGACCTCCGGCGAGGGCGCCCCACGTGCCACGTCCGGTTTGGGGAGGGGCTGGCGATTCTGGCGGGGGACGCCCTCTTCGCCCTCGCGTTCGAGATCGTTTCCCGAATCGACGGCGACCCGGGCCGGCGGCTCGCCGCCACCCATTGCCTGGCCCGAGCCTCGGGCCCGGAGGGGCTCGTCGGCGGGGAGGTGATCGACGTCCTCAGCGAGGGCAAACCGGTCGACGCCCGCACCCTGGAGATGATCCACCGACGCAAGACCGGGTCCCTCATCGCGGCCGCCTGCCAGATCGGAGGGCTTCTCGGAGGGGGGTCGGAAAAGCAGGTTGCCGCCCTGACGGAGTACGGCGAGCACGTCGGCCTCGCCTTCCAGATCGCCGACGACTACCTGAACGAAACCTCGACCCCCGAACAGCTGGGAAAGGCTTCGGGCTCGGACCGGGAGCGGGGCAAGGCCACCTATCCCGCCCTGTACGGGCTGGAGGCCACCCGGACGGCGGCGGAGCGCGAAGTCGAGGCGGCGGTATCTTGTCTGGACGGGCTGGCGTGTCGAGACGAACTCGCCACCCTCGCCCGCTACTCGGTCGAGCGTTCCTGGTAGTTTGCCGAGACCCTCGGAAGTGGGGACGCCGGCAGACCCGCGATCCCGGACGTCTTCGGGCGATCGGCGGTCGGGCCGTCGTTCGAGACGGAACGTGGAACGGCAACCTCGCCTTCCGGCGCGCGGGCGGTCACGGCATCGAATCCTTCGTCATCTCGGGCGACCCGAACGCGGGATCGACCCGGCCGCGGTCGAGCGTCAAGGTCGTGTGGACATCCTAGACGCGTCCAGGCTCGAACGGGGCCGGGGGGAGTTCCCCCGGCCCCGTTCCTGGCCTTTCCGGCCGGCGGCTCAGTCGTCTCCGACAAAGTCCTCCAGGAGGGCTTCCGCCTGGAACAGGTTGATGCCGCTCTCGACGAGGTCCAGAATCTTCGCCATCTTGGCCTCTTCCTCGACCTGCTCCTCGATGAACCACTGCAGGAACTGAAAGCCGGTCCAGTCGCCGTTCTCCACCGCGACCTTGGCCATGTGGCGGAACTCGTTGCTGACCTTGTTCTCGCTGGCGGCCGCCGCCTTGACCGCTTCGGCCGCCGATTCGAACTTGGTGGACTGGCCGGGAACGGCGGGAATGTCGAAGTGGACGTCCACGTCGAGCAGGAAGTTCATGATTTTGGCCGCGTGCTGGGCCTCTTCCTTGGCCTGCTCGCGGAACACTTCGGACCACTTGTCGAGGCTTTCGCGCTTGAAGTAGGTCGCGATCGCCATGTACTTCATATGAGCCGTCAGTTCGCTGGCGATCTGCTTGACGAGGAGTTCGGAAAGCTGGGGGGTGATCATGGTGGCAGGTTCCTCGGTCTTGACGGGATGTTCGTCGAGGATACCCTTCCTTTTGTCGACGTTCGATCCGCGGACGAAACGGCCCGTTTCCCGACCGGCCCTGCCGCCCCGAGTCCGGCCGGTACACTGCCCGAAATATGCGCGTCACGGTCGGCTGCGCCCAGTTTTCGCCTCGCAAGGCCGAGGTTCAAGCCAATCTCGACACCCTCTCCGACCGAATCGTCCAGGCGGCGGAGGAGGGTTGCGATCTCGTCGCGTTTCCCGAGACGGCGACCAGCGGCTACTTCCTGGAGGGCGGGGTGCTGGAGGCGTCGCTGGAGTCGGGCGACCTGCTGACGTCGCTCGAGAGGCGCCTGCAGGGTCGGATCGCCGACCCGATCGACGTCGTGGTCGGCTTCTACGAGAAATCGGCCGGCAACCTCTACAATTCGGCCGCCTACCTTCAGTTCGATCCGAACGGCGGGCGGGTGGTCCACGTGTATCGAAAGTTCTTCCTTCCGACCTACGGCGTGTTCGACGAAGAGCGTTTCGTCAACCGGGGTCGCGAACTCGGCGTGTTCGACACGCGCTTCGGGCGGGTCGGGATGTTGATCTGCGAGGACGTGTGGCACTCCGTTCTGCCGACGCTCACCGCCCTCGCCGGAGCCCAGATCCTGATCGTTCCGAGCGCGTCGCCCGCGCGGGGGTTCTCCGGGGACGACATCGAGAACCACGACCGGTACCGCCGGATGATGAGGGCGGTGAGCGAAGAGCACGCCATCTACAGCCTGAACGTGCAGCTGTGCGGTTTCGAAGGGGGCAAAGGCTTCGTCGGCGGGAGCCTCGTCATCGACCCGATGGGTCGGGTGGTCGGCGAGAGCCCGATCGCGGAGGAGCACCTCCTCGTCGCCGAGATGGACCTCGACCTGATTGCGATCGCCCGTGCCAACTCCCCCCTGTTGGGGGACCTGCAGTCGGCATGGTCCGACATCAAGCGGATCGTCGCCGGGATCGACTGATCGGGAGCGGCCGGGGCACCCCGGCCGCCGACGGCCGATATACTCGCCCCCATGAGTCGGGAGACCGAGTTTCTGGATGCCGTTCGCCGGGGGGACCTTCCGACCGTCGGCACCTTCCTGGACGCCGACCCGGAGCTGGCGGGGACCCGCGACGAGAACGGGACGCGCGCCATCGTCCTCGCCCTGCGTCGCCGGCAAGATTCGGTCGCCTGGCTGCTGGCCGAACGGCGCGAGAGTCCCGACGTCTTCGAGTGCGCGTCGATCGGTTTTCTCGACGGTCTCGAGCGGGCGATCGCGGACGACCCGGCGGCGGTCCATCGTCCGTCTCCCGACGGCGGCACGGCTCTCGGCCTGGCCGCCGAGTTCGGCGAGTTGGAGGCGGCCCGAATCCTGCTGAGCGCGGGGGCCGACCCCGACCGAGCCGGGGCAGACGGTCTGGCCCCCATCCACCTGGCCCTGGCGGGAGGTCATGTGTCGGTGGCCCGGGCCCTCTTGGCCCACGGCGCCGATCCGAACCGCGCCGCCGCCAACGGCTGGACGCCCCTCCACTACGCGGCCGACCTCGGAGATGCCGAGATCGCGCTCGAGCTGGTCGAGGCCGGCGCCCGGCCCGGCGCCAAGAACGACGACGGCTTCGACGCCCTCGAGTGGGGCCACGAAGTCGGGCACGGTCACGTGTCGGAACGGGTGTCGGAAGCGGTCCGGGCCGCGAAAACGGACGCCGGTACACTCGGTCCATGATCCTGCAGGCGACCGGGTTGGCGAAGGGCTACGGGGCAGACCCGGTTCTGCTCGACGCGACGTTCCGCATCGACGCGGGAGAGAAGGTGGCCCTCGTCGGGCGCAACGGCACCGGCAAAACCACGCTCCTCAAGATTCTGGTGGGAGACGAGGACCCCGACGCGGGAAAGGTGGCTTGGTCGAAGGGGGTCCGGTTCGGATATCTCCGACAGCACGTTCTCCTCGGCGAGGATCAGACCGTCCTCGAGGCGGCGAGCGAGGCCCGTTCCCACCTTCTCGGACTCCAGCAGAGGCTCGAAGAGCTGGAGGCGCGGATCGAAGCGGAGCCGACCGAAGACGAGCTTGCGGAGTACGCCCTGCTGCACGACCACTTCGTCGATCAGGGTGGGTACGCGGCCGAGCGCGACATCCGGACCGTTCTGCTTCGGATGGGGTTTGCCGAGCCCGACTTCGAGAAACCGGTTTCGGCCCTGAGCGGCGGCGAGCGGACGCGCCTGATGTTGGCCCGGCTGATGCTCGAGGAACCCGACCTGCTCATTCTCGACGAGCCCACCAACCATCTCGACCTGGACGCGACCGAGTGGCTCGAAGGGTGGATTCGCGGGTACGGAGGGGCGGTGCTCCTGGTGTCGCACGACCGGACCTTCCTCCAAAACGTCGCCGATCGCTACCTGGAAGTCCGGGAGGGGCGGGTGAAGAGCTACCCGGGTCCCTTCGACCAGTACCTCCGGGTGCGCCGGGAAGAAGACGAGGCGCAGGCTGCTCAGGCCAAGAAGCAGGCGGAGCAGATCGCCAAGCTGGACGAGTACGTGCGCCGGTTCATGAACAGCCAGCGCACGGCGCAGGCCCGAGGCCGACTGAAGCTGATGCAGCGGCTGAAGTCCCAAGCGATCGTCGCGCCGAGCCGGGAAAAGGGCATGGCGGGCGGATTTGCCAAGGCCAAGCGGAGCGGCGACCTCGTCGTCGAAACCAGGAATCTGGGGTTGTCGTTCGGGAACCGTACGTTGTTCCGTCAGTTCGATTGGACGGTTCGATGGGGGGAGCGATGGGGCATCATCGGGGCCAACGGGGCGGGCAAGTCGAGTCTGGTGCATCTGATTCTCGGCGACCTCGAAGCGGACGAGGGGTCCGTCCGGATCGGCTCCAACGTGGTGTCGGGCTGGTTTCAGCAAGACGCCGAAGATTTGGACTCCGAACTGACGCCCCTGGAGACTCTGGTCGAGCTGTGTCGGCTCGATCCGCCCGAAGCGCGCGCCCTCCTCGGGCGGTTTCTCATCTCGGACGACGACGCCCTTCGTCCGGTCAAGACGCTCAGCGGCGGCGAGCGGAACAAGCTCCAGCTGGCGGCGCTGACCGCCATGAACCCGAACCTTCTCGTGCTGGACGAGCCGACGAACCACCTCGACATGAACTCCCGCGAGGCCCTGTGCGAGGTCCTGAAGGCGTACACGGGAACGCTCCTGCTCGTCTCGCACGACCGGTGGCTGCTCTCCGAGGTCGTGGACCACGTACTGGACCTGCGCCGCGAAGGTCCGGTCGTGTTCCCGGGGGGCTACGCCGACTACCGTCGGGCCCGGGCCGCGGCCGAAGCCGCGCCGACGGCGCCGCCGAAGAGTCGCCCGTCGGAAGCGGGCGGGCGACACCCGTTCTTGCTCGAGATGGAGGCGCGGGTTCCTTCGGCTCCGACCAAGATGGCGGGTAGGCTGGGCGGGCCCCCGTCGCCCAAGAAGGCGGGCGGCGCAGGCGGGCGGACGACCCCGAAGGAGCGGCCGGTCGGCGCCATGCCCGGGGTGACGTTCCGAGACGCGGAGCCGGAACTGAGCCCGCGCGAACTCAGCAAGGAGATCGCCCGGGTGGAGAAGGCTTTGGCCCAGGCCGAATCGGACGTCGATCGCGCGGAGCGGGCCCTCGCCGAACTCGAGCAGGTGATCGCGTCCCCACCGGCGGACGCCGACTTCTACGCCCTCGGCGTCGAACACGAGGCGAGGAAGGCGGCCGTCGATCAGGCGACCGAGCACTGGGCCGAGCTGGCCGACCTTCTCGATCGACTCCGGGCCAAGCAGGGTGGGCGCTGACGATCCGGCCGAGCCGGATCGGTCCGCGCCCGAATCACGCTTCGACGGCGGCCGAAGTCAGTCCGAGTTCTTCTTGACGAATTCGAAGATCTCTTCGACGTTGCCGTGGACGAGACCGGTCACCGTGTCGGCGCTACCGTAGTAGATCGTGATCCGGCCCGTATCGGCGTCGGCCAAGGCGGCGCACGGGAAGGTCACGTTCGGAACGTCGCCCGCCAGCTCGTAGATCTCGCGCGGATTGATCAGGTACGGCTTGCAGCGGTACCGGACCTTCCACGGCTTCTCGAGGTCGAGCAGGACGGCTCCGAAGCTGTACACGTACCCGTTGCACGACGTGAGCACGCCGTGGTGGAACAGAAGCCACCCCTCGGTGGTCTCGAGGGGCACGGGACCGGCGCCGATCTTGGTCGCTTCCCACGGCTCCTTCGGGCCCATGACAAACCGGTGTCTTCCCCAGTGCACCATGTCCGGGCTCTGGCTGAGGAAAATGTCGCCGAACGCGGTGTGCCCGGTGTCGCTCGGGCGGCTGAACATCATGTAGTTCCCGCCGACCTTGCGCGGAAAGAGGACGCCGTTCCGGTTGTAGGGCAACAGAGCGTTCTCCAGCATCGTGAACGATTCGAAGTCGGTGGTATAGCCGATGCCGATGGTCGGTCCGTGAAAGCCGTTGCACCACGTCACCCAGTACCGGTCCTCGATCCAGCAGACGCGCGGGTCGTAGGCGTAGGTGGGGGGCTCGATGTCGGGATCGGCCAGCTTCCAGTCGATCGTTTCGGGCTTGATGTCCCAATCGATGCCGTCTTCGCTGAAGCCGGCGTGGAGCACCATCTGCCGGCGGGTGTTGTCGCAGCGGAAGACGCCGGCGAACTTGCCGTTGTAGGGGACGGCGGCGCTGTTGAAAACGGAGTTGACGTGGGGGTGCGGGCTTCGCGGGATGATCGGGTTCTTCGAGTTGCGCCAGAGGGGCAGGGCGCAGCCCGCCGGGGCGTCTTCCCAGGGGATGTTCGGAAGCGGGGAGCCGATGATGCGGATGCTGCTCATGATCGTCTGTGAGTATGAAAGGACGGACCACGCGCTTGCGCCCGCCGTCGCCGCTTTCGAATGGGCGGGACGGGCGGGCGCGTCGGTCGGGTCGTCGCCGATCCGGCGGGCGCCTATCGGCCACCGCCCGGAGGCGGAGGAGGCACAGCGGGAGGCGGGGGGCCGCCACCGCCCTGCTCGGCGAGCTGTCGGGCCGCCTCGGGAGCCATGTTGGGGTCGATGGCGGGGCGGTTGGCGCCCGCGTTGCGCATCGCTTCGACCGCTTCCGGCGGCATCTGCCGTTGAGGGTTGGTGAGGGCGTCGACCTCCTGCTTCGACAGCTCCCCTTTCGCCCCCGACGAGCAGCCCGCCGCCACGATCGCGACCGCGACCAAGACGGACGAGATCCATGGCCATTGCTTCATGTCGGACCTCCAAGAAAGGCGGGCGGGCCGGCAAGATCGGGCCGCCCGCCGCGCATCGGTCGTCAGTCGCGGATCGCGTTCCACATGTTGTTGCCCGGCTGGTTCTCCCGATCCGGGTTGGACCGGAGCGGGTTCATCGACCGCGCATGGCCGTCGACCATGACGAAGTTGGACTGCCCCGCCCAGTCGGAGTTGACGCCGCCGTTGCGGTTGTCCTTCGTCACGACGACCCCGTTCACAAAGTAGCCGCCGCCGCTTCTGGGCGTCGAGTAGCTCCCGTCGACGACCGGAGAGCCGTCCGGAACCATGTTGCCGGTGCCGACGTAGTCCCACCAGTTGACCCCGGTGAAGAAGTTGGACGGGCCCCAGACCGGGTAGCTGCCGTACCGCTCGGCGAACATGACCGTCTCCGCCGGCCGGGTGACCTCGGTGCCGCCCATGACGCCTTTCGTCATCCAGGCGCCGCAGGTGGTGCCGTCGGCCCGGACCTGGGTCGTCGCCTGGTTCAAGCCGATGACGCCGTACATGCCCCAACCGGAACCGTCCCAGCGCATGTAGCCGTTGGCGGCATACGAGATGTTGATCGCGCCCTGGATGGTGCGCATCCAGTCTGGCCAGGCCGCCTGGGTCTTGGGGTCGCCGGGCGACACGAGCATGGCCAGGTTGCGCATGTAGGGCAGAACGTTGTAGGTCCACCCGCCGTCTTCCGGTTGCCACCAGCACGAGTTCGTGCCCATGGTGAACACGTCGTCGTAGTCGCCGGCGTACATGATCGAGGCGAGGCCCAGCTGCTTGATGTTGCTGAGCGAGGAGGTCTTCTTCGCCGCGTTCTTGGCCTGCGCGAAAACGGGGAAGAGAATCGCGGCGAGGATCGCGATGATGGCGATCACAACCAGAAGTTCGATGAGTGTGAATGCTCGACGATGCTTCATTGCATGAGGTCTCCTAATGTTGGGGAGAGGATCTTCTGACCGAAACCGCCCGTTTCAGACGATCGGGCGTGCGGACGTGCAAACTGTAGAAGCCCAGCCATCGGCCCGGAACCGGGTGCGCCTCCGCCCCGGAGACCGGCCTCCAATCCTCGTACGGCTCCCCGCAAGAACCGCCGACGCGCACCGAAATCGGGAGGACGACGCATTCGGTCGGTCTGTGGCGGTCGGCAATCCGGCTCTCGAGTTGCCGGACGGCGGTTTCGGCCAGTCGTTCGGTGCCGAATTCGACCGTGGTCAGGGAGAAATCGTCGATCTTGACGGGCGGGCCGCCTCCGAACGCGATGACGGCCACGTCTTCTGGAATCCGGAGGCCGCACCGGAACACGGCCTCGCAGATCTCGGGCACGAAGATGTCGCCGAACACGACGAGACCGTCCGGTCGGTCTTCGGACCGGAGCCGGGCCTCGAGAGCTTCCGTGTCCTGGACCGTCATGCCGCTCGTGCAGGTCCAGAGGATGTCGCGGACCTGTGGCTGAAGACCGTTGGCGAACAGCCCCTGCATCCAGCCGGAAAAGCGCTCGTGGTTGATCTCGAGCATGTCCATCATGCCCGTGACCGCGATCCGCTTCCGGCCGAGCCGGACCAGGTGGTCGACGGCGGCGCGGCCTCCCCCGAGGTTGTCGGCCACGACGAGGTCCAGGTCGACACCCCGGAGCGCGTGGTCCAGAGCCACGATCGGGACGCGTGCGGCGAGGGCCCGGATTCGGGCGGCGTCGGGAAACCCGTCTTTGGACCAGACGAACGCGCCGGCGAAACCCTGCTCGGCCGCGAGCTCCAGCGAGCCGACGAGACCGTGGGTTTTGGAGTCGATGTGGACGAGGGTCAGGCCAACGACGTGCAGACGACACGAGAGGTCGAAGAACAGCCGGTGGTTCAGGGTTTCGGAGTCGTCGATGAAGGCGACGTTGGTGGTGCGCAGTTCGGACGGCCCGGAACGGGCGATCACGCCTCGGTTCGGGAGAAGTTCGGCCCAACCCGACTCGACCAGGGCGGCGAGCGCGCGGCGAACGGTCGTTCGGCTGACCGAAAACCGGCGCTGGAGCTCCCTTTCGGTCGGCAGGATCGCACCCGGCGGGAACGCGCCGGACTGGATGTCGGCGCGCAGGGCTTCGGCCAACGCCTGGTATCCCCCCGGCGTCCGGACTCCCGCCATGTCGATCGATGCGCTGCTCACGAGGTAAGCGTACTACAGGGTTGTCCGAATGCCTACAGAAATTTCGCTCCAGGCATACAATTTGTATGCCTTCACCTCACGAAAGGCGAATCATGCGTATACTGACAGCATCCCAAAGAGGTTGATGACATGCTTGCCGCCCTGGCGATGGCGCTCGGAACGGCCCCGACCGTCTGGTACGGGCCGGTCGCGGCGACCTTCGACGTCTCCTTTCCCGGAAACCCGTACGATGCCGGAGAGAACGACGTGCGCGTTCGGTTCGAAGGGCCACGGGAGGAGACGAGGGTCGCGTTCTACGACGAGGGGAGATGGAATGCGATCCTGCTCACCCGACATCCGGGCGTCTACCGGGCGCGGCTGATCCGCAACGGACGGGCGACGCCCCATCCGACGCAGGAGGTTCGGGTGTCGGCTGAGCAGCGTCTGCGGGACGGGTTTGTTCGGGTGGCGCCCGACCGACGGCGCTTCGTCTTCGATTCGGGGCGGGCGTACTTCCCTCTCGGCTACAACGTGTCGTGGCCGAACCGGGAGGTCCCGAGCATTCCCGACGAATTCGAGCAGATGCGGCGTCACGGGGCGAACTGGGCGCGCGTTTGGGCCAGCCACTGGGGCGGGTACAACCCGTTCTGGCACGATTCCGGTCCTCCGGTCGAGCTGGGCCGGATGTCGCCCGAGGTTCTCCGCCGCTGGGACGAACTGGTGGCGGCGGCAGAAAGGACGGGCGTTTCCTTTCAGTTCGTCCTGTTCCACCACGGGCCGCTCAGCACGCGGGTGAACCCCAACTGGAGCAGCCATCCCTGGAATGTCGCCAATGGAGGTTTCCTCGGCAATCCTGCCGATTTCTTCACCGATCCGAAGGCCAAGTCGCTGACCAGAAACTGGCTGCGGTTGGCGGTCGCGCGGTGGGGGCACTCCCCGGCCATCATGGCGTGGGAGCTCTTCAACGAAGTCGAGTGGGTCGACGCGCGATACGACGGCCGGTGGGCCGACATCCACTCCTGGCACCGGGAGATGGCCCAGTATCTCCGGCGGCTCGACCCGACCGGCCGGCTCATCACGACGAGTTCGACGATGGAAGAACCGGAACTGTGGTCGGCGATGGACTTCTACCAGCCCCACACCTACCCGTCTTCCGTCCTCGCCGCGATCCTCGGCCAGACTCTGCCGCGCGACAAGCCGCTTTTCTTCGGCGAGTTCGGTCCGTCGCAGTTCGTCCCCGCAAGGGAGCGGTATGTCGTTCGGGACGGGATCTGGGCCGGCATACTCGGCGGCCACGCCGGAGCGGCCCAGTATTGGTACTGGGATCGGGTCGCCGAACTGGGTTTGCGCGACGAGTATAGGATCGCCGCCGATTTCCTGACGAAAACCCGCCTCCCCGACCGGGGATCGGCCCGACCGGCAGACGTCCGCGTGGATTTGGTCCGAGGCGGCGTTCTCGAGTTGCGGCCGGGCTTGGGCTGGGGGAAGACCACGAAGTTCGTCTTCGATCTCCCCGGCGACGCCGATCCGCGTCAGGTGGGCAGGCTCTCTTCCTACCTGCAGTCGGAGACGGGCGGAAACCGAGGCCTCTTCGCCGAGCCGCTCGTGCTGCGTTTCCGGGCTGCCCGACCCGGGAAGATCCGGATCGAGTTGGGAACGGTCGCCCGGGCCGGGGCCGAACTGGTCGTCGACGTCAACGGACGCGAGGCGTTCCGGCGCGCGTGGCCGCCGGCGGCAACCGACCGGCAGGCGGGAGCGGGGCCCGAGCTGGACTTTCCGGCCGGCGACGTCGAGGTGCGGCTACGAAATCCGGGCCCGGATTGGGTCGCGATCGACAAGATCGCGGTCGACGGTCTGGCGCCGGCCGTAACCGGGTTCGGAATCGGCGATCGGGAGTTTTTGGCCGTCCGACTCACTCGCACGGCCGGTATCGACGGGCCCCAAAGCGTCGGACTGGCGCGGACGGGTCTGGCCGACGGGAACTACACCGTGAGCGTGACCGACCTCGACACGGGTCGGGAGACCCGGTCCGCGGCCACGGTTCGGCGGGGCGAGCTGGCGCGTCCGATGCGGGTCGTTCCCCGCGACGCGGTCGTCGTCTTTCGCGTCCGCTGAGGGCCGGACGAAGCGGGGCCGGAGCCGATCGCCGGGATCGGACGGGTACGATCGGCCCGATGGCCCAGGAGTACGCTCTCCTCAGCCCGGAAAAGGCGGTCCTGCAGTACCGGTTGGCCGGGATCGGCACCCGGGTGTCCGCCCATCTGCTCGACCTGATCATCGTGGTGACCGCCTTGGTCGTGCTCGCGTTCGGAGTCGCGTTCCTGGCGGCGGCACCCCAGTATGGGCCGCTCGTCGAGCCGTTCCTCGGCGCGATCCTGGCCGTCATCTTCGCCCTCGGCCCGATCTTCTACTTCGTGCTGTTCGAGGGTTTTTGGAACGGGCAGACCCTGGGCAAGAAGGCGATGGGATTGCGGGTTCGGATGGTGGACGGAACCCCGATCACGCTCGGGGCGGCGTTCGCCCGAAACGTGGCCCGGTTCGGCGACTTCTTCCCCGTCCTCTACCTGGTCGGTTTGATCGCGATGTTCACGAATCCGCGCTCCCAAAGACTGGGAGACATGATCGCCGGGACGGTGGTGCTGGTCGAACGTCGGGGACCGCCCAAGTTCACGCCGGCCCCCCACGCGGTCAGCACCCACCCGCTCGAGGCCTATGTCGGCGACCTGCGGGGCATGACGCCGGAGGAGTACGCGGCGTTGCGACGCATGTGCGACCGATTCCCGGAGCTGAGCCGCAGCGTCCAGGAGAAGGTTCTGGCCGAGGTCTGGCAGCCGATCGCCCGCCGACGGGCCGTGCCCGAGATTCCGAACGTCCACCCTCTCTACGTGGCCGAAGCGGTCGTGATGAAGTACGGCCGAGACCACGGTCTGCTGTAATCCCCAATGGAGGCAAACTTCGGTGGATTCGGTGGGGACGCCCGGGGAACGCGTCGGAGTGTTGAGAAGTGCCGCCGGCGAACCTATACGTTAACCCAATCTTCCACACCGTTTCCCACATGCGGAAGAAGGCCGACCGCGACCGATTCAGGTTCAAATCGGGGGTCCGAAACTTGAACTCTTGTCCTTTTCGACCGAGTTTTCCACCAAAAGGGAATCCCCTAATCTTTAACAGTAGAGTCTCTCTCAAAGGAGGTTCTCTCTGAGATACGCGGTGGAAACGGCGTCGGGGGACCTCGCCTTTCGGGTCGAATCGGTGCGCCTGGAAGGGTTCCGAAACTACGACCTTGCCGAGGTGTCTCTCGGCGAGGGCCTCAATGTCGTCTTCGGCGAGAATGCGCAGGGAAAGACGAACTTCCTCGAGGCGGTCAACTTGGCGGCGACGTCGCGGCTGCTCCGCGGCTTTCGGGACGCCGAGGCGATCGGATCCGGTCGCGACCACTACGACGTCCGCGTCGTGCTCTCCGGAACGCGCACCGAGATCGGGATGCGGATGGAGCGCTCGTCGCGCAAGCGGGCGTTCCTGAACGGAGTCGCCCTGCCCCGGGCGGCCGACGTCCTCGGGCGGCTCCCCTGCACCTGCGTGAGTTCGGCCGACCTGGCCGTGGTGTGTGGCGAGCCCTCGAACCGAAGGTTGTTTCTCGATCTCGAGATCTGTCAGTTCTTCCCGGCCTACTTGGGGCATCTCTCGAACTACAAGCGGGCGCTGGAGCAGAGAAACGCCCTTTTGAAGCTCTCTCGGGACAGTCCCCAACCCGAGACCGCGTTCGAGGTCTGGGAAGCGCCTATGGCCCGGCACGGGGCGGCGATGAGGCGGTTCCGGATCGACTGGACGTCGCGCCTGCTGAGGCATGCCGAGGCCGTCCACGGCGCCATGGGTTCGGGAGAGGCGCTCACCCTGGTCTACGAGACCAAGGACTCCTCCGCAGACGAGGTCTCGGCGGCGCGGTTGCTGGCCCAGAGACGGCGGGAGGATATCGCCCGGGGCACGACCACGTCCGGACCGCACCGCGACGACCTCCGGATCGAGGTTGCGGGCCGAGAGGCCAGGCTCTTCGGAAGCCAGGGTCAGCAGCGGACGGCGGCGATCGCGCTCAAGCTGGCGACCCTCTGCGCCGGACGCGAGGAGATCGGGGCTATGCCCCTGCTCTTGCTCGACGATGTTTTCTCGGACCTCGACGCCGGCCGCCGCGAGCGGATGTCGGCCTGGGTGCTCGAGCATGCGTCCCAGGCGATTCTGACGTGCACCGAACCGGAGGCGGCGGGGGAGGGAATCCTGCGCCGAGCCCGTCTCTTCCGCGTCGAACGCGGTACGATCGGGCCGATATGAGACGGCTCGAGCGCGCGCTGCCAGATGCCCTGCCCCGCGAGGAGGTGTTGCGCCGGGCCCGGGCCCAGCGGGTGCTCCGAAGGTGGTCGGAGATCGTTGGGGAGGGCCTCGCCGCCCGTTCGTCTCCGGAGCGGTACGACCACGGCACGGTGTGGGTCGCCGTGACCGGAGCTTCCTGGGCGCAGGAGCTCAGAATGCTCAAGTCGCAGATTCTGTCCCGGATGACCCAGATGTCGGGGGAGATCGGTCTGTTCCGCGATGTGCGGTTCGGGGTTCGCCGGCTGCCCCCCCGGCAGGAGGCGGATGTTTCGGCCGCGAAAACGATCTCGGAGGAGGACGATCCGCGTCGCGGCCTGAGCATTCGGGAGATCGCCGAGCGGCGCATTCGCCTCATGACCGGTGAGACACGAGACTGAGGCTCGTCCCCTTCTGTGCGTGCTGCTCGGGCTGGCCATCGGGTTGACGACCGGCTGGGTTCCGTGGCACGTCGCCCTCATCCTGCCGGTGCTCTTCTGGCTCCCGAAGCCGCGCGGGCGGCTGTCGGCCTGCCTGGGCCTCGCGGTGGGCGTCGGCCTCGCTCCGACTCCGCCCGATTCGGTCGAGCGCGAGTCGGGCATGGTTTCCGGGTCGGCGCGGGTGGTTTCGGTCCCGCGGGTCGGCGACCGCTATCGGACGGCCGACGTCGAGGTGGGAGGCAAGGTGTACCGGATGCGGTGGGATGGGGTGCCCGAACTCGCCTTGGGCGACCGCTTCACGGTCCGCGGGTTGAGCCGGCCCTTTTCGGAGGGCTCGGAGCTCCGGTCCGTCCTGGCGGGAAGGACGGCCGACCTGAGGCCGGTTCCGTCGGGGGTGGAGAACGTCGTTCCCGGACCGGTCTGGTACCGGTGGGCCGGGCGGTGGCGCGACGATATCCTCGCCTATATCCGGGCAAACCTGCCGAAAACAGCGGCCGATCTGGTCGGGGCGTTGTGTCTGAACGTCACGGACCCCCTCGATCCGACCACCTACCGAGCCCTCCAGCGGACGGGGACGGTGCACATCGTCTCCGTCTCGGGCCTGCACGCCGTTTTGTTCGCCATGATCGTTCAAGTTTTTCTGGGAATCCTGCCGCTTCCCCGGCTGGTCCTGCTCGGATCGACGTTGCTGGCCCTCGCTCTCTACGCGACGGCGACCGGTCTGCAGCCGCCCGTCGTGCGGGCCGCGATCATGGCCGCCCTCTACTGGACCGCCTATCTCTGGCAGCGCGAGCCGGACGGGATTTCGGCGTTGGCGTTCGCCGCCGTCGCCTACCTGTTGGTTCGACCGACCGAAATCTTCGCCATCGGCTTCCAGCTGTCGTTCGCGACGGTTCTGTTTCTGGCGCTCGCCTTCGGTCGGGACGGGCACCGAGACGCGAGAACGGCGGCCGGGCTTCTTCGAGTTCAGGTCGGCCGCACCCTCAAGGCCAGCGTGGTGGCGGCGGCCGCTTCCGGTCCTCTGGTCGCCTACCACTTCGGGATTCTGCCCGTCGTCTCTCCCGTCGCAAACCTCCTGATCGGATTTGCGTTGCCGTTCGTGATCGGCGGCACCATCGTCGGTCAGGCCGCGGTCTCGTTCGCCGGGCCGATTTCGACCGGGATACTCGTGGGACTCGTCGGCCCCTTGAGCGGTTGGATTTCGGCGGTCGTTCTTTCTCTGGACAGGCTGCCAGGAATCGCGCTGCCGGTCCCGGAATTTAGCGGATATGCGGTCGCCGCCCTCTACGCCTTCGGCTTCGCCGCGTACCCCAATCGCCCAAGGCGGGTATGAGCGTCGCGCCTGTCGGAGATGGGCATGGGGGGCGCTTCTCGCCGGCAGCGCCCTCGTGGGCGGCGGGGCCCTATCGGCCGCATTGGCGGACCCGCCGCCCAGCCTGACGTTCCTCAGCGTGGGCCAGGGCGACTGCGCCGTCATCCAGGTCGGGGGGCAGACGATCCTGATCGACGCGGGACCGGCGACGGAATCGTTCGACTCCGGCGCCCGTTTGATCGCGCCGAAGCTCCGGGAGATGGGGGTCTCGAGAATCGACCTGGTCCTCGTCTCGCATCCCGATTCCGACCACATCGGCGGTCTGCCCGGAATCGCCCAGTTCTTCCCCATCGACAGGGTCGCGGCCATGGATCGATTCCGGAACGGCCCAGATCTGATCCCCACGCTCGAGCGGGCCCGGATTCCCGAGACCTCGGTGCTCTGGCTGAAGTCGGGCCACAAGCTGACGATGAGCGGGGCGACGATGGCGATCGACGGTATGGAGGCGGATCCCGAATCGAGCGACAATGCGGGATCGATGATCGTCCACCTTCGGATCGGGAAGTCGTCGGCCGTGTTCACGGGCGATGCGCCCGATTCGGTCGAACGGTGGCTCGCCGAGAAAGGGGGCTACTCGGCCCAGGTCATGAAGGCGGGGCACCACGGGAGCCGGTCGTCGACGTCGTCGGACTGGCTGGCCGAGGTACGCCCGAGATGGGTCGTCTTCAGCGCCGGCCGCAACAACCCGTTCGGGCACCCGTCGCCCGACGCTCTGGGGCGGGCAGAAGCGTTCGGGGCCGAGGTTCTCCGAACCGATCGGGACGGCGACATCCGGTTCGTGGCGACCGGGCGGGGGTTCGCGTTGGTTCCCGGCGGGGTGTCGTCCGGTTTGGCTCGACGACTGCCCCGGTGACTCACACCGCCTCGATTTCCGGCAGTCCCAGCGCACGCCGGACGTACGGGTGGGCAGGACCCAACCCGAACGCATCCCGATAGAAGTCCTTGATGATGGTCGGTCGAGCCAGTCCCGGCCGCGTTTCCAGCCAGAGAAGGTTGAGGGGAACGGGCGGGAGACCGGGGGCCATCGAAGGCTGGGTGTAGTCGGACGTCAGGATGGTCGCGCCGAGACGGGCGAAGAATCGCAGCCTCTGTTCCCGGACCAGCTTCTGTTGGGGGTCGCGGGCGTCCTCAACCCGCTCGACCTCGAAGATGGTGCCGTAGTAGGGGATGTCCAGCTTTTCGGCGTCGGCTTGGAACGCGTGGATCGCGTGTCGAACCAACCGTTCCCCGAGGCTCAGTCCCCGGAGAGGGCGCGCGACCGCCACGTGCACGATGAACCCGATGCCGCTCGGGAGGAGGGCGCCCCGCACCATGCCGGCCGCGGTCGGGCTCTGGGGGTCGGCCTCCATGACGAAGTGGCGGTAGGGTGCGGGTTCGCCGTGGCTCCACGAGTTGACGGTCCGCAGCTGCTCGCGGAGAACGTGGTAGGGCTCGCGCTCGGCGGGCGGAAACGACGAGGCGAAAAGACGCAGCATCGGTTCGACGCTTCGGTCGCGGGGATCGAGAATCTCCCGGATGGCAAGGAAGCGGCGCGGTTTTCGTTGGCTCATAGGTTGGTGGGAATCAGCGCTCTCCAGGAAGGACGATGCCTCGCATGATGACGCGCTGGGCGGAGAGGAACACGATCAGGGTCGGGATGGCGGCCAAGGTCAGGGCGGCCATCACGACGCTGCGCGGGGCGACGAGCTGAAGCTGATAGATCCAAACCATCAGGGTCCAGATGCGCTGGTCCTGACACACGAGAAAGGCGTACATGAAGGCGCCGTAAGCCCCCATGAACGCGGTGAGGGCCAGGTAACCGAGTACCGGTTTGGACAGCGGCAAGGCGATGCGGGTCATCATCGTGACCTCTCTCGCCCCGTCGAGCTGACCGGCTTCGAACAGCTCTTGGGGGAGCGAGTCGAAGAAGCCCTTGAGCAGGAAGATCATGTAGCCGGACGCGGCGGTCGGCAGGACGAGGGCGGCGAAGGTGTTGAGCAGACCGAGGTCCTTCAGCAGCAGGAAGGACGGGATCATCGCCACTTCGGCCGGAAACGCCATCGTCGCGAGGAGGAAGATGAGGATCTTGGCCGACGCCTTGATCGGGTAGCGGGAGATCGCGTAGGCGGCCAGCGGGTTGACCGTGAGTTGGGTGACGATGGCGAGCGCGCAGAAGATGGCGGTGTTGAGGAGGGCGCGGCCGTTCAGAGCCATGAAGTCGATCACGTACCGGTAGTTCCGGGTCGCGAACTCGTTCCGGATCTGGGCCGCCTGCGTCTGGAGGAGGTGGCGCTCGTAGGCCTCGATCGGCAGAGGGCCGGGATCGATCTTCGCCCAGCGCTCTTCGACCGTCTCCTCGCGGAAGCGAGCGGGCAGGCGCTGCTCCCGAAACTCGGCCAGAAGCGGTCCCGATCGGGGCAACCGGATCTCCTCGAAGCGGGTTGCCGTCCCGCGTACTTCGGGGGGCACTTCGGAGAACTGGTTCTGGTACCTCGATCGGAGGAACTCCTGGTAGAGGGCTTCGGCTCGAATCGGCATGCGGAATTCGGCCGGCAGCGACGCCTTGAACTCCCGCCACTCTTCGTTTTTGCGCCCCGGCATGGGGGACCATGCGGCCCGGTCGAGCTGCTCGACGGGCGGCACGACGGTCTGCATGGCGACGTTCTCTTCGATGTAGGCCCGATTCAGCTCGTCGATCGTCTTGTACTTGGTTCGGAGCCACGCCTGATACCGCTGGGTGAGGCGGGACGTAATCTGGTTCGGTCCGGTCTGGTACGCCGCCGTCCAGTAGTCGAGCGGCAGGTCCATCAGGAACCGCTCGTACCGGGCGATCGTTTCCGGCGACGCTTCGGCGCCGATCCGATGGCTTGCGATGGCGGAGATGTCCCCCTTGTACCGGTCGACGAGGAACTTCCACCAGAGGGAGCCCTCGTCCGGCTTGCCGTTCTCGTCCGTTCCGGCCATGTTGTGCCAGTAGACCGGGATGAGCTTGTTGTCGTTTTGGTCGGTCGGCCCTTTCAGACCGGCTGTAACCATGAGGAGGAACGGATAGATGGTGGTGATGGCACCGAGAATCAGGGCGGCATAGAGCAACCCCATCGCAAGCCGCGCCCGTGGCCGGCGGCGTCCCACCTTGGTGACCAGACCCATAGGTTCCGAGACCGAGAAGTTCCACGGCCGGAGTTCGGAGTCCTGCAACCGAAAGATATGTCCCGAGTTCGATCGGAGGCTGAGGACCGGGGGTTGGCGAGCGGCTCAGGTATGGGACCCGACCGCTTCCTCGATCTGGATCGCGAGCTCCTGCTGGTCCTGCTCTCGGTCGGGCCACATCTCGAAGGGGCCGCCGTTGGTGTACTCGTCCCGCTGTCGCCAGTTGCCCGAGATCATCTGACCGTCCCATGTTCCTCGGTAGTCGTAGAGGGCGAACGTGGCCCCGTAGACCGGCCAGGTGACGCGGGTGTACCGGCGGACGATGTGGACCGACTCGGTCGCCGGATCGTAGGTTCCGTCGACGACGAAGTCGCCGTCGACGTCGGAGCCCGTTCCGTGAATGCGGTTGTCGCCCAACCGAAGCTGCATGCGTTCGGTCAGGCGTCGCTTGTGTTGGATCGACAGCCCGGTCCAAGGCCCGGAGAGGGACATGAGGTCCTTCATTCGGCGCGTCTTTGATCAGGTTCTTCGGCTCGGGAGTTCGCTCTCCGGCGCGAAGTTTCCTATTTTGACCGCTTGGCCCGGAACGGGAGTCGTCCGCTTCGGGCGGCCGTCGGAAGGTACGACGACGGACGGGCTCGCCAAAAGAGCCCGCTTCCGTGAAACCGGCCAAGGTTCTGGCCAAAACTCCTATACAATGGGTTCGATGAGGTCCGCACTGTTGCTGATCGGTCTCCAGCGGGATCTCATGGACCCGGGTGGCCGGGCGCCGTGCGATTCTCGCCAAGTCGAGGCGTTGATCCCCCACGTCAACGACCTTCTGGAGTTTCTGCCCGTCGCCAAAGTTCCGGTCGCGTTTGTGAAGAACGAGATCTCGGGGGCGAACGTCTTCGGGAGAATGGCCCTCAAGGGCCTCGGTCTCAAGGGGCAGACCGGCTCCGAGATCGATCCCCGAATCCGTCAGGGCCGGGAGCCGGTCTTTGCAAAGGGTCTGCCCGACGCCCTCACCTCGCGCGAGCTTCGGACGTGGGTCCAAGACCGCGGGATCAACATCCTCGTCTTGGCCGGCACCCCGGTCGAGACGTGCGTCTTCGCGACCGCGAAGTCGGCTCTGGCGAAGGGTTACGGGGTGAAAATCCTCACCGACTGCGTCGCCGGCCGTTCGAGCGCCTCGCGGGACGCCGTTCTCTCGCGACTCGAGGCGATGGGAGCGCACCTGGTCCTGCACTCGGACTGGTTCAAGAGCGTGTACCACCCGCCGGTCGAGGCGGTGGTTCAAACCGAGGCCCCCGCCGACGCGGAGGCCTCGACCGAGTCGCGGGCCGTGTAGTCCGACCCGACTAGGTCCCGGTGCGGACGACCCAGAACGTCCGGTCCGTGCCGGCCGGGACGTCGGGGCTGACCGGTCCAGCGCCGTGCCAGTAGTCGTTCCAGCTGCTCGCCCCGTCGCGCTCTCGGCGGACGCCCATGACGCCGACCAGAATCGGCACCGCGCCCGCGTGGGAGGGCTGACACTCGATGGCGGTGTTGATCCATGCTTGGCGGATCGGTTGGAAGTCCCGGACCGTCCAGAAGATGAACGTCTCCCGCGTGGCGATCTGCTCGGCGAAGATCCGCCCCTCGCGGTCGGTGTCGAAGCTGTTCGTCCCGTATCCGCACAGCAGATGAAGCCCCTGGAACGAGTTGCTCCAAGAGTCGATCGCGCCCGGTTGAAGGGGCCCGCACGCGGCGATGACGACCCACTCGGCGTCGCCGGCGCCCAACCGCACGTCCTCTCTCGAGACGAAAGAATCGCTCCGGTTCGTGGACAACAGCCACCCGCCGCCTCCCGCGTGCCCGGAGAAGAACCCGAGATCGACGTTGTCGAAGTAGGCCGACGCGCGGCCTCCGGCGGCGTTGGCCTTCCAGTCCGTCTCCCAGGCTGAGCCGTCGACATAACGGAACTGACCCGTGACCCCGAGGGAGCGCATCTTGTTCCAGAACCCGTCCGCGTTCGGCACCGTCCGGCTCAGGTTGGTTTGGCCGACATTTTCGTAGCTCATACCGACGGCGTGAATGCCGATGTCCAAACGGCCGATGATGCCGTTCGCCAGGGAGGACATGACGGGCAGGTGTCCGTATGTCCGGATCGGGAGCGGCTTCGGCGACGGAACTTCGACGTAGACGCCGTGCAGATGAAGGGCCCGAAGGGTGGCGCGCCCGTAGCCGACCAGCCCGTCCGAATCCTCGACTTGAACCATGATCGAGGACTGGACAACCCCTTCCCGGTCGTCGGGCCGAAAGGCGACCGATGCGGAGCGGCCCTGGACGAGGGCTTCTCCCGGGACGGAGAACGAGAAGCGGAACGGGGCCCGGCCACCTTCGACCACCGCCTTGACGACGACCTGGCCGCCCGCCGTGTCGAGGGAGACGCCGACGGTCGGGGCGTCTTGGACGGCGGGAATCATCACGGTCCGCAACGGAATCCGCTCCTGGCCAGCCGAAATCGTGCCCGTGTACATCATGTGGGGGACGATTCTGGCGGCGCGAATCTCCATAGGCGGCGCGTAGCAGACCATCTGGCTCTGGAGCTTCGCCTCGCTGCCGAGCACCATCCGGGCGCGACGGTCCAACTCGGCGGGCGGAAGAAGTCGGGCCGGGTTTCCGGGCGTCAGCTGACGAGTCGCGATGTGGCCGTGGGTCAGGTTGCCTTCGCCGTCGAGCGCGAACCGCATCTTGGCGCCGGGGCCGATCAGGGGCATGTTCCCGAGCCGATAGCGGAACGACACGCCCGTGTCGATCGGCAGGGTCCGAGTGGCGCCCGGCCGCCCGAACTCCACCTCGGAGTGGAACGCGATCGGGGTGGCCCCTTCGAGATCGACTCCGCTTTGGCGCAGGGCGGTGGTGACGCGCTGGATCGCGGCCGACCGGTCGACGACCTTGCGGGCGGCCAGGGCGCCGAAGTCGATCGCTTCGATCTGGGTGTCGCCGTCTTCGGACGGGCCGCCGGGGCCGACCTTCCGGGTCGGGACGGCGAGAAATCGGTCGCGGGCCATGAAGCGCACGGCGCCGTCCGTCGCGACTTCGGCCTTGCCGCCGAGTTGGTCGAGCGCAACCAGCACTCGGGGGTCGGCGCCGTGGCGGGAGACGCGGTACTCGAGCGGGCCGCGTTGCGGGGCGGGAAGGGGCACGGGCCGGATCGGCGGGACGATCGGACCCGGTTGGGTGCCGACTGGGGGACGGACGGGAGCCGGTTGGGTGCCGATGGGCGGACGAGGCGCCGTTTGGGCGAACGCGACCGCCGCCAGCACAACGAGCCCCACGGACGGCGCGACCTTGACGAAGGGGCGGTGATTCATGCAGATCTCTCCTCGCCCCGACGTTGGCGAAGCCAGCCTCTGCCTCGAAGCGGGCAGAAGAGTACTGGTTCGCCCGTCCGGGCATAGTCAACGTATCGGATTGGCGGACAGAACGCAAACGAACGGTCCCGAAGCGGTCCGGTTCGGGCGGTTCAGATCGGCCGGATTCGGATGAACGCGCAGTCGTGCGGCGCCACCGGCATCGTGTGGTGCACGGTCGTCTCGGCCAACCGTTCGCCGGTCCAGACGTCCTCGACCCGGCATTTGCGGTTCGGTGCGATGTGGAACGCCTCCCACGGCGCCGTCATCAGGCGCGGGCTCTCGTCGGAAGACTGGTTGAAAAGCCCGACCGCCACCGAGCCGTCTGCGAGCGGCCTGCCCCAGACTTGGTAGTTCTCCCAATCCCACTGGTTCCAGTCGGCGCCGATGCGGCTCGCCGGAACTTCGAGGGGATCTTGGTCGACCGCGATCGCGCCGGGGTTGGTCAGCGTGGCCTTCGTTTCGGGGGTCATGTCGCGGACGTCGCAGCCGATCATGAGCGGTGCGGCGAGAAGGCACCACAGCGCGAAGTGGAACCGGTACTCCCGGTCGGTGCATCCGGCCACCCCGACGTTGCCCTTCCCGTGCATGCCCACGACGAGCATGTCGGGGTCGTTCCAGCGGTTCGGTCCGGCGTGCCTTTCGAGCCCGGCCTGCGAGAAGCCGATCTTCGCGATGCTCTCCCAGGAGTCCACGATGTCGCCGGTCGTGCGCCACATGTGGCAACCCGCCTCGTGGGCCCAGAGCCAGGGCTCGGTCGTCCCCCACTCGCAGGCGCTGAAAAGGATCGGACGACCGGTCTGGCGCAGGGCTTGGCCCATGCGCTTGTACAGGGTCGGACCGTCGACTCCGAGCGGCTTGTGGCAGAAGTCGACCTTGACGAAGTCGACCCCCCAATCGGCGAACGTCTGGGCGTCGATCTCTTCGAAGCCGTAGCTGCCCGGTCGGCGACCGCAGGTGTGGGTTCCGGCGCAGGTGTAGATTCCGAACTTGAGTCCGAGCCGGTGGACGTGGTCGGCGAGGGCCTTCATCCCGTTCGGGAAGCGTTCGGGGTGAGCCTGGAGACGGCCTCGGGAGTCGCGTTCGTCCGCCTCCCAGAAGTCGTCGACCACCACGTAACGGTACCCGGCCTCCCGCAGTCCGTGGTCGACGAAGGCCTCGGCCGTTTCCCGGACGACGTCCTCGTTCACCTAGGCTCCGAACGTGTTCCAGCTGTTCCAGCCCACCGGCGGTGTCGGCGCCATCATGTCGTGCCTCGGAAGCCCTTCCGAGCCCATGATATCCGCAACCGGGTTCCGCCGATTCAGAACTTGAGCCGGGCCCAGTTCGCGATCATTTCGACCCCCTCGGGGCCGTACAGGACCACGAGCACGACGGCGGCGGCAGTGAGAAGCACGGCGATCGAGCTGGCCACCAGACCGGCCGCACCGATTCCGCCGTCCTCCTCGATCATCCCGAGTCCGATCAGGGAGACTCCGAACGCGGCCAGGCTGGTCACCCCGGGAATCGGGACGAGCATGGCGATTCCGGCGAGCAAGCCGGTGATCCCGACGAATCGGCGGCTGTTGGGGTGTTCGTACACCCAGAGCGCCCGCGGCTTGGTCAGCTTCTCCAGCCGCGCGACGAACCGGGGGACGGCCTCGAAGAACCGTCCGGTTCGGCCTCGGATGCGACCGTTCATGATCCGGCGGGGAAGCCAGGGGATCCGCCGGCCGGCCAGGAGCTGGGCCGCCAGGGCCATCACCACGAGCCCGAACGGGATGGCGAATCCGGGGGGAGTCGCCGGAATCGCGATGGGGAACGAGAACAGGAGCATCAGGAGACCGAAGCTCCTCTTGTCGACGCCCTTGAGCAGGTCCCCGATCCGGAAGTCGGCGTGGGCGGTGGCGAGAATCTCCCGCAACTCTTCGGACAGGCGTCGCGGCGCGACCGGGGTCGGGTTCTCTTGAGCTTCGGGCGTGGACGGGACGTCGCTCATGGGGGTTGCCTGCCGGGTCGCTGCCTCAGTCTGAACCGTATTTCGGGGGGATTGTAACCGATGCCCGAAGTCGGCCCCAAGGACACCCTCGGCCGCGGTTCCGACCTTCTCGGAAACCGCCCCCGACCTAGTACAATCACCGCAGATCTCAGGAGGTCTCTTCACCGCATGCCCGCCGACAAGAACACCGACGTCTTCGCCGACCGCTCCCGCGCCCTCGACAGCGCCCTCCAACAGATCGAGAAGGCGTTCGGTAAAGGCGCGATCATGCGGCTCGGCGACGACGAAAGGGAAAACGTCGAGGCGATCTCGACCGGTTCCCTGACCCTGGACCAAGCCCTAGGCGTCGGGGGCATTCCCCGGGGCCGAATCACCGAGATCTACGGTACCGAGTCGAGCGGCAAGACCACGGTGGCTCTGCACTGCGTGGCCGAGGCTCAGAAGAAGGGCGGGCTCGCCCTGTTTGTGGATGCCGAGCACGCGCTCGACACGGAGTACGCCCGCGCGCTGGGCGTCGACGTCGACAAGCTCTACGTGGCCCAGCCCACCAGCGGTGAGGAGGCGCTCGAGATCATGGACGCGATCGTGCGGTCGGGTGCCGTCGACATCGTCGTGCTCGACTCGGTCGCCGCTCTCGTGCCCAAGGCCGAGGTCGAGGGCGAAATCGGCGATTCCTTCGTCGGGGTCCAGGCGCGCCTCATGTCGCAGGCTCTGCGCAAACTCGGGGGTTCGATCAGCAAGACGAACACGGCCGCGATCTTCATCAACCAGCTGCGCGAGAAGATCGGCGTGATGTACGGGAACCCGGAGGTCACCCCCGGCGGCCGGGCCCTCAAGTTTTGGTCTTCGGTTCGGCTCGAAGTCCGTCGCGCCGACGCGATCAAGGTTGGAACGGAGCAGGTCGGCGCCCGGACCAAGGTGAAGGTGGTCAAGAACAAGGTGGCGCCGCCCTTCCGGGTCGCCGAGTTCGACATTCTTTTCGGGAAGGGAATCAGCCGGGCGGGCGACCTCCTCGACGCGGCCGTGGCCCGGAACATCGTGACGCGAGCCGGGACCTATTTCAACTACGGAGAGACCCGCCTCGGCCAAGGTCGGGACAACGCCAGGACGTTCCTGGAGGAGAATGCGGACCTGTTCGAGGAGCTGGCCGCCAGAGTCCGTCAGTCGATGAAGTCGGAGTCGGCTCCCAAGAAGGCCGACGACAAGGTGTTGGTCGCGGGCGAGGAGTGACGGCGCGGCGACCGTCGTGCGGGGGAGAACGTTGAACGAGTTTCGCGTCCCCCCCGGTCTGGAGAAGCCGGTCGCCCAGGCGCTGCGCCTGCTGCGGGCGTCGGACAAGTTCTCGGCCGAGGTCCGGGACGCCCTCTTGGGCCGTGGGCATTCGGAGGACGTCGTGGCCGATGTGCTATCTTTCTTGAACGAGCGTCGAATTCTCGACGACACCCAAACATGCGAACACGCCGTGTCCCGGATGGCGGAGCGACTGGGGCGCGGAAAGGAAAGAATCCGGGCCGAACTGATGGCTCGGGGAGCTCCGGAAGAGATTGTCGAGCAGGCTCTGGCGCGGCTGACCGACGAGGTCGAGTCGCGGGCGATGCAGCGCATTCTCCATCGGAGCCTTCGAGGATCGGGCGACCGGCAAAAAGCGTGGCGGCTGTTGGCCTCGAGAGGCTATGACGCCGAATCGATCGCGGCGGCCGTCGATCGGTATCTGGGCGCGCTCCGCGAATCGAGCGACGAATAGTTTGGCGCCGGTCGGCGCGCCTCCACGACCGGCGGAGGGTTTGGGGTTGTCGGGTCCGCTCGCGTCGAGCGATGGATCTTTTGACTGCTCTCGTCGTCGAAGGTGTCGCCGCCCTGGTTCTGTTCACCGGGGTGTACCTCCTCTTCCTGCGCCCGAATCTTCTCAAAAGCGCGGCTCGCGAGTCGGAGCTCGCCGCCCGCCAGGCCCAAATCGAAGCCAAGGAGGAGGCGGTCCGGATCCGGGCCGAGGCGGAAGAAGAGGCGCGGTCTCTGCGTCAGAGCCTGGCGCGATACGAGGAGCGTCTGTCGCGGCGCGAGTCGGCGCTGTTGGACGAAGAAGAGGCGTTCCGTTCCCGCCAGCGTCAGATCGAGGCGCGCGAAGCCGAAGTCGCCGCCTTGGAGCTGCAGCTGGCCGAGGAGGCGGAGCGCCGTCAGGCCGAGGCGCTGCGCCTGTCGACCCTCACGGTCGAGCAGGCGAAGGCGATGGTCATGGATCGGCTGGAGACCGAACTTCACGACTGGGCGGCCGAGAGGGCGCGCGCGGTCGAATCCGACGCCGTGGCGGACGCCGAGCGCAAGGCGCGGCGGCTGCTGATCGACGCGATGCAGCGGTCGTGCGTCGCCTACGTTTCAGAGTCGACCCTCGCCGTCATCGAACTGCCGTCGGAAGACATGAAGGGTCGGCTCATCGGCCGGGAAGGCAGAAACATCCGGGCGTTCGAACAGGTCACCGGCGTCGACCTCATCATCGACGACACCCCCGAGGCGGTGGTGGTTTCGAGCTTCGACCCCGTCCGGCGCGAGATCGCCCGACTGACCCTGATGAACCTGATGATGGACGGGCGGATCCACCCCGCCCGGATCGAGGAGCTCCACGAGAAGGCCTCGGCCGAGGTGCGCCGGATGATCGTCGAGTCGGGCGAGAAGGCGGCCGACCGGGTTGGGATCCACGATCTTCCCAGCGGGGTCGTCGAAAACCTCGGGAAGCTCCGGTTTCGCACCAGCTACGGTCAGAACGTGCTCGACCACTCGGTGGAGGTCGCGGTGATTGCCGGGCACCTGGCCTCGGAGCTGGGACTCGACTCGACGAACGTCCGCCGGGCCGGTCTTCTGCACGACATCGGCAAGGCGTTGGGCGACGATTGGCCCGGCCCCCACGCTCTGGCCGGCATGGAGTACCTGAAGTCGGTGGGAGAGTCGTCCGAGGTCTGCCGGGCCGTGGGCGCCCACCACCAGGAGATTCCGCCCGAGACGGAAACGGACTGGCTCGTGATTTTGGGCGACACGGTGAGCGCGGCCCGCCCGGGCGCGCGTCGCGAGAACCTGGAAAACTACGTCAAGCGCATGGGCCGCCTGGAGGAGCTCGCGGCCGGATTTCCCGGCGTCGAGAAGTGCTTCGCCGTCCAGGCCGGACGCGAGGTGCGGATCCTTGTCCGCCCGTCCGAGGTCGACGACCTGGGCCTCAAGCGGCTGGCGCGCGAGGTGGCCCGCCGCATCGAGCAAGAGTTCGAGTACGGCGGCCAGATCCGCATCACCGTGATCCGCGAAACGCGGGAAACGGAGGTGGTTCGATGAGCGGGACGTACCGCATCCTGTTCGTCGGCGACGTGGTCGGGCGGGTCGGTCGGCGCGTTCTGGCCGCCGGTCTGCCGGACCTCGTCCGGGCGCACGGACCCCTGTTCGTGGTCGTCAACGGCGAAAACTCGGCCGCCGGCGTCGGGATCACGCCGGCGATCGCCGAAGAGTTCTTCAGTCTCGGGGTCGACGCCGTCACGCTCGGAAACCACGCGTTCAACAAGAGGGAGATCTACCCGTATCTGAACGGCCCGCGACCGATCGTTCGGCCCGCCAATATGGCGCCCGACGTTCCCGGCCGCGGCGCCGTAGACGTCGTCAAGGACGGCGTGAGTCTCCGGGTGGCGAATCTGTGCGGCCGGGTTTACATGGACGGCTACGACGACCCCTTCCGAGGCGTCGAGTCGATCCTGTCCGAGGCGCCGGGACGCCACGTGCTGGTCGACTTCCACGCCGAAGCGACCAGCGAAAAGATCGCCATGGCCTACCACCTCGACGGCCGGGTTGCCGCCGTCGTCGGAACGCACACCCACGTCGCGACCGCCGACGAGAGGGTTCTGCCCGGAGGCACGGCCGCCATCACCGACGTCGGCATGACGGGTCCGGTCGGCGGAGTGTTGGGCATGGACCGGGAGATCGTCCTGCGTCGGTTCCGGACCGGCCTTCCCGAGCGATTCGAGGTTTCGGACAATCCTGGTGTAATCTCAGGGGTGGTCATAGACGTCGGAATAGATACGGGGCGCGCGACGGCGATCCGCCGCGTTTCGTATGCCGAGCCGGGAGCGCTCTCCTGGATTTCGGCGTCGGAGGATGGACAACGATGAAGAGGACTCTCGCGATTTCGGTGATGGCCCTTGCGGCCGCCACGGTGTGGTCTCAAGCGATCACCCTTTACGTTCCGGTCAAGTCGATCCGGGACCAGGGGATCACGGTCGGCAACTGGGGTAGCGGCATCGTGTCCGAGACCGACGAGTTGGCGTACGAGGGGACGTTCTCGATCCGGGTGTCCACCCGCAACTTCTTCCAGGGCGGCGTGATCACTCTGGGTCAGCCGGTCGATCTTTCCGAAGCGTTCGGGGATAAGAACAACGCGCTCCGCCTGACTCTCGCCATCCCGGACCTGGGCACCACGATCAACCCGATGGGCGGTCCCGGCGGTATGGGCGTGCCCGGCGCGCCTCCGATCGGCATGCCGGGCGGCCCGGGGGGGCGACCGGGCGGTATGGGCGGCGGTGTGCCGGGTCGTCCCGGCGGCGGGGGCGGCTTTTTCGGCGGAGCCGACGCCGGCGGCGGCGGCGGTCGTCCGGCGGGCGGCGGTCGTCCGGCCGGAGCCTTGTCGACCGGCGATGCGCCGATGCGCAACCTCCGCATCGTGGTGACCACGACGGACGGTCTCCGGAGCGAAGCGTACGTGCCGGTCACCTCGTCGGGCGTTTCGGAGCGGGGATGGCGTTCGGTCGCCGTGCCCCTGCGGGGCATCGCCGGGTTCGAGCGCACGAACAAGCAGATCGCCTCGATCGCGGTGGCGGGCGACGCGTCCGCCGTCTTTTACGTCGGCGAGATCCGGGTGGTCAGCGACTCCACCCCGATCACGGGAACCACGAACGTCCGCGAACTGAATCTGGCTCTGGGCGATCAGGTGACCCTCATCGGCAGCGGCTTCGGCGGATCCAGCATCCTCCGCTACACGTGGGACTTCGACGCCCGAGACGGAATCCAGGTCGATGCCGAAGGTCAGCAGGTGGTGCGCCGCTTCCGGAAGCCGGGCGACTTCACGGTGACGCTGACGATCAGCGACGTGTTCGGCCTCAAGCAACCTTTCTCGACGACGATCCAGGTCCGGGTGAATCCTTAACGACGGTCCCGAGAGTCGTCAACACAGATGACAAGAGAAGGCGGGCTTCCCCCGAAATGGGCAACGAGAAGCCCGCTTTTTTGTGCTGTCGCATGCAAACGACCTCTGCCCGTGCGATTGCGCAGTATGCTTAATAGCACGACAGATGCGGCCGGAACCGCATCGCGTGTACACTCGTTTCGCAACCGCCTTAGTTAGTGTCGTTGCCTCTATCCTTCTCTGAGGCGCCTTTGATCGAACCAGGACCCAGCATCGAGCATATTGGAGATTGGGCGGACCTGAACAGCTTCAGCTGCATGCAGGACGAAGAGGTCGTGCATCTCGCCAAGAAAGGCAACCAGAGCGCGGCCGAATACCTGATCACACGCTATCGGCCCTTGGTCGAGAACAAGGCCAAGGCGTACTTTGTGATGGGTGCCGACCACGACGACGTCATCCAAGAAGGGATGATCGGCCTCTTCAAGGCGATCCGCGACTTCCGCGAAGATCGGCTCAGCAAGTTCCGACCGTTCGCCGAGCTCTGCGTCACCCGCCAGATCATCACGGCCGTGAAGACGGCGACGCGGCAGAAGCATGTTCCCCTGAACGCCTACGTGTCGCTGAACCGGTCCCTGACCGGGGAATCGTCCGACGGTTCCCTGCTCGACGTGCTTCCCGACGAGGCGGTGGAGACTCCCGAGTCGGCCGTGATGTCCCAGAAGCTGCCGCAGAACATCAACGAGATGGTGCGGCACGTCCTGAGCGATCTGGAGCGCTGCGTGCTGCGGTGCTATCTCGACGGAATGTCGTATCGGGAGATGAGCAAGGAGCTCAACTGCCACACCAAGTCGATCGACAACGCTCTCCAGCGGGTGAAGCGCAAAATCGGTCTTCTACTCAAAGAGTAGATTGGGCTAGACGCACGTTTACGCGTCCTGCCCGGATCGCGGAAATCGCGTTCCCGATTCTCGAGACGGCGCGACCCAGTGCCCCGCCGCGATTCAGTACTATCAAAGCGGATACTATGCGCATCTCCGTTGTCAGCCCGAACCCGTTGCTCGTCGACGGGATTTTGTCGATCGTAGGTTCGTTACCTGGGTTCACGCCCATCCCGTCGGACGGCACGTTTCCGGCCGCCGCGGCCCGAGCCGACGCCGGGGTCACCGACGTACTGATTCTCGCCGGGGTGGAACTCGGCGCGAAAGAGCGCCAAGCCATCGAAAACTGGCGTTTGGAGCGGCGATTGCGGGTGTTGACGGTCGTCAACACGGAAGCCGAGGCTCAAGCGGCCGACGAGACCAGCGACCGGGTCATGTATTCGGCCCAAGGCGGGAACGGCCTCCGGAAAGCCCTGAACGCACTGGCCAGCGCCCGGGTGCCCGTCTCCCTCATGCGGGAGACGCGTTCGCCCTACGGTTCCGGCCGCCGCTTGACGCCCCGAGAGCTCGAAGTGGCGACGCTGATCGGTCAGGGCATGTCGAACCGCCAGATCTCCCAGATCCTCGGGATTCAGGAGCAGAGCGTCAAGAACCTCGCCAGCACCATCATGCGGAAGCTGGACTGCAAGAACCGCGTTCAGGTGGCCCTGCGACTGTCGACGCAGAACACCGCCGCAG
>JBDNCL010000020.1:0-20372 GCA_046719655.1 Fimbriimonadaceae bacterium
GTGTTCGACGCGTTCGGGGTGCTTCGCCACGGGACGGGCGCCCTGGCCCCCGCCGCCGTCCGGGAAGCGTACGGCTCGGACGACGTCGACGGCCTGAAGACGTTCCTGGCGGGAAGGGGCATTGCCCTGCATGATCAGATGAGGGCAAGCGGCAATGACCTTCCGCCCGGCTGGATACGGTTGCCGAACGGACTCATAGTACCGGACACCTACAAAGAGCCATGGAAGGAACGGCTCTTGCGCTGGATGCGCTCCATAACCGCCCGGAGTGTCGGCGCGGTTGCTGGAAAAGTTGGCGTCGCCACCTGTTTGCTGGCTATTCCGTTTGTTGCCGGAGCCATTGCCGAGCACTGCAGGTCGAGCAGAACCTGGGGAGATTTCGAGCGGTGTGCCAGTGAACACTTCGACCGTATAGTCGAGGAGTGCCGAAAGCGCTTGTCCTGCCGCGTCCTCTACTGGGCTTGCGTAACCCTTCCTGGCCATTTGCTTCGTGCCGACTAAGCGGCGACCAAGGGCGGCTCTCGGGCCGCCCTTATCGAAGAAATGAGGTGCAAAAGATGAGCAAGCCGATGGGACTTTTCTACTTCATCGCGTTCGGAATAGGCCTCTTGTTCGGGCCCGTGCTGTACAGCTCGTTGCGGGCCGGTGGGATTTCGGCCAACGCCGCGCACATCCTGGGAATCCTTTGCTTCCTCTCGGCAGCTGCCGTTGTTTTTCGTCGAAATCGGGTCGCCGCCGTCCGAACCGCGCAGATCGGTGCCGGTTGGGCGTTCGTTTTCGGGCTCCTCGTCGACGACTTGGCACTGTCGGCTCGGAGCGCGATCGTCGCGTGGCTTCTGACGGAGTTCTTTCATCCCAAGCTGCAGGAGTCGGATTCTCGAACCGGATCTCGAGCCGCGGAGGGCGCGTGTCTCCGGTAAGAGGGGAGGCCCGCACCGTCTCCCCGAGCGGGACGGTCGTCGCGACCGCCGTGTTCGACGCGTTCGGGGTACTGAGGCACGGGACGGGAACCCTGGCCTCCGGCGTTGCACGACAAGCGGGGCATCCCCCGGGGTAGGGGCCCAAGACAGGCGGCTCCCAGGCACAGCGGGGCACAGTTGATGTTGCTCCCGTCAAGACGCAATTCGACGCCTGCCTTTTCCGTCCTACTCCATCTCGGGCATCACCCACGTGCGGCCGGTCGGGCCGTCGGGCAGACGCCGAAAGCGCACGCCGTACGCCTCGTCGAGGTCCCCGGAGTTCAGAACCTCGCCATAGGGGCGCGGCGCGGAGAGACGTCCGTCTTGGATGAGCACGGCGTCGTCGGCGAGCATGGCGCCGAGATTCAGGTCGTGAACGGCGGCCACCACGCACTTCCCCTCCGCCGCCAGGCGGCGCAGGAGCCGGATGATCCCGATCTGATGGCGAACGTCCAGGTGGGCGGTGGGCTCGTCCAGCAGGAGCACGCTCGCCTGCTGGGCGAGGGCCCGGGCGATCAGCACCCGCTGGCGCTCCCCACCGCTCAGCTCCATGACGACCCGGTCTTGGAGGTCGAGGCAGTCGGCGAGGGCCATCGCCTCGTCGGCGGCGGCGTGGTCCTCCTCGGTGTCGAACAGACCGGTGGAGTGGGGCAGGCGCCCCATGGTAACGACCTGCCGCACCGTGAACCGGAACGGCGGAACCTCTTCCTGGGGGACGTAACCGACGAGTTTGGCCAGGTCGGCGAAGCCGAGCCGCGACAGAGAGTTCCCGGCGACCCGCACCGTTCCGCCGACCGGCGGCAGGGTCTTGGCGAGAGTCTTCAAGAGGGTGGACTTGCCGCTCCCGTTCGGCCCCAAGAGGGCGGTGACGGTTCCGGCCCGGAGAGCCAGGACGACGTCGGCGAGCACAACTCTTCCCGGATAGCCGCACGCCAGGCCCTCCGCCTCGACCAGGATTCCCCCCGGCGCAGGGGTGGGTTCAGGCGAGCGGCTCATCGAGTACCCCGCTGCTGAAGGCCCGGTACATGGCGGCGTACGGACCGTTGGCGTCGAGAAGCTCGCGGTGGCTTCCCAGTTCGAGCACCTCTCCGCGGCGCAGCATGAGGATGCGGTCGGCCCGGGCGGCGGTGGTGAGCCGGTGGGCGATGAACAACGTGGTGCGGGTCCGCATGATGTCGTCGAGAGCGGCGGTCACGGCCTGCTCGCTTTCCGGATCGAGGTTGCTGGTCGCCTCGTCGAGGAGGAGCACGGTCGGCCGCCGCACCAAGGCCCGAGCGATGGCGAGCCGCTGACGCTCGCCGCCCGAAAGCCCGACTCCCTGCTCGCCGATCTCGGCCTCGAAGCGCCCGGGAAGACGGTCGACGAAAACGGTCGCATGGGCGGCGCGGGCCGCCTCCTCGACCTCGGAGTCGGTCGCGTCGGCCCGCCCGAGCCGGATGTTGTCGGCGATCGTCCCCGCAAACAGGAAGGTCGTCTGGGGGACCACGCCGATCTGACGCCGCAACCAGGCGACTTCGAGTTCGCGGAGATCGACCCCGTCGAACGTGATCCGCCCTTCGGTGGGGTCGTAAAAGCGCAGAAGAAGGTCGGCGATCGTGGACTTGCCGGCGCCGGACGGTCCCACCAGGGCCAAGCTGGTCCCCGGCGGGATGGTGAAGCTGACGTTCTTGACGGCGGCCGTGCCGTCCGGATAGACGAACGACACGTTCTCGAACGCGATCTCGCCCCGAGGTTCGAGGAGCGTCCGCGTTCCGCGGGTTTCGACGTGCTCCTCGGGCACGTCGAGAATCTCGCCGTAGATCCGCTCCGAAGCGGCCTGCACCTGAGCGTAGGTGTTGTTCACGGACGCGAGGTTTCGAAAGCCCTGGTTGATCACGTCCAGCGCGTAGACGAGGGCGACGAGGTCGGCGACCTCGAGGCTCCCGTGGAACGCGAGGATTCCGGAAACGTAGAGAACGGCGGCCAAGGCGCCCGCGCCGATGAACTCGACCATCGGTCGGAGGGCAGACTGGGTCCGGACGGCCCGCATCTGGCTGCCGAACGTCTTCTCGACCATGTTCTCGTAGCTCGCGTGGACCCGGTCTTCGGCCGCAAACGCCTTCACGACCCGGACGCCCTGGAGCGATTCCATCGTGATCGCGTTCAAGTTTGCCAGATCTTGCTGTACTTTTCTTTGGGCCGCCTTCATCTTGCGGGCGTTGCGCTGGATCGCGAACGCCATCACGGGAAAGAACAGAACGGTCAGCAGCGCAAGCTGCCACTGCGTGTACACGATGAACCCGAACGCGGAGAGGGCCTTGATCGGGCCGTCGATGCTGTCGCGGACGATGGTGACCGCGGTCTGGTACACGCCGACGTCGTTCGTCAGGACGCTCTGCGTGGCTCCGGAGCGCTTGGCTCCGAAGTAGCTGACCGGCAGACGCTGCAGCTTGGCGAAGAGGCGTTCGCGCAGGTTGGCGGCCAGCCGGTTGGCCGCCTTGCTCAGGTAGTACGTCTGCCCACGCGTGAACCAGTACTTGAGACCGTAGACGGCCACGATGAGCAGGCTCATGAACCCGAGCCGGCGGATGGCTTCGTTGCCGGACGGCCGGGTCTCGCGGTCGCTCCGCCGGACCGTGTCGGCCGCCTCGGCGACCTGCGACGGTTCGAGACCGAGCCTCGCGGCGACGGTGGCCGCCTCGGCCGGGTCCAGAATCGAACCTTGCCGGTCGCGCGCCTCCTGAACGGCGGACAGCGCGTCCGCGACTTCGCGCGGCGGCTTCCCGAGCGCCTGGGCAAACCGGTTGAGTTCGCGGTCGTCCAAAACCTGCTGCTCGGTGTATCCGGCCGCGTCCGTGATCGCCTGAACCGCCTCCCGGATGAGGGGGATCGTACCGGCGGTCAGAAGGGACGTCACGAGCACGCAGGCGAGACCGATCGCGATGTTCCGCCGCTGGGTCTTGAGTTCGGCGGCGAGGCGTCGATCGAACCTCTTGAAGACTTTGATGGCCAGGTCAGAACTCCGCGTTGCCGGGGGTCCGGTGGTACGGGATCACGTCCCGGATGTTCTTCATGCCGGTGACGTACATCAGCAGCCGCTCGAAACCGAGACCGAATCCGGCGTGGGGAGCGGTCCCGAATCGCCGTAGGTCGAGGTACCACCAGTACGCCTCTTCGGGGAGGCCCATCTCCCGGATTCGGGCGAGGAGAACGTCGTAACGCTCTTCGCGCTGCGCGCCGCCGATGATCTCCCCGATGCGGGGGGCGAGGACGTCCATAGCCCGCACCGTCTTGCCGTCGTCGTTCAGGCGCATGTAGAACGCCTTGATCTCCTTCGGGTAGTCGGTGAGAATGACGGGTCGACCGACCTTCTTCTCCGTCAGCCACCGCTCGTGCTCGGACTGGAGGTCGGCCCCCCAGTACACCGGAAACTCAAAGTGTTCGCCGCTTTCCTTCAACAGATCGATGGCTTCGGTGTACGACATCCGGACGAAGTCGGACGAGGCGACGTGATCGAGCGTCGACAGCAGGTCGGGCTCGAAGCGCTGGTTGAAGAACTCCAGGTCGGGCCGGCACCGGTCGAGCAGGTGCTGGATCACGCCTTTCAGAAACTCCTCGGCCAGGTTCATGTTGCCGTCGAGGTCGCAGAACGCCATCTCGGGCTCGATCATCCAGAACTCGGCCAGGTGCCTCGGCGTGTTGGAATTCTCGGCGCGAAAAGTCGGACCGAACGTGTAGACGTTGGTCAGGCCCATCGCGAGAGTCTCCGCCTCGAGCTGGCCCGAGACGGTCAGGAAAGCCGGTTTCCCGAAGAAGTCCTCGCGCGGGTTCCCCGACCGAAGCCGATACGCGTAGTGGCGGTCGCCCGAATCCTGGGCTTCGAGAGGCTCGTTGACCTCCAAGACGGTGCTGACCGCAAACATCGCTCCCGCCCCCTCGCAGTCGGAGGCGGTGATGATCGGGGTGTGGATGTTCCGAAAACCGCGGTCGTAAAAGAACTTGTGGATCGCGTAGGCGGCTTCGGCCCGAACCCGGAACACGGCCCCGAACGTGTTCCCGCGCGCCCGCAGATGAGCGATCTCGCGGAGATACTCCATGGTCGCCCCCTTCTTCTGCAGGGGGTACGCGGCCGGATCGGCCGGCCCGAAGATCTCGACCTCGCGCGCCTTCAGTTCGACCGACTGCCCGGCCCCGGGCGACTCGACGAGGGGGCCGGAAAAGCGGACGGCGGCGCCCGTGGTGATCAGCTTCAGCGTCTCGTCGGGAAGCGTTCCCGCTTCGATGACGATCTGCAGGTCGCGGAAGCACGAACCGTCGCTGAGTTGGACGAAGCTGACCCCTTTGCTGTCGCGACGCGTCTTGACCCAACCGTAGGCGTCGACGTCGCCGCCCGGCGGCATGGCGAGAATGTCCTTGACGTACGTGCGGCGGTAGTCCATAGCCTTGGGCGATTCGGGATCCGAGTCTTGGAGTGTACCGCCGCTGCCCGCCCGGTCCGGGCCAGGCGCATCCGTCCGTGAAGGGGGAACGGAGGTCTGGTCAGCGGCGGGCGGCGACCAGCGTGTTCCGCCACTGGGGGGCGGCCAGTTGGTCGGTCGCCACTCCCCGACGGCTGCTGCTGCTGTGGACGAACCAGCCGTTGCCCAGGTAGATCCCGGTGTGGCCGACCCGGTTGCGTCGCCGATCCCAGAAGTAGAGGCGATCTCCGACCTGCAGATCCTCGAAGTTGAGGATGGGCTTGCCGACGTTGACCTGTTGGGCCGCCGTTCGCGGCAGTTCGACGCCGATGCGGCCGTAGAGGTATTTCACAAAGCCCGAGCAGTCGATCCCCCGGTTCGGGTCGTTGCCGCCCCATTTGTACGGGGTCCCGATATAGTTCAGGGCCCAGCTCGCGGCGTCGGCCCGATTGCCGAGCGTCGGCGCGGCGCCGGTCCGACCCTGGCTCGGGTCGATCGTGACCTCGTACGGCAGTCGGGCCACGGTCGAGGCGCGGATGTAGCCGGTCTGGCCGTTCGACATCACGACCCGCATCCAGGTTTCGTTCGGGCCGGGGTTGACCACCAGGTACTCGTACGCCTTGGGCCGGTAGAAGACCCTCGCGTTCATCGCGGGTCGCTGGTAGATGAACGTCGGCTCGATCGTCTGCCCGAGGTGCCCGATCACCTTCCGCTGGGCGGGAGGGTTCGTTCCGGTCGCGGAGACAACCGACGAGAGCATCCCCCAGACGGCGAGGATGCCGAGGACGGCGATGGCGGATCGTCGCAGGTTCATCGTGGCGTGGTGGGTCTAGACGTTGCTATTTTAACCAGGTTCACTCCGGATTGCGGAAGCGCGAGCTCCCAGAACAATTGTCGGCACCGAATCGGGAGTTCCCAGACTGGTCGACGCGTCCTCGACGTCGAGGGCCGCTTCCGAACCCGGACGCGGCCCCCAGATCGGGTCGGCTTCCGATCGCGGCGGTCAGCCCCGTCGTCGGCGACGGACCAGGGCCAGAGCCCCGAGGCCGAGCGCGGCGAGGGTGGCGGGTTCCGGGACCGGCGTCATCAGGATGGCGTCGAATGCGGCTCCCCCGCCGATCGGGTCCAGGGTGGCGGTGAAGACCACGTTCCCGTCGTTGTTGAGCCAGATCGTGTGGCTCGAACTGGTCGACAGGTTGCGGATGGCGCTCACGACGGCGTCCGCGATCCCGTCTCCGTCGAGATCCACCTCGTCCCCGGTGCCGATCACGCGGAGGCCCGCGGCCAGGTCCCCGGTCGGGGTGAAGAACAGGTGCTGCTGGGACGTGTTCCCCCAGGTGTGGACGAGGCCGCCCGCGTCGTTGAGAGCGACGTTCCGCGGCTGAAGTCCGGCCAGCGAGACGCCGGCGTAGCTGCCGCCCTCGCGGGCGACGAGGGCGCCTCCGAACGAGACGAAGTGGTCGATCGCGGTGTTCTCGTCCGTGTCGCCGGCGAAGGCGTACTCCCCGCTGTTGTTGATCGCCAGCGCGCCGGTTGTGAGGTTTTGGAAGTTGCCGCCGAACGGGAGCGGGCTGCCGACGGACGCGACCACCGTCCCGTTGGCGATCAGGAAGCGCGGAAACGGGCTGTTCGCCCCGATCGCGGAATGGAAGGTCTTCGTGCCGTCGCCGCTGATGGCGTAGCCAAACTCGACGCCGGTCGCCGAAACGCTCTGGCCGTTCGGCAGCGGGTCCCCGCTCTTCTGAATCTCCGTCCAGGTTCCGTCCGTGCCCCGACGGAGGAGGACGCGGCCCTGGGTGGCGCCGCCCGCCGTGTTGGTGAAGCCGGCGACCACGAAGATCGTCCCGTCGTCGGCCATGCGCGGTCGGCTCGCGAACGTGGTGAAGAAGCCCGGCATCGTCGGCACCGCGTCGCCTTCCTCGAGCACGACGCCACTCGAATTCCGGACCGAGTCGATACCGCTGACGGAGAAGCTGTAGACGTAGTCGCCGGCGTTGGAGATCCCGACCGTGGCCTCGGCGGCGGATACGGCGGGGAGGTCGTCGGCCCGAACGACGGCCTGGTTGCCAGCGAACAGGAACCAGTTCGCAGCACCGGCCGAATTGACGTAGCTTCCGGTGAAGGCAATCTGGCCGTTGGTGCTCCGGATGCCGGCGTTCAGCGACGAGACGTTTCCGTTGAGGCCGGGCAGGGTCGCGCCGGTTCGGGCGAGCAGCTGGGCCGAAGTCACGGAATACGCGGACGTTCCGGCCGCGAGCAGAAGCGCGAACGAACTCCAACGGGCGGAGGAAGAGAAACACACCATAGCTCCGCCAGTGTAACACCCGAGCGAGAAACATTACAGGCTGGTCCAGATTGGTTCCCCGGTTCGAATTCCAGGTTCCCCCTAGACCGGAGCCACAGCGCGAACACCGTCCGCTCTCCCACACTCCCCAGTCAGGGCAGAATCTGGGCGATCCGGCGCCAATCCACAACCAGGAAGTTGCGGTCTCCGGAATTCATCGCCACGAACAAGCCCTGCGAAAAGCTCGGACCGAGATTCGCGGAGGTCGCTTCGATCCCGTCCGTGCCGTCGGAACCGATCCGGAATCGCCCCACGGGTGCGTTGTCCCCCTCCCGCCGGAAAACGTGGAAGACGCTGTTTCCGCCGAGCTGCTCCGTGCACACCAGGTACCCGGTTCCGTCCGGTCGCGCCCAGATCGCGATCCCTTCGTGGTCCCCCTCCCAGCCTGCTTGGTTGAAGACGGAGATTTCGACTCCGGCCCGGGGGTGGTCGGGATCGGCGTGCTGCTTGCGGGTGCCGACCGTCTCGTCCGAGTAGTAGACGTAGCCGAGCTGGTGGTCGACCGCGATCGATTCGACCTCTTTCTTGCCGCTGAACGTGCCGAAGCGGCGCACAAAGCGCAGGTCGTAACGCCGGGTCGCGGGATTCCACAACACTCGGTATTGGGCCAGAACCCCTTCGTTCGGACCCTGTTTCGGGCTGACGATGGCGAACAGAGCCCGGTCGGAGGGACGGCGGTACAGGGCGATTCCCATCGGCGCCCCCCTCTCCCCGGGTTCGCCGACGAAGACCTCGGTGTTGCCGGAAGCGTCCGACAGACGGCGGGTGGCGGGATCGACGACGAAGAAGCGCAACCGGCGGGCGACGCGTTCCGTCACCGCGACAAGGTTGCCCTCGACATCGACGTTGTTGGGCCGATCGACGGGCTGAATGCGCTGGACGATCCTCCCCTGCAGGTCGAACACGAACAGCCCGCCGGTCCCCTGGTGCTTGTCGGTGCCGACGATCAGGCTCCGCTCCGGCCTGGTCGGATGCACCCAGACGGCGGGATCGTCCGCGTCGTGGGCGACCGCCTCCGTGGCAAAGTTCGGACGAACGTCGGCGATCGCAGCCGCGAGGAGGAGGGCGGTCAACATAGCGACCACAATGTTCGCCCGAACGGATTAAGGGACCGTTAAGGCACCGCTCGCGTCCGGGTCCGGCAATCGTCGCTCCCTCGGAGAGACCGACCCGGCTTCCGTACCGCATTCGGAGCGAGACGGCCGCCGAACCCGGCCCGGCCGACCTTTCCGCACCCTTCCGCGCGGCGTCGAAGAACGGCGGTTCGGCGACGCCCTTTCGATCGTCGGCGGGGCCTACTGGCCGAGCGGCGCCCTCGGTCGGTCCGAAGGCGGCCTCGGCCGCGGCATCGCGGTTCCGACCGCCGTGCGCCGGCGGGACGAGGTCGCGGGCGACGACCTCCTGAGGACGCCGAGCCGCGTCGGGCAACCGAGGCGTGGCGGCGAGGGGTCGGCCTCCAACGAGCGGTCGGTCGGCGTCGCGTTCGTAGTCGGCCGGGTGGCCGACACCGGACTCGAGGGCATCGACGTCCGAGGGCGCTCCCGAAAGGTCGGTGGACTCCGCGACCGGGTTCCGTCGGAGCCGAGTTTCGCCCGGAGTCGATCCGGGAACGCCATCCCTCCAGACGGGAGACACCGACCGCGCCGGGCAACCGCGGAACGCCGGCCGCCGGGCTACCGATCCGAGCGTTCGAGTCGCCCGGGCCGCAGAACGGTACCCGCCCGTCCGCCGGGCCGAACAGGCGGACGGACGCGGACGTTCGTCGATTCGGTGGCGGAGAGGGTGGGATTCGAACCCACGGAGGCTTGCACCTCACCGCATTTCGAGTGCGGCGCACTAGACCACTATGCGACCTCTCCGGGGCAGATTATGCCCGAAACCGCCCGCGAAACACGGTCTTTCGGGCTGGCAACGGCCCGCGGGATCGGGAAAACGAAGCGAACAGAGTCAGGAGACCGGCGCGAACGAGTCCCGAACGCGGAAATGGTTCGGGAGGCGATCCACCACCTGGTCGGACGTCAGAGGCCCTTCGGTCTGGTCTCGGTCGACGATGTAGAAGCCGGCCGGTCGCTTCTGGAGATCGGGCCGGACGATGCCGACGGCAGGGGCCACGAGCCGGCTCGGCAGGCGTCGGGCGAGGGCGTTCGCCTCCTCGATCGCCTGCGGCCCCACCGCGATAACGTGGGCGTCGTCGAGAATGGAGGCGGCCGCCGCGAAGAAGCCGGATCCTTTCGCCGAAATCTGGGCCGACAGTCGGCCAAAACGCGAGACGCTCGCCGACGCGGACTGGCATAGAGACTGGGCTAGGGCGACGTTCGGATCTCCCGGGGCGGCTTCCTCGTTCCGGAGGAGGCGACCGTAGTTGTTCATCAACCGAATCATGGACGCGGTCAACGACTCCCGGTCCCCATCGAGCACTTCCGGCACCCGCAACCCTTCCGGTCCCGGATCGGGATCGTCCCCCAGGCCGGCGTACCAGATTCCCGAAACGTCCGATTCGAAGAGGGTCATGGCACGGGTCAACACCCTCAGACCGCGCTCGAAGGCCCCCACCGAACCGTGGACGAGGAAGTCTTGCAGAGCGAGGTCGCTGTACGCCAGGTAGTCACCCAGATAGGGGGCGGGAACGTCGGTGCGGTGCATGACGTGGCTGAGGTCGTCCCCGGCCCGGAACCGCTCGGCTCGGTCGATCGCCCAGTTGAGGCGGTTCCGCAACTCGTCGTCGCCCAGCACACGGGCCGTGGCGAGGAGCCGGGCGACCACGTAGGCGTGCACGGACACGTACCGGCGTCCGAGGTACTGCGGCCGGTATCTCTGGTTCTCGCGCAGGATCCCGACGATGGTCGCGAAAGTCTCCGCCTGGTCGACGACCACGGCAGGATCGCTCAACCGGATGACCATGCTCAGATTCGATTCGATCCGGAGGCCGAGGTGTTGGCGAGCCCATTCCCGCTCCGCCGGCGGCAATGCCTCCCGGAGGTTCCGGGGCGTGATGCTCGCGCGGCGCGAACGGTTCATCCGGTACTCGTCGCCCCGGCGGATGGCGGCGATGTAGCCGTCGACGACGAACTCGGTCAGCAACGACTCGACCGTCGCCCGGGCCACCGCTTCGTACACCGGGTTTCCGGTGATCGCCCAAGCCTGGGCCAGCACCTGGGCCATCTCCGCGTTCTGCACCGCGATCTTGTCGAAATGGCGGGAACCGCCGGGCTGTCGAGACACACCGGAGAAGAACCCGCCGTCGAGCCAGTCCGGGACCGGACTCCTCAGCAGCTGGTCCAAAGCCGTCGTCAGGGCCGCGAGGTCCCCCCGAACGAGCAGGTACCGGAGCGCGGCCGGGTGAAGGCGGACGTCGCCGACCCAGTCCATCCCCCCGTCGGCCCACCGCGCTTGAGCGACGAGGTCGGCGTCCTGCTGCCGAAAGTCGGGGAGAGCCGCCGTGGTCGGGTCCATGATCCGCTCGACGTCGGCGTCCTGCGCCGAACCGGGCACAAAGGTCGAGTCGGGTCGGTCGACGGCGGCGGCAAGCTCCCTCACGTCCGCCAACAGCACGGCGAACTCGGTCTGGCCCGGCGGCCGGAAAGCCCCGATCCGCGTTCCGTCCGCGATCAGCCGGCCGCGGGAATCGAGAAACAGAATCTGAAACCCGCGCGACCACGGGAGCCGCGCCCGGGACAGCGGCAGGTAGGCCGACGCATAGCGCGGCATGTCGAGAGCGTCCACCCGAATCGGGACGACCAGCCGGTTGATCAGCTCGGCCGTCTCAAGGTCGGCGAAGATCGACTGGTCGAACTGCCGCCCGTACAGGCAACCCCCCGTGCCGATCACGAGCATGATCACGCGGTTCAGCCGCCGCGCTTCGGCGAAGGCCTGGCTGGAGAACGGCCGCCAGTCGACCGGCTGGAGCATGCCCTGGCGCAGAAAGTCTCCCGACTCGACCGCCATTCGGTTGGCCGGGGGGTCGGGGGTGAACCTCGCCAGGTACTTTGAAGCGAGTCCGAGAAGAGAAAGTACGGTGACGATGGCCGCCGTGGCGGTAAACGACGGTCGCTGCATGGGGCTTCCGCCCATCATTTTACGAGCTTTCGACCCCCGAGGGGACCGGGGTTGCCCGATCCCCGTCGGCGCGCAGACCGTCGTGCTAGAATCGGGCATGTCCATTTCGATCGACGAAGTGAGGCACGTCGCGCGCTTGGCCCGCCTGGAGCTCGACGAGTCGGAGTTGTTGGCGCTTCAGGGAGAGCTGAACGCTCTGCTGGGTCACTTTGCCGACCTGCAGGCCGTCGACGCCTCGTCGATCTCTCCGAAGTCTCACGCCGTCTCCATGCAGAACGTGTGGGTTGAAGACATCGTCGAGCCGGGGCTGAGCCGAGAAGACGCCCTGCGCAACGCCCCCGTGTCGCGCGCCGGTCTCTTCGTCGTGCCCACGATCATCGAGGACTGACGACGTGCTGACCCAGAAGTCGGCCGCCGAACTCTCCAGGCTGCTGCGCAAGAAGGAGGTGTCGGCGCTCGAGGTCGCCGAGGCGCACCTCGAGCGGATTTCCCGAGTCGATCCGAAGGTCGGGGCCTTCCTCTGCGTCTGCGAAGCGGAAGCGCGGCGGATGGCGGCCGAAGCCCAGCGGCGCATCGATCGGGGCGAAGCCGGTCCCCTCACCGGTGTCCCGTTCGCGCTGAAGGACAACATGTCCACGCGCGACATCCCGACGACGTGCGCCTCGAACATTCTGCGCGGATACGTCCCCCCCTATGACGCCACCGTCGCCGAGAAGCTCAAGGCGGAAGGGATGGTGCTGCTCGGGAAGGTCAACCTGGACGAGTTCGCGATGGGCGGAACCACCGAGACCAGCGCGTTCGGAGTCACCCGCAATCCCTGGGACCTCGAACGCTCGCCGGGTGGAAGCTCGGGCGGGTCGGCGGCCGCGGTCGCCGCCGAGATGACCCCCCTGTCTTTGGGTTCGGACACCGGCGGGTCGATCCGCCAGCCCGCCTCGCTGTGCGGGCTCGTCGGCTTCAAACCGACCTACGGTCGCGTGTCGCGCTACGGGCTGGTCGCGTTCGGCTCGAGCCTGGACCAGATCGGCCCGTTCGCCCGCACGGTCGAGGACTGCGCCCTGATGGCGAGGGCGATCTCCGGTCACTGCCGGCGGGACGCGACGTCCCTTCCCCACCCTCCGATCGACGTCGACTCGATACCCGGCGGCCTGGCGGGCGGCGACCTCAAAGGCAAGCGCTTCGGCCTGCCCAAAGAGATGTTCGGAGAAGGGACCGCTCCCGGAGTCGTCCGAATCGTCCGGGAGGCCATCGCCAAGCTCGCCGCCCGAGGCGCCGTCGTCGAAGAGATCTCCCTGCCCGCCATCTCGTACGGCATCTCGACCTACTACATCATCGCCCCGTCCGAGGCCAGCAGCAACCTCGCCCGCTTCGACGGGATTCGGTACGGCCCGCGGAGCGACGGAGCCGGCCACATCGGCGTCGTCGAACGGACCCGAGCCGACGGCTTCGGGCGCGAAGTCAAGCTCCGAATCATGATCGGCACCTACGCTCTGTCGGCCGGCTACTACGACGCCTACTACCTGCGCGCCCAACAGGTGCGCGGGCTGATGGCGAGCCAGTTCGAGACCGCTCTCGAAACGTACGACGGGATCCTGAGCCCGACGAGCCCGATCCCCGCGTTCAAGATCGGCGAGATGGAGTCGGACCCGCTGACTCTCAAGCTCCTCGACTACTGCACGATCCCCGCCAACCTGGGTGGATTTCCGGCGATATCGGTCAACGCCGGGTTCGACGACGGGTTGCCGGTCGGCGTGCAGCTCATCGGAAAGGTGCTCTCGGACGAGGTCCTCCTCCAAACCGCCTACCAGCTGGAGCAGACGTTCGGCGGCTGGACGCGCCCGACGACGCTCGACTGAAGTCCCGACCGTCGGAACCGGGAATCTTGCCGGGCCGTCCGCGTTATCGTGGAATTTGCGAACTTGCTGACGCCTGCTCTCGCCGCTCTCGTTCTGTCGCAGACCGGCGGCTCGTCCATCACCGGCACCGCGACCTACCGCGAACGCATGGCCCTGACCCCGGACGCGGTGCTGATCGTGTCGCTCGACCGCTTCCGCGGCGGCGAGCAGACCCGAATCTCCGAACTCACGATGAACCTGAACGGCCGCCAGGTGCCGATCTCCTTCAACCTGCCATACGAGGCCGGGAGCGTCGAACCGGGAACACGGTTCGGCGTGCGGGCCAGGATCCTCGACCGGGGAAGAGTCCAGTTCCAGACCGACTCCCACGCCATGGTGATCGCCAACGGTGTCCGCCAGGTGCGGCTCAACTTGGTTCGGAGCGCGCCGCTTCCCGGGCCGGGAGTGGTCGACACGGACTGGACCCTGATGGTCCTCGACGGGAAGGTCGTGCCGTTCACAGACCGACTCCCCACGCTGAGATTCGACTCCGGCAACGGGCGGCTGGTCGGCTTTGGCTCCGTCAACCGGTTCGGCGGCACCTTCGTCTACCGGGCGCCCATGATTCAGATCGATCCCGGCGCATCGACCCTGATGGCCGGGCCGGCCGATCGGATGCAGGTCGAGAGCACGATGCTCCGCCTCCTCCCGCTGGCGAACCGGGCCGAGGTCGAGGCGGGCGAGCTCACGCTGCTGCGTGGCGACCGCCCCCTCATGCGGTTTCGCCGCTGAAAAGAAATGGGACGGGCTCCGGACGCCGGCGCGCCGCCGCCCGAAGCCCGTCTCCGGCCGTTTCCAGCCCTCAGTAACCGGCCGTTTGGGCCGTGGTCTTGCGGATCGGTTCGAGACCGAGGCGCCGGCGCGCCTCTTCGAGGATCTCCGAAGTCCGCGACGCGCCGACTCGGGTGACGCCGAGAGCCCGCACCGCCAGCAGCTGATCGAGGTCGCGGACCCCGCCCGCCGCCTTCACCTGGACTTCGGGCGGCGAGTGCTTCCGCATCAGCTTGAGATCTTCGTGCGTGGCTCCGCCCGTCCCGTAGCCGGTCGACGTCTTGACCCAGTCCACGCCGATCTCGCCGCAGATCGCGCACAGTCGGATCTTCTGCTCGTCGTCGAGGTAGCAGTTTTCGAAGATGACCTTTACTTTTTGCCCGCGCGCGTGCGTGACTTCGACGACCGCTTCGATGTCCGACTTGACGTAGTCCCAGTCGCCGCTGAGCACCTTGCTGATGTTCACGACCATGTCCAGCTCCTCGCCCCCCTCGCCGAGCGCGTATTGGGCTTCGTAGACTTTGGTGGCCGTCTTGTGCCCGCCGTGCGGGAACCCGATCGTCGTGCTCGCCTTGACCGTCGAACCGCGCAGCACGTCGGCCGCCCGCCGCAGGTAGTAGGGCATGATGCAGACGCTCGCGACGTCGTAAGCCAAGGCGTCCTGGAGGCCGGCCTCGAGGTCGGACGTCGTCAGCGTGGGGTTCAACAGCGAGTGGTCGATCATCTTCGCGATGTCGAGATACGTGTATTCCATCCGTCTTCTCCTAGCCGAACGCGCGGGCCGGCTCAGCCCATGAACTGGCGCAGGTAGTCGTGGCTCTGGCGGAGGGCCCGCTTGCGGGACTCGAGCGAGGCCTCGTAGGCGCGGTCCTCCACTTCGACGCAGACCGGGCCGTCGTAGCCGGAGTCCCCCAGGACGCTGAAAAACCGCCCCCAGTCCACCTCGCCCAATCCCGGCAACTTGGGAGAATGGAACTCGAGCGGCGTCGCCAGGATGCCGACTTCGTCCAGTCGGTGGCGGTCGACGCGGGCGTCCTTGGCGTGCGCGTGGTGGAACCGCGGCGCAAAGTCGCGGATCGCCTTGAGATAGTCGATCCCCTGCCAAACGAGATGGCTCGGGTCGAAGTTGAGCCCGAAATTCGGGCTCGGGATCGCCTCGAACATCCGACGCCAGACGGCGGGGCAGTGGGCCAGGTTCTTGCCCCCCGGCCACTCGTCCTTCGTGAAGAGCATCGGGCAGTTTTCGATCCCGATCCTGACACCCTGCGATTCGGCGTGGGCGACGATGGGCTCCCAGGTTTCCAGGAACCGGGGCCAGTTCTCGTCGACCGACTTGACCGGGTCGCGCCCCACGAAGGTGTTCATGACGCCGATTCCCAGGGTGGCCGAAGCGTCGATCACCTTTTTGATGTGGTCCACGTAGACGGCGGCCTCGGCCCGGTCCGGAGCGAGCGCATTCGGGTAGTACCCCAGACCGCTGATCGAGACCCCGGTCTCCTCGACCCACCCCTTGATGCGGCCCACCTCGTCGCCGTCGAGAGCGGCGACGTCCACGTGGGTCACCCCCGCATATCGACGCTCCGCCTTGCCTTTCGGCCAGCACATCACTTCGACGCAGTCGTAACCGACTTCGGAAGCGAAACGCAGCACCTCCTCCAGTTCCAGGTCGGGAAGGATCGCGCTCACAAAACCAAGCTTCACTTTCTGCCTCCTATCGGGCGGTCATTCGGTCACGTCGACCCACCGCCGCTCGCGGTGGCTCTTGAGGATCGCGTCGCACAGGACGATCTCCCGGTGGCCGTCGGCAAAGGTCGGGAACGGCGCGGGGGCCGAGAAGTCCCCGGCCGCGATGTATCCGTAGAAGGCCCGGTACAGCTGCTTGAAGGTGTCGGGGAACCCCTCGTTGTGGCCGCCGGGGAAGTCGGCGTGCTTTCGGGCGCCTTCGGCCAAAAGCGACGGATCGCGCAGAAGCTGCTGGTTGGGGGCGTCGCGGTGTCCGATCCAGAGCTCGTTCGGCTTCTCGCTGACCCACTCCAGAGCGTTCTTCTCGGCCGCGATCTCGTACCGCAGACAGTTCTTGCGCCCGGCCGTCACCTGAGACACCCAGAGCGTCCCCCGGGCACCCCCCTTGAAGTGGATGAGCACGCTCCCGTGATCGTCGGTCGTGATCGGAATCTCTTCCCGCTCGACCGGCGCCGGCTGGCCCTTGCCGCTGAACGTTTCGACCTCGCCCTTCGGACGCAGGCGGGTCTCGTGGAACGTCTTGAGGTCGGCGCAAACCGCCTCGACTTCGAGGCCGGTGATGAAGTGGACGAGGTCGAGCCAGTGGGTGCCGATGTCGGAAACCGCCCTCAGCTCGCCGCCCTCTTCCGAGAGGACGCGCCAGTTGTAGTCGGTCGGGTAGATCAGCCAGTCCTGAACGTAGCTCCCGCAGACCGAGAAGATCTTCCCGAGCTGCCCGGAGCGCACCAGCTCCCGCGCGTGCAGGTTGATCGGGTAGAAGCGGACGTTGTAGTTGACGGCGGCCGCCCGCTTCGACGCGGCGGCGATCTCGACCAGCTCGGCCGACTCGGCCGAAGTCATCGCCAGCGGCTTCTCGCAGACCACGTGCTTGCCGGCCTCCAACGCCTTCTTCGCCATCGAGAAGTGCAGCTTGTTCGGGGTCGTGATGTGGACGCTGTGAACTTCGGGGTCCTTGAGAGCCTCGTCGAGGTCGGTGAACGCCTTGCGGAGATTCAGCCGCTTGGCGGCCGCTTCCGACAGTTCGCGGTTCACTTCGACGACACCCACGACGTCGATCCCGTTGCGACGAAGGGCCTCGATGTGGACGGGACCGATGAACCCGGTCCCGACGACGGCAACTCCCATGTTGGACATCTTGTTCTCCTCCTGTTCGATCTGGATGCGGCTCGGGCCGGCGGCCGCGCGGGGTGAGCGGGCAGACCGCTTCACAGCGGAACCTCCTCTTTTCAGCATGGCCCGTTTGTCATGGGTCTCGCAAGGAGGGGGCCGGGTGATCTTCGCGTCTGCGGGCCGGCGATCGGAACACGGTCGGGCGGTCCCGTCCGGCGGGCCGCCGGCGTTGCCGGCGTCCCGCGAGCGGGTCGAGCCCACCGGCCGGAATCCGCGGCGGCCCGGTCCGAGATCGACGCCGCCTCCGGCCGGTGATAAACTGACCGCCCATGGCCGCAACCGCCCCGACCATGCCCGAGGAGGGCGTCATCCGCCGCGACTGGGGACGGTTCGCCGCCATCACGTTCCTCTTCATGTTCGGGTTCGCCATCTACATGGGGGCGTTCCAGAACTTCTTCCGCGACAACATCAGCGCCGACCCCGTGCTCCTCGGGGGCCTGGAGTCCCTGCGCGAGATCCCGGGCCTGCTGGCCGCTCTGATGACCGGGCTTCTGCTGGCGCTGGCCGAGGCCCGCATCGCCGCCCTCGGGCTGGTCGTCGGGGGCGTCGGGATCGGGCTGACGGGAGCCATGGGCGACTACTGGCCCCTGGTCGGCATCACCATCTTCTGGTCGGTCGGCTTCCATCTCTGGTCGACGATGCAGCCGGCCATCATCCTTTCGCTGGCGAAGGGCAAGGAGGGCGGACGGCACCTGGGGCGGATGCGGTCCGTCGGCGCGGTGGCGACCATCGCAGCTCTCGGCATCGCCTGGACGGTCTCGAGGTTCGTCCCGTCGATGCCGTACTGGGCCTACTTTGCGGCCGCGGGCGCCACGATCGTGGCGGCCGGGATCCTCACCCTCCGGCTGAGCCACCACGCTTCGGGCGGGCAGCGCGCCCCGTTCGTCTTCCGGCGCCGGTACGGGCTGTTCTACGCCATGACCTTCTTGGACGGCTGCCGGCGCCAGATCTTCTCGATCTTCGCTCTGTTCACGCTCATCAAAGTCTATGGCGCATCGCTCGAACTTGTTCTTTTCCTGAGCTTCGTCAACGCGATCGTCACGACGGCCACGTCGCCTGCGATGGGGCGTTTCATCGACCGGGTGGGCGAGAAGATCCCTCTCACGATCTATGCCGTCGGCATCCTGGCCGTGTTCATCGGCTACGCGACCATCCCCCACATGGGCTGGCTGATCGCGCTCTACCTGGTCGACAACGTTCTGTTCACGTTTTCGATCGGAATCAACACCTATCTCAACCGGATCGTCCGTTCCGGCGAACTGACGCCCTGCCTGGCCATGGGCACGACGATGAACCACGTCGCCGCCGTCTCTCTCCCCATCGTCGGGGCGCTGATCTGGAAGGCGAGCGGCGAGTACCGGCTACCCTTCGTCCTCGGCGCCGTTCTGGCATTCGCCGCTCTGGTCGTGACCCGGTTCCTTCCCGCCGGTCCCCACCCCAAGCCGCCCCCCGTCGCGGCGTAGTTGCCGAACGCCCTGCGAACGCCGGGATCGTTGACGCCATAGTCCACAATAGAAGTGCGTTGCGTGATGCCGGCTCCGCCGGGTGGACGCACCGCGCCGAGGAACCATGAACGAGAAGCAAGCACACACCCTCGAGAAAGAGGGGACCGACCTCCTGGAGATGTACGCCAATCGGGAGTACAAGTGGGGGTTCGTCTCCGACATCGACCAAGACCGATTCGAGCCCGGACTGAACGAAGACGTCGTCGTCCGGCTGTCCGAGATCAAGGAAGAGCCCAAGTGGATGACCGAGTGGCGCCTCAAGGCGTACCGGCACCTGCAGACCATGAAGGAGCCGTCGTGGCCGAACGTCAAGTACCCGCCCGTCGACCTCCAGTCGGTGAGCTACTACGCCGCTCCTAAGGGCAAGCCCAAGTACAACAGCCTCGACGAGGTCGACCCTGAGATTCTGCGCACGTTCGACAAGCTCGGCATCCCGCTCGAAGAGCAGAAGATTCTCGCGGGCGTCGCCGTCGACGCCGTCATCGACTCGGTTTCCGTGGCGACGACGTTCAAGGAGAAGCTCGCCGAGCTCGGGATCATCTTCTGCTCGATGAGCGAGGCGCTCCGCCACCATCCCGACATCGTGCGCGAATACCTCGGCAGCGTCGTCCCCTACAGCGACAATTACTACGCCACCCTGAACTCGGCCGTCTTCTCCGACGGCTCGTTCGTGTACGTGCCGAAGGGTGTGCGCTGCCCGATGGAGCTGTCCACCTACTTCCGGATCAACGCGGCGAACACCGGGCAGTTCGAGCGCACCCTCATCATCGCCGAAGACGACGCCTACGTCAGCTACCTCGAGGGCTGCACGGCGCCGATGCGGGACGAGAACCAGCTTCACGCCGCCGTCGTCGAACTGGTCGCGCTCAACGGATCGACGATCAAGTACTCCACGGTCCAGAACTGGTACCCCGGCGACGCCGAGGGCCGCGGCGGCATCTACAACTTCGTCACGAAGCGGGGGCGGTGCATCGGCGAGGCGTCGAAGATCACCTGGACCCAGGTCGAGACCGGCAGCGCCATCACCTGGAAGTACCCGAGCGTGATCCTCCAAGGGAACGACAGCGTCGGCGAGTTCTACTCCGTCGCCCTCACCGCCCAGCGCCAGCAGGCCGACACCGGCACCAAGATGGTCCACATCGGCAAGAACACGAAGTCCACGATCGTGTCGAAGGGCATCTCGGCCGGCTTCGGTCAAAACACATATCGGGGACTGGTTCGCGTCAACCCGGGGGCCGACTACGCCCGCAACTATTCCCAGTGCGACTCGATGCTCATGGGCGACAAGTGCGGCGCCCACACGTTCCCCTACATCGAGGTCAAGAACCCGACCGCGACGGTCGAGCATGAAGCCTCGACGTCGAAGATCGGCGAAGACCAGATCTTCTACTGCAACCAGCGGGGAATCCCGACCGAGGATGCCGTAAACATGATCGTGTCCGGCTTCTGCAAGGACGTGTTCCGCGAGCTTCCGATGGAGTTTGCGGTCGAGG
>JBDNCL010000200.1:0-5242 GCA_046719655.1 Fimbriimonadaceae bacterium
AGAACATGGGACGATCATCGGGACGTCGTGTCCGAGGTCGTCGACAAGTTGCGCCGGTCCCAGGCGTTGCGCTCGAGGCGGGCGTCACAGGTTTCCGACGAGATCTGGACCGCGGACCTGGCCTTCGTCGCTCAGGCGTACTCCGACTTCGCGGACAAGTGGTACCGGGTGCTTTCGGGCCGCTTTCGTCAGGCTCGTCGTGAACTGTCCGCTTTCCTGCAGACGGGGGCGCCGCAGACCGCGGCCGAGCATCTCGAACTCTTGCGCGACGTCCTGAAGGTGCAGGCGCTCGAAAAGGACCTGGCGTCGCACGGGGAGACGATGCGCCGTCTCACGGGGGTGCAGTGGGTGGGGCGCAAAACCGATCCGGCTGTGGTCGAGGGGTTGATGGACTGGGTGCAGTCCCTCGACGAAAAGATCGGGAAGGGGGAGCTGCCGGCCGGACTTCTGGATCTGCTCGAAGGGGCCGGAGACTACGAGGCGATCAAGCCGATCGTCAAGCAGGCCGAGGAGTCCGCGCAGGCAGCCATCGGGGGCTACCGAAAGGTGGCTGGGCAACTCGTTTTTGGGACCGAGGGTGCAGAGACGGCACCCTTTTCGGACTTAGCGGTTCGCGTCTCCGGCTGGCTGGAGTCCTTGCCGAAACTCGCCGACTTCATCTCGCTGAATCAAGCTCGGCGTCGCATGACGGACTTAGGCGTCGCCTGCGTCCTAGACGTTGCCGACCGATGGGAGTTGGCTGCCGAGCGCCTTCGAGACACGTTCGTGCGGAGCTACTACCTCGGCCTCGTCCGCGAGGCGATGGAGAAGCGTCCTGCTCTCAAGACGTTTGAAAGGGAGGGGCACGAAGCCGCTTTGCGGGAGTTCCGGGACTTGGACGACTTCCTGCTGTCATACAACCGTCTGCGGGTCCGGCTGGCTCACCGTAGGCAGATGCCCGTCTTCGATCGGGCGGCTGGGAACCTGAACATACTGAAGATGCAGTGTGAACTCACACGAAAGCACCGTCCGATCCGTTGGTCCATGGAACGGGCCGGTGAAGCGGTGCAGAGGATCAAACCTGTCTTCATGATGAGCCCTCTGTCGGTGGCCATTCATCTGCCTCCGGAAATGCCGCCATTCGACCTCGTGATCTTCGACGAGGCTTCTCAGATTCGGCCGGAAGATGCGCTCTGCTCGATCATCCGGGGCCGCCAGATCGTGGTGGTCGGAGATACCAGGCAGATGCCGCCGACGAGCTTTTTCGACCGCTTGGTGGACGAAGACTCGGAAGACGACGAGAGCCCGGAGAACGAGATCGGGGTCGAGGCGCGCAAGCTGGAGAGCGTTCTCAGTCTGATGAGCGCCGTGGTGGGAACCGGAGTCCGCCGGCCCGATCTCCGGTGGCACTACCGCAGCCTCCACCCAACGCTGATCCAGCCGTCGAACGAGATGTTCTACGACAATCGGCTGATCGTCTTCCCGTCGCCGAGTCAGACGGTCGACGGGAGGCGGGCGGGCATCGTGTTCCATCATCTTCGGGACACGGTCTACGAGCCAGGGGACCGCAAGCGCATCAACCGTGGGGAAGCGGAGGCCATAGCGGACCGAGTTTTGGCCCACGTGAGGGAAAACCCAGACCAGAGCCTGCTGGTCGCTTGCATGAACAAAGCTCAGGCGGACCTGATCTACGCTGAGGTGCTCAAGAGAGAAGTTCAGAACCCCGAACCCTTCCGCCATTACCAGGAGCTCCATCCGCACGAACCTCTCGACGTCAAGAACCTTGAGAACGTCCAAGGCGACGAACGCGACGTCGTCTTCATCTCGGTGACTTACGGGCGGGACGCGAACGGCGTGTTCCGTCAGCATTTCGGGCCCTTGCTCAAAGACGGCGGCGAAAGGCGTCTCAACGTTCTGATCAGCCGCGCTCGGAGTCGGTGCGAGGTGTTCAGCAACATCACGGCCGAGGACATCCGGGTCGACAAGCCACAGGCGGGGGTGCTGAGCCTCCAGCGCTATCTGAAGTTCGCGAAAGACGGGGTCATCGACTTGCCGGCGGTCACGGGCTTGGCCGAAGAGTCGCCCTTCGAGGAAGAGGTCACGGCTGCTCTGCGGGACCGTGGATACGAGGTCCACCCCCAAGTCGGGACGGACGGGTATCGGATCGACATCGGTGTCGTGGACCCCGAGCAACCCGGCCGCTACCTGATCGGGGTGGAGTGCGACGGGGCGACCTACCACAGCGCGAGGAGCGCCCGAGATCGGGACAAGCTCCGCCAGCGCGTTCTCGAAAGCCGGGGATGGCGCCTTCACCGGATCTGGTCGCACGACTGGTGGCAAGACCGCCATGCCGAGATCGAGCGGCTGGTCCGTGCCATCGAGCAGGCGCGTTCCGATTCCAAGTTCGAGGTGAAGTCCGGGACCGTTCCGGACGGGGTCGTCCAAACGCCCGAGGATCCGGCACCTTCGCGCGAACCGGCCGTTTCGGAGCGGCAGCCACACGCAGGGACCGACTCGGTTCCTGAAGCGGCGGAATCCAGGGAGACGACACGCTCCTACGCGACGGTGCCGCCGCGCACGATCGCATCGGAACGGGACCTCCGCAAATACGCCGAAGAGGTGGTCCGTGCGGAAGGTCCGATCACGCGCGAATTGCTGATGAAGCGCTTGCGGGAGGCGTCCGGGTTCAAAAGAACGGGTTCGAGCCTACGGGGATGGTTTGAGGCGATCATCGAACACGTCGAGAAACGGGTTCAGATGGCGGGGGACGCCCTCTACGCCGACGAAACACAATTGACGGCGCCTCGCGATTGGTCTTCCCGTCCCACAACCGAAAGGCGATTCGAGTTCGTCCCCGAGGTCGAGCTGGCGGCCGCTCTCGACATCGTGGTCCGGCGGTCGTTCGGAATTTCGGAGGAGGATGCGATCAAGGGCGCCTACGACCTTGTCGGATTTCGGCGCGTATCGGAACCGGCCCGCGCGCGGGGTGCCCGCGTCGTCGCCGAGATGATCGGCCGAGGTCGATTGGCGCGGCACCCGTCGGGCGAGCTTCGGCCGGCGGGCGCGTGACCGTTGCTTCGACGACGCGTTTCGGCGCCAAAACGGATCCGCGTCCTTGTCCGGGCAACGGGCTTGACCGTAGGATGAGAGCATGGTCATCAGCGGGGAGACTCTGAACCGAATGTTGGACGGGCGGATCGCCGACCTGGCGGCCGGATCCGGACCGATCAGCCCGAAGGAGCTCGGAGGTCGGCAGGAAGCGGCCAAGACCCGGCTGCAGAAGGCGTTGGGTCTGTATCCGATGCCCCCGCGCACCGACCTGCAGGCCCGGTCGGCGGTCACCCTGGCGTTCGAGGAGTATCGGGTCGAGACGGTGAGATACGACTCGCGTCCGGGGTGGACGGTCACGGCCAATCTCTATCGGCCGTTGGGGGCCGGACCGTTTCCGGCCGTCGTTCTGACCGCCGGCGAGACGGCGGGGAAGAAGTCTGCCCCCTACGTCCAAGCTCGGGGCATCGGTCTCGCGCTGAGAGGTTACGCCGCTCTCGTGGTGGACAGTCCGGGGCCTCTGCCCGACGGCCAGGTTCCAAACGAGCGGAGCCAGGCCGGCGATCCCGACGATCTGTGGCTCACGATGGGCTGCCCGGCTCTGGGCGCCTTTGCCTTCGACCTGATCCGGGCCGCGGACTGGCTCGAGACCCAGTCCGATCTCGACACGAAGAAGCTGGCCGTGGTCGGCGAGGGGTACGGGAGCGCGGCGGCGGCGGTCGCCTTCGGAATCGACGACCGCTTCGGGGCCTTGGCGGTCCACGCCTGGGGCGGCAGTCTGGCCGACGACCGGGAAGAGACGGGCATGGACCGCATCCCCGGCGTGTTCCTGCTCGGGGACCGGGCCGACATGCTCTCGATTCGGGCCCCGGCTCCGATGCTCCTCATGGCGGCGGTCGAGGATCATCGGTGCCCGATCGAAGGTGTCCGCATCACGGCGGAGAAGCTCGACCGCCAATACCGGGCCCTCAAGGCGGAGCATCAGTTTCGATTCGAGTCGTTCGAGATGCCGCGAGACTTCAACCGCCGCATGCGGGAGTGTCTCCACGCCTTTCTGGACGAGCACCTGCGCGGGTTTCCGCGTCGGGCCTGGGTCGCCGAGCCCCGTCCTCTCACGGACGGGGCGACGAACGACTTTCCGGCCGGGACTCTCGCCGCGGACGCGCCCGAACTCCAGGTTTCTCCCGAATCGCCGATTCCGACCCGGACGTTCCGGGACCTCCTCGACCAGTCCCTGGCCGAACCGCATCCCGAAGCGATCGACGCGATGTCCCGACTCGCGCCTTGGCTTCGCTACGCCCAACTGCAGCTGGGCGACGTCGGGACCACCCTCCGCATCCACGACCCGGGAACGCCGCAGGTGGCGAAGGATTCGCTCGAGGTGCCGATCGAGGCGATCGATCCGCGAAAGCCGATCTCGCTCGGGATCAGCGTCGCCGAGTTTGTGGCTCAGGTGTTGTTTCTCTCCGTGCCGGGCGGACCCGAAGGATGGGAATCGCGTGCGTTCGCCGCCGACGCCCTGACCTCGATGATCGCTTCGGTGAAGACGTTCGTCGGCGGCGGCCACGACAAACCGGTCCTGTCGGAGATCGAAGCCCACGGTCCCGTGTCCAGCCAGATCGCCTGGTTTTTCCGCCTCTACCGGCCGGACGTCGTGGTCCGGGCGAGCCACCCGCCGTTCGATTGGAGCGTATCGGCGGCGCCGACTCCGACCGCCCTGATCCAGCCGATGGCGCGGTACCTCAAGCCGATTCCCAAGGACGCAGCGACCGGTTGAGTCAGGCTCGCACCGACCGCACGACCACGCCGCACTCGGCGGCGATGATGGGGGCGGGCGGGTAGGGCTTGGCCAGGGTGACGACGACCGACTGAACGCGCGGGTGTTCGCTCAAGATGGCGTTTCCCATGTCGGCGGCGAGCTTCTCGAGGGTTCGACACTGGGTTTGGGTGCCGACCTCGACGACGGTCTGCGAGATCGCGGCGTAGTCGGCCGTGTGTTCGATCCGGTCGGACTCTTCGGCCAGGCTGTCCACCTGAAGGCTCAGATCGCACGTGTAGCGGTGCCCGACCTCCCGCTCGGCGTCGGGACCGCCGTGAAAACCGTAGAACTCGATGCGCCGCACGAAGACCGTCACCATGACTCCTCATGGTAGGCCGTTCGGGTGGCCTCCGGCAACCCCGGTCATATCGGCGCCGGGGGTCTGAGGGGGAGCGC
>JBDNCL010000201.1:0-5191 GCA_046719655.1 Fimbriimonadaceae bacterium
TGCCGATGCCGAACAGCACCAGCAGCAGGGCGATGTTCAACGACGACATGAAGAAGGCCGACATCTCGCGTCGGCGATAGATCTCCCGCGGGATGTTGAACAGCACGAGGAGGTGGGTGAACGGCACGACGAGAAGCGCGGGGTTGGTTCGGAAGTTCTCGACCATGTGGGGCACGAAAAGGAACGTGGACATGGTGAGGACGATGTAGAAGAACGCGAAGAAGATCACGCACCCAAACATCCACATCTTGGCCATCTCCTGCAGTTCGCCTTCGGTTTTGAGGACGGTGTAGATCGCGCCGTGCAGCGAGAACAGGGCCACGGTCGTGATGCCCATGATCAGCGCGTAAGGGTTGAGGAGGTTGAAGAAGCCCCCGACGTACTCGTGCTGGGCGTCGAGCGGGATTCCCAGCGCGATGTTGCCGAGGGCGACGCCGGTCAGGAGAGCGATGAGGAGGCTGGCCACCGAGAAGCTCGCGTCCCATCGAGCCCGCCACTTCGGGCTTTCGCGCTTGCTTCGGAACTCGATCGCGACGGCGCGGAAGATCAGGGCGGTCAGGAGGAGCATGAACGGCGTGTAGAACCCCGAGAACACGGTGGCGTACACGTCGGGGAAAGCGGCGAAAAGGGCGCCGCCTCCCACGATCAGCCAGACCTCGTTTCCATCCCAAACCGGTCCGATCGCGTTCAGGAGAATGCGCCGCTGTTGGTCGGTTTTGCTGAAGAGGTACAGGATCCCGACTCCGAGATCGAAGCCGTCGAGAATGGCGTAACCGATCAGGAGAACCCCGACCAGCACCCACCATGCGATTTGAAGATCGAACGGATAACTCATGTCTTCTGCGCTCCTAGATGCCCACCGTGGCCTGTCCGGGCGCCGAATCGGTACCGGAGTCGGTCGGGCCCTCCTTGATCTTCGTGTCGATCAGGAACACGAAGAGACAGAAGAGGAGCCCGTAAACGAGGAGGAACATGACGATCGAGCCGAGGACCTGCTCCGCCTTGACCGCCTTGGAAAGGGCTTCCGAGGTGCGGAGCATGTCCTGGACGATCCACGGCTGGCGCCCCATCTCGGCCGCATACCAACCGCTCAGGTTGGCGATGTGGGGAAGGAGCACGGCCGGCACCAGCAGCTTGAGCCACTTCGGGCTGGCGGCGAGCGTCCCGCGGCGGAGCTTGAACGCGGTGACGAGAGCGAGGACGATCATCGCCATCCCCATCGCGACCATGAGGTGGTAGGCCTGAAAGACGACGGCGACCGGCGGACGATCCTCCAGCGGCACCTGGTCGAGGCCCTTGATCGCGGTTTCGCGGCTGCCGGCGAGCAGGAAGCTGGCCATCCCGGGGAGGGCGAGCCCCACCGTCATCTCGGTCTCCGGGTTGGTCCATCCGAGAAGGTAGAGGTCCATCGGCCGGGTGGAGTCGTAATGGCCTTCGAAGGCGGCCAGCTTGGCGGGCTGGTGCTCGGCGACGACTTCGACGCTGAAGTGGCCCAGAACCGGCTGAAGGAGAACGGCCAGGATCGCCAGGGGGACAGCCACCTTCATGGAGGCCACGGCGAAGTCCTGGTGGCGCTTCTTCAGGAGGTAGAAGGCGGCCACGCTGATGACCAAAAACGCCCCTGTGGCCCAGCTTCCGGCGACGACGTGCGCCAGACGGATCATGGCCGACGGGTTGAAGACCATGGCCCAGAAGTCGGTTATCCGGGCCCGCTCCGCCAGACCGGTGCCCTCGATGACGAACCCTGCCGGGGTGTGCATCCACGAATTCGCGACCACGATCCAGACGGCGCTGAATGTCGATCCCAGGCAGACGAGAACGGTCGACAGGAAGTGCACCTTCGGGGTGACCCGGTTCCAACCGAACACGAGGACGGCGAGGAATCCGGACTCGAGGAAGAACGCGAAGACGCCTTCGGCCGCAAGGGCGCTGCCGAAGATGTCGCCCACGTACCGCGAATAGGTCGCCCAGTTCGTGCCGAACTGGAACTCCATGACGATGCCGCTGGCCACTCCGACCGCAAAGACGATCGCGAAGATCTTGACCCAGAACCGCGTGAGGCGCTCCCACAGAGGATCCTTGGTCCGGAGGTACATGCCCTCCATGAAAACGAGGAGCAGGCCAAGGCCGATGGAGATCGGCGGGAAGAAGTAATGAAAGGTCACCGTTAAGGCGAACTGAATCCTGGACAGCAGTTCGACGTCCATTTCGTTATCCCCGAACGGCAGGTGCGGTTGGCCCTGCTTGAAGTCCGATTCGGGAGACGGATTCGCGGCCCCTGCCGGTGAAAGTCTCCAAGTTTGTCGAGTAAACGGCCTTTCAGAAAGCGCGTCGAGACGTCGCCTCGGCTGTCCGTTTCTTCAGGTTTTGGGTCGCGGGCGTGAGATTGGTCGTTTGCCTGAGGACCGAACCCGGGTTAACCTACGGTTCATGAGGGCGAAGGGGTGGGCGCGGGCTTTGCGTTGGCGGACGTTCGCCGTGGCCGCGGTCTCGGCCGCCGCCTGTCTGCTGACCTGGCCTCTGGAGAGGCCGGTCTCGCCCGTCTTCGCGCCGATCCGAAGCTTGGAGCGCATGGGCCTCGACGCCCTCTTCGCGCTGCGCGGTCCCGACGCCGACGGCATCCATCCGGACATCGTCGTCGTGGGGTTCACGGGGGACAGCCAGACGACCCTGGGGACGGGCTGGCCGCCCCCGCGCTCGATCCACGCCAAGGTGATCGACAACATCAACCGAGACGGGCCCGCCGCCGCCATCGTGATGGACGTCCTCTTTCAGACGGGGACGAGTTCGGAAGAGGATCGGGCCTTGGACGAAGCGATCCGCCGAGCCGGGAACGTCATCCTGAGCAATCGGGTCGAGAGGGGCCTGGGTCAGAGCGTCGGCAGCCGCGGCATCCCGCCTCTTTACTACGACGACGATCTGGGGATCGACCTGCTGGAATATGCGACCGAAGCTCTGGCCGAAGTGCCGATCGACGAGGACCGGATTCTCCGGCGGTTTCTGCCGGCCCTGCGGCACCAGGACGAGTGGGTGCCGACTCTGGCCACGGCGGCCTATCTCCGCTACCGGGCGTTGATGGGGCCGAACCGAGGATCGGATCCGACGCGGATCGCGTTCGATGGGGACACTCTCGTCCTCGGAGCGGACCGGATTCCGGGATTCCGTCGCACCGGGAGCGATCCGTTCGACGGGGCACCCGTCCACACGGCCTACATCCAGTTCCCGGCCGGCTTCGCGGCTTTTCCGCTCGAGACCACGTTCGATCAGGTGGCGCTGGGCGAGTTTCCGGCCGGCGTGTTCCGCGGCAAGATCGTTTTTGTCGGGCTGACCGGGCTCGACCTCACCAAGCAGGAGAACGACCAGTACGTCACCTCGTACTCCCACTTTCGCAGCGACGCGAGCGGCTCCGTGCAGACATCGCAGGTTCCCGGCGTCGTCGTCCAGGCCCACTACGCGAACGCCCTGCTGAATCGGCTGATCGTCGTGCCCGCACCGAGCTGGCTCGTATTCGCCGGCGTTTTCGCGATGACCTACGTCGGGGTCGCCTTGGTGCGGGTGTTGCTGAACTGGCGCGGACCCTTGATGCTGGCGATGTGGCAGATCGCGTTCCTCGGGGCGGTCTACCTGGCGTTCGACCAGGCCAAAGTCCACTTCCCGTGGGTCGTGCCGCTCGCCGCTCTCCAGGTTTCGGCCATGGTGCTCGCCTGGTCGGATCGGGGCGCTTTGCGTCGGAAGTGGGGCTCGTACGTGTCGCCGGCCGTTCTGGACCAGATTCTGAAGGAGGACGCTCCGCCGGCCCAGCGGGCGGTGGGAAGCATCGTGTTCGGCGACATCCGGGGCTTCACGAACTTCAGCGACTCGCACGACGCGGCTCAGGTCGTCCGCTTGCTCAACGCCCACTTCGGCCGCATGGTGGAGATCGTGTACGAAGAGCAGGGCACGGTCGACAAGTTTCTCGGAGACGGCATCTTGGTGGTCTTCGGGGCCCCCATTCCCCAAAGCGATGCCGCTCTGCGGGCGGTCCGGGCGGCGTGGCGGATGCGGGAGGCCTCCCGCGCTCCCGTCGAAGACGACGGCGAGCCTTTCGTCATGGCGACCGGTTTCGGCGTCACGACGGGCGAGTTCGTCTCTGGCCACGTCGGCGGCGCGAGGCGCCACGACTTCACCGTGATCGGGGACATCGTGAACGTTGCGGCGCGGCTCCAGGGGGTCACCGGCGAGCCGGACATCGTGATCGACGAGGCGACCTTCCGGCAGGTGCGCGACCGCTTTGTGGTCGAGCCGCTCGGAGAGGTCTCCCTCAAGGGCAAGCCGATGCCGGTGACCTGCTACAGGGTGGTCGGCGTCGTCGGCGAGCAGACGCCCGCGCCGGCACCGGGGAGGTTTGCGGACCCGGGCCCCGGCCCGCAGACGCGTTCTCTCTGAAGCGTCGGGCGATCGTAGGCGGACGCCCGGGCGGCCCTCGTTCCGGCCAGCGGCGAGAATCACGGTCGGGAAGGCGAGTTTTTGCGCATCCTCGCGTCGCCGGCGGCCGATATCGGCCTATACTCTATCGTTGGGCCGCGTTTTCGGGCCCTGGAATCGGCGTTGGCCGTCGCGTAGTTCGGGCCAGGGCCGGACTGGAGAAAGGAGGATCTTCGATGAATACCCTTGTCAGGGCTTTTGCGGGTGTCGCGCTCGTCGGTTCGATGGGCGCGGCTCTGGCGCAATCGCCGGCCGGCACGTTTTCAAACGTCCGCAACGCCAAGCACGGCCCTTCCCCGAGCTCTTTGGCCGACGCTCGGGTCGGCGACCCTGTCCGGGTCGGCGAACTCGTCCGCACCGGACGTCGCGCCCGGGCCGAGATCACGTTTTCCGACCGTTCGATCCTCCGGATCAACGAGCAGACGGACGTGGTCATCCGCGACACGGCCGAGATGCGGACCATGAGTCTGAACCAGGGCACGGTCTGGATGCGCGTCATGCGGGGCTCGAACGCGAGCATCGCCACGCCGGTGGCGACGGCGACCGTCCGCGGTACCGAATTCGAGTTTACGGCCGAAGGCGATCTCGCCGTCTACGAGGGCGTGGTCGAGCTGTCGGGCGGCGGGGAGACTCTGCTGGTTCGGCAGGGCGAGAAGGCGGGAATCGGTCCGGACGGCAAGCCGTACCGGCGGCTGTCGAGCCGCGATCTCAAAGAGATGCCCGCCGG
>JBDNCL010000202.1:0-5173 GCA_046719655.1 Fimbriimonadaceae bacterium
GTCTGGATCGTCAGTTCGTCGCCGACCCGAAATCCGCCCACCTGAATCCTGGGCTGCTCTTCGGGAAGGTACACGCGCTGGTTGTTGTAGACCTCGAGATAAGGCTCGCCCGGCTGGAGCTCGAAGTCCATCGCCACCGGCCGGCCTTCCACGATCTCGACCATGGTCGTCTTGGCGACGTGCACGCGACCGGAGGCGCTGACTTCGTACAGACCGGCCGGCACGTTCCGAAGCCGGAAGCGCCCGTTCTCGTCCGTCTCCGCGATCCTCGACCGACGCGGATCGTTCGGAATCGGGTTTTTGATCTGGCCCTCCTCGTCGAACTCCTGATGCGGACGCAGGATCACGGTCGCCTTGGCCAAGGGGCGGCCGTTCTCCACCATCGTGACTTGCCCCTCGATGCCTCCGAAAGGCACTTCGCGCGTGATCCCCTGCGCGAGCAGGACCAGCGTGAGCAGGGCGCCCACAAACCCCGCCGCCAGACGGCCGAGCGGAGAAGACGATGTCGACGGATTCGATAGGGAGTTCATGCCGGCGAAACCTCCGCTGCCGCCCCCTCGCGCTTCGATCCGAGCGCGACCAGTCCGGCAAGCACGATCAGCCCGATCGCCACGTACGCGACCACGTCCACTTTCTCCGCTCGTGTGAGTTCGAGGACGGGCCCAAACGCGCCGTAGGCGACCGCCATGGCCAAGGTCAAGCTGCTGACGAGCGGCACCGCGTCGCCGGTACCGTCCTTGGCCGACGCCAGGACGATCGGCGCGAGGCCGAGACCCATGAGAACGCCGACGTAGCCTTTGGCCGCGATCAGCATCGCCGCCGCAAAGGGCGTCAGCATCGCCAGATACCCCCACGCCGCCGCGGCCAGACCGCCCCGGGGCCCGGCGACGGCGTGGGTCCGCCGCCACTCGACCATCATCGCCAAGCCCAGCGCGCCGAGCAGAAGACCGAGCATCGTGTAGTGTTGGCCGATGTCGAACGCCCGGGCCGCTTCCGGCTGAAGTTCGCGGTACACCCGAAAGGCGACGATCGCGGCCAGCGGTCCCAGGGTGGCGATCGGCCGCCGAACGCCCAGAGTCAGCATCGCGGCAACGCCCCCCATCAGCAGCAGCGACGTCCCGAGTCCCCGCGAACTCGCGAACGCGAGCGTGGCCGCCCCCAACCAGATGGCGGTCCCGAGAAGGACGCCGAACAGCGACGAAACGTCGTCGTCGCCCACGACCCAGCCCACCACCAAACCGGCCGCGATGCCGATCGGCAGCAACGGCCAGAACTCCGCCGCCCCCACCAGCCGCGTCCCGACCAGAAAGCCGCCCGCCGACGCCACGACGAGCAGAACGGCGGCCGACGCCATGACTTTGCCGGTCGCGGGCAGACCCGTCCCTCGGACCGCCCCCGCGACCACGCCGGCCACGACCGCGACCACCGCCATACCGACGCCGACGTCGCCCAGAATCCGATCCGGCACGCGGGCGCCCAACAGGGTCGCCGCCACCACCGCACCGAGAAACAGAGTCGCCGCCCGAGGCCATCGTCCGAGTTCGTCGCCCATGACCCATCCGCCCATCCCGAGACCGAACACCGCTCCCGCCAGAAAGGGCTCCCGCAGGTACGCCGGCAACACCGACCCGATTCCGACCGCGACCAGACTCAGGCCGGCGGGAACCGCCGCCCCGCCGCCCGTCCCGATTCGGCCGAGAACGAGGGCCAGCGCCAGACCGGCGGCGATGCCGATCCCCAGTCCCGGCAACGGTCCCGAGCCGCCCGCCGCGACCGCCGCCAGCAGGCCGGCAACCGCCAGCAGCCCGATGGGGAGCCAGACGGCAGACCAGCCCGGGCGGGCGGCCGATCCGTCGGGTGGCGACGAACCACCCCTGGCGCCGGGGACCAGGAACAAACCGATCAGACCGGCCGCAAAGCCGACCCAGGGAAGCCACAGAACAGACATCCGTTGTCCTCAACTCAGACGAGAGACTTTGGGACGACGGCCAGAGGGAGCCGAACCGGGCAGGCCGATCCGAAACCCACATCCCGCGTCGTTGAAATCGTATTCCCGGTCGGTTGGGCGATTCCTGCGTTGGGTGCGCCTTTCGGGGACCTCTTTTCTCCGCCCGGGTCGGGGCCGCGGTCCGACCCCGAGCGGCCCCCTCCGCTAACTCGAGGGCCGGCCGCAACGTTGACTCATTTGTGGTGCGATTCGACCGTGTGCGAACCGGAATCATGTAGAATTCTGCGAGGAAACCCATGCCGAAACGCGTTGAAACCGTAGTCTTCCACGATAGTTCGACCCCGGTCCTGGGCGACACCCAGAAGGGCGGGAGCGTCGTCGTCACCACCCTCGAAACCCTGGTGAACCAGGCGCGCGCGCACGCCCTGTGGCCGCTGACCTTCGGTCTCGCGTGTTGCGCCATCGAGATGATGAGCACGGTCGCCTCTCGGTTCGACTTGGCGCGCTTCGGTTCGGAGGCGTTCCGGGCCACGCCCCGGCAGGCCGACGTCATGATCATCGCCGGTCGGCTGAGCAAGAAGATGGCGCCCGTCCTGCGTCAGATCTACGATCAGATGCCCGAACCCAAATGGGTCATCAGCATGGGGGCCTGCGCGTCTTCCGGCGGCGTGTACAACAACTACGCCATCGTCCAGGGGGCCGACCAGGTCGTGCCCGTCGACGTCTACGTTCCCGGCTGTCCGCCGTCTCCCGACGCCCTCATCTACGGGGTCATCAAGCTCCAGGAGAAGATCAAGCGGCAGAAGGCCAAGAGCCTCTCCGACCTCAAGCTGATCGAACTGAAGCCGCGGACCATGGAGGAGGTGCGCGCTTGAGCGTCGAGATTCTTCGCGACGTGGTCAAGCCGATCCTCGGCGGACTCGGCATCACGGCCAAGCGCCTCCGGAACAAGAAGGTCACCGTGTCCTACCCGTTCGAGAAGCGGGAGCACTACCCCCGAACCCGCTGGCGACACTTCCTGGTCCGCTACGACAACGGTCTCGAGAAGTGCATCGGCTGCTCCCTCTGCGCCGGTGCCTGCCCCGCCCGCTGCATCTACGTCGAGGCGGCCGAAAACACGGACCAGGAGCGGTACTCGCCCGGCGAGCGGTATGCGGTCCGATACGAGATCAACATGATCCGGTGCATCTTCTGCGGCTACTGCCAAGAAGCGTGCCCGACCGGGGCGATCGTTCTCCGCCAGAACTTCGAGCTGGCCGACTACACGCGCGAGTCGTTCATCTACACGAAGGAGCGGCTGCTGGAGCGGTATCCCGGCGAAGCGGACGAGTGCTTCAAGCCGAAGTCCGAACCCGCTCCCGCCTAGGCCGCCCTCTCGACGCGGCATAATCGGGCTCATGGCGAGCCGTCCCGAGTCCGTAGCCACGCCCTCGGCGGGAGGCGAAGGCACCTTTTGGCCGTCCCTCGTCGGTTTCGGTCTCGCCGCCCTCATCGGAGGTTTCGGATGGCGGATCGGGCTCGGCCCGCTCGCCCTCCTGGCCGCCGGTCTCCTCGTCCTGGCGACGGTGGCGTGGATGCTGCTGCCCGCTTTGCGCTCGGCCCGGCTTCTCGGCTGGGTCTCGCTCCTGTACGGCGGCTTCTTCGGAGTCTCGTGGCTGGGCGGTCAGATTCGGGGCATCGTAACCCAGCCGGAGGCCGCGATCGCCGTCGGGCTGACGTGGGCGTTCGCCCTGTCGGCGGCGGGCGCCCTTCTCGCCATTCTTCGGCGATACGCGACCTCGCCGCCGGACGAAGCCCTCGTCCGCCAGATTCTGATCGTCACCGCCCTGGCCGCCGTCATGGCCTACTTCAGCGGATCGGCCGGACGCCCGGAACCGATGGAAGGCTGGCTGGCGAACCTGATCGGGGCCGATGCCGCCCACGCCGTCAATCGGATCGTCCGAAAGGGCATCCACTTCGCGTTCTACGGGTGCCTCGGGCTCGGGTTCTGGCACCTCGCCCGATTGGGGGCCCCGGACCGCTCGCCCCGCTGGTGGACCGGTTTCGGCCTCGGACTCGCGCTCGTCCATGCCCTGGCCGACGAGGGCCGCCAAATGTGGACCCCCGGCCGCTCTGGGCTCTGGAGCGACATCCTGCTCGACATGGCGGGCGCCGCCTTCTTTGTCTGGCTCGCGGCCCGAAAACGGGTCTGAAGGAAAACCGGCCCACCGGGCCATCCGACCGATTCGCCGAAAGGCGCGAAACGTCTTAAGATAAATACTGATATGGACCGATATCGAAAGCGTCGCCGTATATGGGCGTTCGTCGCGGCATGCGCCCTCGCCGCCGGAGCATGGGCTCAGGAACCGCCGGCAGGACCCGACACCTCGGTCCGGCTCGACTTCGAACAGAGGGCCGCTCCCGTCCCCACCGTGCTCGAGAACCTGTCCCGGGCTTCCGGCGTGCGGCTGACCTCCGTGGCCGCCATGAACTCCGAGATCGCCGTCGTGCGGGTCGAAGGCGCGAGTCTGCAGTCGGTGATGGACCGGATCGCCCGCGTCACCTCGGGCGAGTGGGTTCGAGACGGCAACGGATTCCGACTCCAGGCCGACACGGCCCGACGGCGAAACGAGGACGCGGCCGACTTGGCGGCCCGCATCGCCGAAATCCGCCGCGCCATCGGCGATCTTCAGGAAACCAACCGGAGCCAAACGGCCGCCCCCGGCGCCCTCGGCGCGGTCCAGATCCTGCAGCGCGGTACGGGCAGCTCCGCCGTCAACGCCGCGATCGGCCGATTCCTCGCCGCCCTCGATCCGCGGCTGATCGCCCAGATGTCCGGCTCGTCGCGGCTCGTGTTCTCGTCGAACCCGACCATGATGCAGCGGCCTCTGCCGGGCAACGCGAGCCAGATCGTCGGCGAACTCGTCGCCGCCCACAACCGCGAGGTCGCCTCGCGACCGGCGGAGTCGACCGGACCCGCGAACGAGATACTCGACCGGGTGCGGGCGATGGGGTGGGTCCCCTCCAACCGACCGATCGACACCCCGCCCGCCAAGGTGCTCCTGTCCATTTCGAACGACAACTTCGGGGTCGGTCTTTCGGCCGTCGAGCTCACCCTGTTCGATCGGGAGGGGAGAGTGATTCTGCGCGGGCAGCAGATGCTCAACCTGACCCCGGGCAACTCCATCTTGTCGATGGCCATGGGCGGAGAGCAACCCGGCCCGCGCCCCGCCCCGCCCACATTCG
>JBDNCL010000203.1:0-5128 GCA_046719655.1 Fimbriimonadaceae bacterium
ATGATCTGCCCGAGGTGGGCCGTGTCGTAGACGTCGATCGTCATCTCGATTTCGGCCGTATGGTTGGGCAGCGTCCGGATCCGGGCCGCGACGACGTTGGCGCGGGCCTCGCCGAAGATCGTGCTGTTGTCCATCAGGAGGCCGGTGCGGTTCACGCTGATCATCTTGAGGACGACCGAATACGCCTTTCCGTCGGGCGGCCACTCCAGGGCCATGATCCGCTCCGGTTCGACCTGCTGGAAGTGCATCGCGTTCGGGCAGATCTTCCGGTGGATCATGATGCCGCGGCCCCGGGTCACGTAGCCCACGACTTCGTCTCCGGGTACGGGGTCGCAGCACTTGCTGCGCCTCACCATCACGCCTTCGACGCCGTTGGCCGAAATCGTCAGGCGGCCTTCGCGGGTCTTCGAGCTCTGCACGGTCTCCGGCGGCTTCTGTTCCGGAGAGATGCCGCGCAGCCGGTTGACGACGCTCTGAACCGAGGTCAGTCCCGAGCCGACCCTCGCGAAGAGCTCGAGCGGCGAGTCGCAGTTCTCGAAATTGGGAAGGATCGCCGTGACCTTCTCGTCCCCCATGAACTGCTTCGGATCGAGCCCGAAAGCCCGCAGCTCCTTCTCGACCGCCTCCCGGCCCCGGATCGCGTCCTCGTTCTTGCTCAGCCGCCGGAAGTACGCCCGAAGCTTGCTTCGGGCATGGGCCGACTTGACGAACTCGAGCCAGTCCATGCTCGGCTGGGCGTTCGACCGCGTGATCAGCTCGACGACGTCCCCGTTCTTGAGCTTGGTCGACAGAGGGACGATCGAGCCGTTGATCTTCGAGCCGACGACGGTAAAGCCGAGCTGGGTGTGGACGCGGAAGGCGAAGTCGATCGGCGTCGAGTCGGCCGGCAGGTCGATCACGTCGCCCTTCGGCGTGAAGACGAAGACCTGTTCGCTGAACAGGTCGGTCGAGATCGTCCGGAGAAAGTCCGACGACATCCGCGCGTCGCTGGACCAGTCGAACAGCTGCTCGCGAAGGCGCCCCATCTGCTTGGAGTCCCGCGCCTTGTTGTCCCCTTCCTTATAGGCCCAATGGGCGGCGACGCCATATTCGGCGACCTCGTGCATCTCGCGCGTGCGGATCTGGACTTCGAGGGGGACGCCGCCGGGTCCGATGACCTTGGTGTGGAGGCTCTGGTACCCGTTGGGCTTGGGCTTGGCGATGTAGTCGTAAAAGAGCGCCGGAAGAGGCATCCACATGTCGTGAACCACCCCCAGCGCGACGTAGCAGTCGGTCACGGTCGGAACGACGACGCGAACGGCGAGCAGGTCGTAGATCTCCTCGAACGGGATGCCCTGCTTCGCCATCTTGTTGAAGATGCTGTAGAGGTGCTTGGGCCGGCCGCTGACTTCGACGTCGACCAGTCCCCGGGTCTCGAGCCTCTCCTTGAGGCTCAGGATCGCCTCGTTGATCTGCTTTTCGCGCTCGTCCCGCGTTCCGGCGACCAGTTCGGCGACGTCCCGATACTCCTCCGGGTGCAGGTGCCGGAACGCCAGGTCCTCGAGTTGCCACTTGATCTGCCAGATTCCCAACCGGGCCGCCAGAGGCGCGTAGACGTCCAGCGTCTCGTTGGCGATGCGGGTGCGTCTTTCCGGCTGGAGCGATCCGAGCGTCTGCATGTTGTGCAGTCGGTCGGCCAGCTTGATGATGATGACCCGGAAGTCGCTGGCCATGGCCAGCAGCATCTTCCGCAGCGTCTCCGCGGCCCGGGCCGTCTCGGCCCGCGCCCGCTGACCCGGAGTCGCGCTCAGGTTGTGGTGCATCGCGAGCTTGGTGACGCCTTCGACGATCAGGCGCACGCTCTGCCCGAACAGGCTTTCGATCTTCTCCGGAGTCCACCCTTCGACGTCTTCGAGCACGTCGTGCAGAAGGGCGGCGATGATGCTGTCGTCGTCCATGTGCAGGCCGACGACGATGTGGGCGACCTCGAGCGGATGGTTGATGTACGGTTCGCCCGAGGCCCGCATCTGGCCCGAATGGGCGTTTTCGGCCACGTAGTAGGCGTAGCGGATCTTTTTGAGGTCTGCGTTCGGGCGTTGCTCGCGGATGCGGTTCAGCAGATCGAGCAGACGGTCGGGCTCTTCCCAGGAATGGTCGATATCGTACGCAGCGGCCATGGCTTGGACGACCACCGGACGAAGGGGTGATGCGGGGCCGTCACTTAGTATAACGCTCCGCGCATCCGATCTTCAGAACCGATGGGATCCTCGGCCGACAAGGTCCCAGCGGCGACCGGGCCGATCCGGCCGGATCGTCGGGCTGTTCCCGTCCGGAGGTCCCTTCGGGAAGGGATTCGCAACCCTGGAAACGAAACCTCGTAACGTTAGCGTGCCGTGCCGAAAATCACGGTGCGCAGAACCCAGCGGGTGGCCCGGTGCCCCGCCGACCTAGGTGCCTATGCGTTTGATCGGATCGAAATGGATCGTCGCCCTCGCGGCGATGACCTTCTTCACTTTGTCGTTTGCCCAGGAGCCGACGCAACCCGCTCCCAACCAGCCTGAACAGGCGGCCAAAGAGGAGCCGAAAAAAGACCCCAAGACCGACGCGTACGAAAAGGCGGTCAAGGACCTGACCAAGTTCGAAGGCGCGTTCACCCTCTACCAGCGCAAAAACGAGCTCCTGCTCGAGCTGCCCGAGGACAAGATCGGGAAGCTGTTCTTCGTTCAGGGAACCTTCCAGACCGGCGTGGCCGCGATCGGAGCGACCGCCGGGTTTTCGACCTCGATCAGCGACGGGATCGACGTGTTCAAGTTCGAGCGTCGCGACGAGCAGATCTGGCTGGTGAAGCCGGTCACCAAGAAGCTCTGGGAGCCCGACGACCCGTTCCGGGTCTCGATCGAGCGGGCGTTCCCCGAGGCGATTCTCGCCGCGTACCGGATCGAGCAGCAGGATCCGGACAACAAGAAGGTGCTCGTCAACCTGACGACCCTGTTCACCGGAGACGTCCTGCGCCTCGGCGAGTTGATGACGGCGATCCTCGGAGGCCCCTACAACCTCGACCGCGAAAAGTCGTTCCCGATACGCGTCAAGGCCAGTCCGGACGCCACGACCGTAACCATGCGCCTCCACTTCTTTTCCCCGCGGGGAGCGGCGGCCGGAAACCCCTTGGCCCTGCTGTTGGGACTGGGAGGCGCCGAACAGCTCGAAGACGACCGGAGCGCGCCGATTCAGATGACGTTCACCCTCTGGTATCGGCAGGAATCGGACTACATGCCGCGACTCGCCGATCCGCGCATCGGCTACTTCACGACGGACCGGTTCGACTTCGGAAGGCTCACCCAGCTCGATCGCACCACGCGCTTCATCAACCGCTTCCATCTGAAGAAGAAAGATCCCGAAGCGGCGCTTTCGGAACCGGTCAAGCCGATCGTTTTCCACATCGATCCTTCCGTGCCCCGGGCCTATCGCGACGCCGTTGTCGAAGGCGTTCTGTATTGGAATCGGGCCTTCGAGGCGATCGGATACAAGGACGCGATTCGAACCGTGGTGGTCGACGACGACGACAAAGAGTGGGACCACGCCGACGCCCGTTACAACGTCGTCCGGTGGAGCATGAGCGAGTCGCCCCAGTTCGCGGGCATCGCCCTTCTGCGGGCCGACCCGTTCACGGGCGAACTTCTCCAGGCGAGCCTCAACATCGACGCCAGCGCGGTTCAGGCCGCCGTTCTCGAGCACCAGCGCATCGTCACGCCCGCGGCGGGCTGGATGCAGCGGGCCCTCTCCGTCCTGACCGGAGCCGACGCCGAACACGCGCACCGCGAAGACGGAGCGTGCTGCGGGCCGAAGGACTTCGACTGGATTCTGCACGGGCCCCGCGCGACGGCCCAGCACGAACTTCAGCAACGCCTCCGCGCCATCGGATGGTCGACCCGAGAGTGCGGATTCCAGATCGGCAAAGCAGAGAGCGCCTCCATGGCGTGGCTGGCCCTGAACGCGACGTTCCCGGGCCGCATCTCTCGCGAGGACTACGTCAAGGCCTACATCCGCGAAACCGTCGCTCACGAAGTCGGACACCTTCTCGGGCTCCGACACAACTTCATCGCCTCCACCCGACTGACCACCGAACAGTTGGGGGACGAGGCCATCATCGCCCAGTTCTCCACCACGTCCAGCGTCATGGACTACAACCCGGTCAACATCGTGGCCGCGCTGAGGGGACAGGGCACGTTCTACGCCCCCAAGATCGGCGAGTACGACATGCTCGCCATCCGGTACGGGTATCAGGACATCCCGAACGCCCGCACGCCCGTCGGCGAGCGACACGTTCTTTCTCAGATCGCGGCCCAGACGTCGCGCGAGGGGCAGCGGTTCATGACCGACGAGAACGCCGACTCGTTCGACCCGTTCGTCGTCCGTTTCGACAACTCGCGCGATCCGCTGACCTATTCCGAGAAGCTCCTGGAGGCCAACCGACGCATTCGGCAGCACGCGATCCGCAACCTGCCGCGACCGGGCGAAAGCTACGTCCTGCGCACGCAGCTGATCGTCAGTTCGATCAACCGCGTTTTCCGGGAGGGACGATCGGCGGCCCGGTTCGTCGGCGGCATGTCGGCCAACCGGTCCCATGCCGGCGATCCCGGACGCGCCCCGGGACTGGCTCCGGTCGACCCCCGTCTGCAGCGGCAGGCGCTCCAGCTGATCGTCCGCCACTGTCTGACGGCGGATGCGTTCGATCTGCCGGAGGAGGTCTTGATGAACCTCGTGCAGGACCCCAACGACGAGGACGCCAGCTCTCGGTGGACGGCGCCGTTGCGGCAGATCGTCTCCGCCCAGCAGGCGGCGATCGTCAGCCAGCTGCTGGCGGCGACGACGGTCGCCCGCATCTCCGAGAATCAGTTCAAGTGGGGCAACGCGGCCGGTCGCTACACCATGGACGAGCATTACGGCACGATCCTCGGCGCCGTGTTTTCGGAAGTGGGCACCAACCGACCCATGAACCCGTTGCGGCGCGACCTTCAGCGCTTCGTCGTCAACGCCCTGATCACGCAGGCAGGAGCTCCTCCCGGCGCGATCAACGAAGACGCCCGCATGGTGGCGACCGACGCCCTCCGCCGGCTGTCGCCCCGACGGCGTGTAATACTTTGAAATT
>JBDNCL010000204.1:0-5124 GCA_046719655.1 Fimbriimonadaceae bacterium
CGGTGGCGAGCGCGGCGGGCGCCGCCATCGCCGCCCTTTTCGACCACGTCGACCTCGATTCTCACCTCAATCTGAACCCTGACCCGACCGAGGGCCTTCTTCTTCTCGACGGGGTCGTTCTTCCCCGCGACGTCCCCGGCCACGGGGCCGAGGTTCGGGCCGAAGTCCTCAGGGAGCACGGTCTGGCCTAGTCGTCGGACGACGCCGGGGTGGGCGCGGGTCACACTGGAGTAGGAACGTCTTTCGGTAAGGTGATCGAGGTATGCCTGTTTACGCGAGTCGCTTGGCGGTACTGGCCGCGATCGTCGTCCCGGCGACGTTGGCGCCGACCGGCGTTTCTGCCCAACCTCTGACCCTTCAGGACGCCCTCGACTTGGCCCGGGAGCGCAACGGAACGATCCGAGCCGCCTTGCTCGACCTGGAGGCGGCGAAGAGCCGGAGCCGGCAGGCGTTCGCCGATTTCCTCCCCGAGATCACGGCGGACTGGCGCCAGACCGAGAGCCTGTCCAAAACCTACACCGGTCCGATTCGGGACGGCCGCTTCCTGGTGGACCGACGGTCGGGCGTGACGGCGTCGTGGCGCGTTTTGGACGCCGGACAGCGCGACTTGTCCTCTCGGGCGGCGAGGCGGAGCGAACTGGCGCAGGCCGGGGCCGCGACCCAGACCATGCGGGCCACGCTCTTCGGGGTCTACCAGCGGTACTTCGACGCCCTGAGGGCGCAAGAGCTCTTGAGGGTGGCGTCGGCGCAGGTCGAGCGGGCGGCCGCGATCGACCGGCTCACCCGGGCCGGGGCCGAGGTGGGCAGTCTGCCGAGAAAGGACGTGCTCCAGAGCGAGGCGGACCTGCTGAACGCCCGCGTTTCCGAACTCGGAGCCCGAAACCAGATCGCCACGAGCCAGGCCGAACTCAAGGCGATCATCGGTTGGGAGGCAGACCGGCCGTTGCCGGAGCTGGCCGTCATCGCCGAGCCGGAAGAGGTCGAACTCGAGCCGATGGAGGATGTCATCCGGGCCGGTCTGGCCGAGAGGCCCGACCTTCAGAGCCGCCGCCTGAGGCTGGAGTCGGCGCGGCTGCTCGCCCGTCGGACGTCGCTGGCCGCCGGGATCAACTACGCCGTAGACCTGAGCTTCTCGAGGTCGTTCTCCCAGGAAGTGGCGGACGGTCGGACGCTGACCCTGTCGGCCAGCTACCCGCTCTTCGACGGCGGCTTCGCCCGCGAAGCCGCCCGCGAAGCCCGCCTCGGCGTGCTGGCGGCCGAGGCGGACCTCGTTCAGGCTGAGCGCGAGGCCCGGGCCGAAATCGAGTCGGCGTACCAGGTCCTCAAGCAGAATTCGGAGCGCCTGCGCGCGGCCAGGCTGGCCCGAGAGGCGGCGAAGGTGAACTTTGAGGCCGCCTCGCAGTCTTTCGAACAGGGAGCGGAGGGGACGAGCGTCATCACGGTGTTGACGGCGCAGGTGAGTTTGGTCACGGCCGAGTCGAACTTCGTCGAGGCGTTGTACGATGTGGCGATCGCGGAGGCGAGGCTCCGGCTGACGACCGGGCGTCCGCTTCCGTAGCCGGGAATCGAAGTGAACGCCAGAAATTCGCGGGTCGTAAATCAGGTCTAACGAAACTTTACAACGCATGAAGCAAGGCATTTTCGGTTTTGTATTGGTGGCGATCTTGGGGGTCGGCGTCTGGGCGATCTTCATCCGCGGCCGCGACGGCGACGATGAGATCCAGTATCGGTTTGCGGCCGTGACCCAGGGAGAACTGGTTCGGTCGATCAGCGCCACGGGACAGGTGGTCGCCCTCACCTCGGTCGACATCCGATCGAAGGCGGGCGGCACGGTCGTCCGCTTGGCCGTCGACGAAGGGTCCGAGGTCAGGGCGGGCGACCTGATCGCCGAGATCGACCCCCGGGACACGCGTGCGGTCTACGACCAGGCTTCGGCCGACGTCCAGACGGCGCAGGCCCGGGCCCGGCAGGCCGAGGTCAACCTGGAGCTTCAGAGGGCGAACTCGGAGACGGCGGTGGCCGAGGCGGAGGCCGCGTTGCAGGCCGCCCGCATCCGGCTGGAGAGGGCGGAGCTCGAGGCGAGCCGCCAGCCGACTCTGACCCAGACGAGCATCGAAACGGCCCGGGCCAACCTGGCGTCGGCGGAGGAGGACCTGCGCCGGTACGAGACGGTGACGGCGCCGCAGGTTCGGCGCGACGCCGAGGGCGCCCACAACCGGGCCAAGACCGACCTCGCGACGGCGGAGGCCGAACTGAAGCGCCAGGAAGAGCTGCTGCGCATGGGGTACGTCAGCCGGGCCGCGTTCGAGCGGGCTCAGGCTTCGCTCGCTTCGGCGAGCGCCGCGTACAGCACGGCCACCCAACGGATGAGCACGCTGGATCGGGAGATTTCGGCCGAACTGCAGACCCGTCGCTTGGCGCGCGACCGTGCCGCGTCCGCCCTGAGACAGGCCGAGGCGAACGCCAGCCAGGACGAGATCGCCCAGAAGAACCTGGCCGACGCGCGCCAGGCGGTCCGATCGGCCGAGATCAACCTTCGGCAGGCCCGAGATGCGGCGCGGCAGAACGCGATCCGCCAGTCCGAGTTCGTCGCCGCTCAGGCGGGGACGGTGCGCAGCAAAGTCCAGATGGAGAACGCCCGCGTCCAGCTGGAGAGCACCACCGTTCTGTCCCCCCGAGACGGCGTCGTGACCCGAAAGTACATCGAAGAGGGCACCGTCATCCCGCCCGGAACCAGCACCTTCGCCCAGGGAACGAGCATCGTCCAGATCAGCGACGTGACGCGGCTGTTCGTCGAGTGCGCGGTCGACGAGTCGGATGTGGCCCAGGTTCGGGTGGGTCAGCCGGTCCGGATCATCACGGAAGCGTTTCCCGGCGTCGTCCTGGCGGGGCGCGTCGACCGGGTCAACCCCGCGGCTCAGACCGAGCAGAACATCACGGCGGTCAAGGTTCGGGTCGAGGTCCTGCCCGGCTACAGCGTGAAAGTGCTGCCCGGCATGACGGCGACGTGCGAGTTCATCACGTTCAATAAGGAGAATGTCGTCATCGTCCCGAGCCAGGCGATCCGAAACGAGGGAGGCGAGACGTTTGTGCTGATCAAGCCGACCGACCCCAAGGCCAAGCCGACCCGCCGCGTCGTGAAGACGGGCGACCGCGGCAACGACGGCGTCGAGGTCGTGGAGGGATTGAAGGTCGGCGAGGAAGTCGTCGTGGCCGAGATCAACCTGCGCGAACTGCGCGAACTCGAGCGCCGCATGGCCGAGGCCCAACAGGGCGGAGGATTGGCGGGCGGGCGTCCGGCCGGCGGCGGTCGGCCCGGCGGCGGTCGACCGGGAGGAGGCGGCGGCCGATGACGTTGGGCGACAGCTTCCGCAGCGCGATCGGGGCCGTCATGGCGAACAAGCTCCGCTCGTTCCTGACCATGCTCGGCGTGGTCATCGGGGTCGGGTCGGTGATCGCGATGATCGGAATCGGCGAAGGCACGAAACGCAAGTCGATCGAGAACATCGAGATCATGGGCTCGAACATGATCACGGTGCTTCCGGACTGGCGCCGGGGCGGCGCGAGTGCGGGGCTGGGCGCGGTCGCCACCCTCAAGCTCGAGGATGTGGAGCGCCTGAAGAACAACGCGCCGGTCCGATACATCACGGGGGGCGTGCGCAGCTCGATGACGGTTCGGCACGGCAACCGGAACACGCGCACCCAGATCATCGGCGGCGAGCCGCAGACGGCGATCATCCGCAACGCGCTTCGCATGCACCAGGGCACCTGGTACACGGCCGAAGACGAGGCGATGATGGCGCGCAAGGCGGTTCTCGGCTGGCTGGTGTACGACCAGTTGTTCGAGGGCGAGAACGCGATCGGCGCGACCATCCGGATCGGCAATCAGAACTTCGAAGTCGTCGGCGTGGTGACGTACAAGGGCGGATCGGGCTTCATGAACCCGGACGACCAGGTCTACATCCCGCTGTCGACCGCGATGCGCCGGTTGATGGGGAAGACCAACATCGACTTCATCACGATGCAGGCCTTCTCGTCCGACACCCTGCTGGCGACCCAGCAGATCATCGAGGACACTCTGTACCAGACGCGGCGAACGGCGACCGGCGAGGCCCTCTTCCGGGTCTTCAACCAGGGCGAGATGATTGAGCAGATCGAGACTCAGACCCGTTTGCTCGGGTTCCTTCTGGCGGGGATCGCGTCGGTCTCTCTGCTCGTCGGCGGCATCGGCATCATGAACATCATGCTGGTGTCGGTCACGGAGCGGACGCGCGAGATCGGTCTGCGCAAAGCGATCGGGGCGAGGCGGGAGACCGTCCTGAGCCAGTTTCTGCTCGAGAGCGTCGTCATGTGTCTGGTCGGCGGCCTCTTCGGCATCGCGCTGGGGGCGGGAATGGTCGTGTTCGTGGCCAACCTGATGAAGGTTCCGCCCGTCATCAGCACCCAGGCCATCGTGGTCGCGTTCCTCTTCTCGGCGATGGTCGGGCTGTTCTTCGGCCTGTACCCCGCGATGAGGGCGAGTCGGCTCCAGCCGATCGAGGCTCTGAGGCACGAGTGACGCCGGGACGCCGACGGGGCAACCGGCCCGATCCGGGCCGGCAGGCGAATCCGATGCGGCCTGGGGTCGTAACTGAAGAGGCAATTCGGGACGAAGCATGAAGACGATCGTCGAGGTACACGGGCTGGCGAAAGACTACGTGATGGGCGAAATGGTCGTCCATGCCCTGCGCGAGGTGAACCTCACCATCGGGGAGGGCGAAATGGTGGCCATCATGGGGCCCTCGGGGAGCGGGAAGTCGACGTTTATGAACGTGCTCGGCTGCCTGGACCGACCGACCCGCGGCCGGTACCTGCTGAACGGCGAGGACGTCGGTCGCATGAACGACAATCAGCTCGCCGAAATCCGAAATCGATATCTCGGGTTCGTTTTCCAGACCTTCAACCTTCTGCCCCGAACGTCGGCGCTGAAGAACGTCGAGCTGCCGCTGATGTACGCGGGAGCCAAGGACCGTTCGGCGAAGGCGAAGGCGGCGCTCGAGACGGTCGGCCTCGGCCAGCGCATCCACCACAAACCGAACGAGCTGTCGGGCGGTCAGCAGCAGCGCGTCGCGATCATCCACCGCT
>JBDNCL010000205.1:0-5108 GCA_046719655.1 Fimbriimonadaceae bacterium
CACCGCGTCGCGGAGCTCATCGGCCGCCTTCCGCACGTCGTCCATCGCCTCGGCCGCGTTCGCCTTGCGGGCCGCGTCGGCCTCGCGCTGCCGGCGCAGCCGCTCGTCGAGGATCTGGTTCTTGATACGGTCGCGGTTGCGGTTGATGTTCTCGTCCGAGAAGTCGAAGTTCTCGCGGAGCTTCCGGGCGAACGTCTCGAACCCGAGCTTGTCCGCGACCCAGGCGGCGGCCTTGAAGAGCTTCTCGATGGCGAACGCGAAGGTGCGGGCGATCCAGGCGGTGAAGTCCCAGAACATGAGCTTCAACCCGGCCACCGCGTCGTGCCAGCCGTCGACGAAGATGCCCTTGAAGGCGTTCCACTTCTCGGTCCACCACAGCACCGCCTTGGCCCACTCCAGGTTGATGGCCGCGAGTGCGATCTTGGCCGCCAGTTCCAGGTCGCCGGCCTGGATCGCGGCGACGATCCCGCCCCAGGCGGTCTTCGCCGTCTCCGCGAAGCTCATGAACCCCGCGCTCAACTCGTCCGTCATCCGCTTCCCGGCGTCGGTCTGCGTGGCGAACAGGTAGCCGAGGCCGACCAGGGCCGCGACCACCAGGCCGATGGGCGACAGGAGCGCGCCGAGGACCGAGCCGATCACCCCGATGACCGTGCCGAGCATCGAGAAGACGGTGACCAGTCCGCTGATCGCGAAGCCCGCCAGACTGACGAACGCGCCGAGCGCGACCAGTGCCGCGCCGACCCCGAGGACGACCGCGACAATCTTGGCGATCGAGACGACCAGGCCGCGGTTGCGGTCGATCCACTCGGAGACGTCCCGCGAGGTCGTGATGATCCAGTTGGCCAGTTCCACGAGCGACGGTACGAGCGCCGCCCCGACGGAGAACGCGCCGCGCTTGATCACCTTCCAGAGCACGTCGAGCGTGTCGCCGAACTCCTCGGCGGCGGCCGCGTCCTCGGTCGAAATGGTGAGTCCCAACCGCCGCGACTTCTCCTGGAGCGCCTCGATCCCGGCCGCCCCGTCGTTCATCAGGGGCAGGAGCTTCGTCCCCGACTTGCCGAACACGTCCATCGCCAGCGCCGCCCGCAGGGTCGGGTTCTCGACCTTGCTGAGCCGCTCGGCGATCAGTTTGAACTGCTCGTCGGGCGCGAGCGCCTTCAGGTCGGCCACCGTGAGGCCGAGCTTTTCCAGGGCGTCGCGCGCCGCTTTGGAGCCGTCCGCGGCCTCGACGACGAACTTCTGAATCTTCCGCAGGCCCGCCTCGAGCGTTTCCATGTCCGCGCCCGACTGCTCGGCCGCGAACCCCAACTCCGAGAGCGCCTCGACCGAGACGCCGGTCCGCTGGCTCATGTCGATCAGGTCGCTGCCCAGCTCGGTGAAGACCTTCGTGGCCAGCACGAACGGCGCGGCGAAGGCGGCACCGACGCCGAGCAGTTGCGTGCCGAGGCCCGTGATCCCGGCGCCGAACGCCTTCAGCTTGGCGGCCGCGGCGGCGAGCCCCTTCGTCAGCCGGTTGTCCTTGACGAACAACTCGACGTAGGCGGCCCCCGCGCGAATCCCCGCAGCCGACGCCATCGCTCACGCCCCCCTGGGTCGGTCCACGAACACCTGCTTCAGGACGGCGACGCCGACCCTGGCCGCGACCGGCTCCTTCCGCCGCAGGTGCGGGTTGAAGTCGGCCGGCTGGAACGGGCGGGTCTTCTTCGGGTCGCGGTGCGCGTTGGCGAGCAGGGCCAGTACGGCGGACGTGTGCGCCCACCGCTGGCGGCCGGCCGCCTCGGCCATCGTCAGGAGTTCGCGGAGGGTGAAGGGTCCGGGGTCGATCCCGAGGACGCCGGCGAGTTCCCAAACGAGGCGATCAACCTGCTCGCTTCCGCCGCCGGGTCGAGGCGGTCGATCACCACCTCGGCGTGGTCCAGGAGCTTGTCCCGCACCTTCCGCCCGGCCGAGAGCACCTTCGTCAGGCTCGCCCGCGCCCGGGCGTCGGGGAAAAAATCGATCAGCTCCTCGACGAACGCGTCCGCCGCGAGCGTGATCGCGTCGCCGGCCAGCGCCCGCCCGAAGTCCTCGTCGGTGACCTGCTTGGCGTCTGCCTCGTCCTTGCACAGGCAGTACAGGACGTCGGCCAGTTGCACCGGGTCGGACACGAGCGCCCCGAGCGGCTTGAACCCCTCGTCGATGAGCTTGTAGAGGTCGATGCCGACGAGCCCGCGGACCCGCTTGACGGCGGCCACGTTGATGGCCACCGTCCACGCCCGCCCGGCGTTGTCGCGGAAGCTGTGCACGTCACTTCCTCCGGATGAGGGGGATGTCGATCGGCTCCCAGTCCGCGTCGGTCCGCTTGGCGACGCAGACCGGGATCGCGAGCGGCTCCCAGGCGTCCGCGTCGGTCTTCGCGACGGGCCGCAGCCGGCCGGCCCGCTCGGCGCTGCCGCCGAACATGAGCGTCTTGCGGCCGCGCTCGGTGGTGCAGCAGACGACGGCGACCAGCTCGTCGGTGTCGGCCCGGAAGATGCCGCCGCCCGAGTCGCCGGAGGAAACGCTCAGCTCCATCTGCAACTGCCCGTCGTGCGTCTCCGCGCCGGTGACGCGGCCGGTCTCGCGGTTGCCGGGACGGTCGATGCCGTAGCCCATGTGCCAGACCTCGGTCCCGACGGGCGGATTCCTCGCGGCGAGGTTGGCGAACGGCAGGTCTTCGATGGCCGCGTCGGTGACGAGCCAGGTCAGGTCGGCGTCGGCGTTCCGCGCCGCGACCGTGACGGCGAGGGTGCGGCCGTCCTTGAGCGTGAAGCTCCCCCGGCTGCCGACCCCGCCGGTGCAGTGCGAAGCGGTCAGGACGTCCCACTTCCCGTCGGGACGGCGCGGGCCGATCACCGTCGCGGTGCAACCGGCGCTGCCGAAGCGGAGCTTGCCGATGGCCTGCTCGGCGTTGGCCTTCCCCGGCGGCTTCGGCTCGGGCTTGGGCGGCACCGGCCCGCACCCCTCGACGACGACCGTGACCTGGCTTTCCTCGACGACCAGCCCGCCCTCGGCCTGCCGGATCACCAGCAGTTCGACCTCGTAGGTGCCGGGGTGGGCGGCGAACTCCAGCACGCCTCGCGGTGTGGTCGCCCGCTGCACGTCCTTCGCCGGGTGAACGCGCCACAGGATCGCGGCCTTCGGGTCCACCCCCTCGGCACGCAGCCGGACCAGGGAGTGCGGCTTGTACTTCGTCTCGCCCGTGATGCGGACGGGCGGGTTCGGGTCCGCGCGGACCGACGCGGCGACGGACAGCAGAATCGAGAACCCGACAACGAAAACGCGCATGGTGCTCCTCGGGGTGATCAGGGAACCGTCATCCAGGTGGGCGGGTTGGCCGAGAACGTCGGCTTCACGGTCACGCTCACGGTGATCGCCTCCTCCAGCGCCTCGTTGCGGCTGAAGTTGGTGACGGCGCAGGTCGCCCGCAGCCCCTGCGAGCCGGCCGTGGCAATGTCACCGTCCATGACCGCGAACTCGATCGCGGTGTGGTTCAAGAAGGTGTCGCGGATCGCGGAGAAGTCGTCGTCCGCGGTGTCCCACACCATGTCGAACTCGATCGACCCGTCCTTCAGCGTCGCCACGGTCGCCCGCCAGCCGGCGTTGCCGCGGGTGGTCACGTCGGCCTCGCCGGCCTCGAGGTTGAGCGTCACGTCCTTGACGTTCTTGATCTCGTTCCAGACCGGGGCGGCCTGGGTGCCCGTGTTGCGGTAGAGCTTGGCGTCGAGCCCGAGTTTCACACCCACGCGACACCTCCGTCAGCGAACCGAGTTCTTCCACAGGGCCGGCAGTTGCGGCTTCTCGGCCTCGAACGCCGGACCCATGTACGGGCGCGGGCGATAGTGCGCCCGCTTCGGTCCTTCGCGTGTCTCCAGCGTCGTGTCGCCGCCGTGTTCCAAGAGGCGCGGGGCTTCGGACCCCTCCTTCGTCAGCGTCGGCCCGATCACCACCGACTTGCGGTCGGGGTCGTAGGCGAACAGGATGAACTTCCGCAAGAGGCCGACGTGCGAGAAGGGCGGGCCGCCCGGCGGGCTGGTCCCCTTCCGCTTGCGGATCGAGGTCTTCGCCCGCTGCCGGACGAAGGCCCCGAAACGGGACAGCACCCTGCGGGTGCCGGCGTCCACCGACCGCTTCACCTTCTCGCGGTCGAAAAAGCCGCGCTTGGCGGCGGCGAACGTCAGCCCAACCACCCGTCACCTCCACACCCGGAAGGTCAGCGTCAGGACGCTCGTGAACTGGCGGAACTCGTCCAGGTGCTCCGGCGCGTAAACCGGCACGTTCTCGACCTCGGTGCAGCGGGCCTGCGGGTAACCCGCCAGCGGCTCCGACCGGAAGTGGTCGGCGATCTCCTCCACCAGCACCATGAGCGCATCGAGGTTCCCCGGCGTCGGGTCGAGCTTCTGCTGCACCGCGACGTCGATGCGGCAGTCGAAGCTGTCGCGGTTGCGGTCGAGCCCCTTGCTCGCCACCGACCGGGGGACCACGCTCACGCGGAGCGTCGTCATGTCCGCGAGCTCGAACTGCGGCAGGTAGTGCCGCTCGGCCGTCAGCGGTTGGCTGAACGCGGTCGCGTTCAACTGGGCGACCACGGCGTCGGCGATGGCCAGGATCGTGGCCGGCATTCGTCACCCCGGCGGGACGAGGGCCCGCACGACCCGGAGGACGAGGTCGTCCACCGGCGACTTCGTGGCGCGGACGGCCTCGGTCAGCGCGTCGCTGTGCAGGATCGCCTTCAAGAGCGGCAACACGTCGCGGAAGCCGGCCGGGTTTTGGCCGTGCAGGCCGATCAGTTGACGGAACAGGTCGAGCATTACTCCACCCCCACTTGCTTGGTGTGAATCCGCAGCACCTTGCGATACACGTCCGACCAGCGCCACGGCGGTTCCTTGCCGGGGGCCATCACTTCGTACACGAAGGTCGTCGTGCCGACCGTCTCCCGGACCGTGTCGCCGCGTTCGGGCAGCACCGCGACCGCCCCCAGCACCAAGTCCGCGGCGTGGATCAGGAAGTCGCGGTCGGTCCACTCCATCCGCACGCCGCCGTAGCCGTCGTCGAGCTTAGGAGCGTCCGGCCGGCCGTGGCCTGAACCC
>JBDNCL010000206.1:0-5052 GCA_046719655.1 Fimbriimonadaceae bacterium
GGCGACGGTCCCGGTCGGGGAGACGGCCCGGGACACGGCCCCGCGCAGATCCCGCAGGAGGACCTGGTCCCCGGCCCACCCCAGGCGCCCGAGAGCGGCCGTCACCGGAGAGCCTCCGGTCGTCGTTCCGGGCTTGGAGGGGCCGACGGTAACGCCTGGTCCGGTGGGATGGTCATGATGTACAGCGGCACCACCACGAACAAACAGAACGGAAGCCCGTTGATTCCTACGGTAACGACTTGGTAAATCGCGAAGGCCGCGATGATGGCCGCCGCCCGGCCGACGTCCCCGACGGACCGGGTGCTGGACACGGCGAGGCTCATCAGACCGAGTCCGACGACGAGGGTAATGGTCGCCGCCAGCTGCACCGCCCCGGGCCCGATGATCGTGCCCGATTCGAGAAACCGCTGCTGCTCATCCGGAAAGGTGTAGAAGTAGAACGGGCAGGCCGTGTATAGGCCGATCACGGCGAGAGCCAGGCGGGCCAAACCCGGCAAAACGTACTCGGGCCAGTCCGCGACCAGCGCGGCCCAGGCAAGTTTGATCAGCGACATTTGCACACCTCTCGGATCGCCTCGATGACGGGGTCGCAGGCCCACAGGCTGACCATGCCGGAGAACACGTTTCCTTCTCTGACCGCGTCGTGCCAGAATTCGGTGGCCCGGCAGAGCTTCGGGCAGTCGATCATCGATCCGCGGCCCTCGACCCGGCGGGCGACGTCGGCCAGCATCGCCAGGCAGACCAGCCTGCCGCCGACGTCGACGCCGATTACGCCGCGCACGCCTGGAGGCAGCCCCCGCCATCCATCCCAAAGCCGTCGGATAGGCCCCGGTCGAGAGGCGGCACGATCGCTTTCCGCCGGCACCGGCAGGTGCCGGCCTGCCGGCGTTGCCGTTGCCCGCACGCCCCTTCCCGCCAGGAACGTCTTCAGCCCGTCGAGATCGTCCGAGCCGTAGACCTCCCGGACGGCGGCGGAGGCCAGGGCGCCCGTCCCGTGGCGAAGCACCCCGAACGCGTCGAACACCGCGCTCGCGGCGACGGTCCCGCTCGGTAACGCGTTCATTCTCGACCCTCGGCTGCCGTCTCGCCATCCTTGGGCCGCCCAGGCTCTCGCGGTGTGATCGGGACGACGCCGATCATGACTCCCCAGCGTTGCGGCCAGTCGGGCTCGACAGGGTCCGGGGCCGGCCGGACGGCACCGAAGCGGAGGAGCCATCTGCCGTCCGGGTCCGGCACGACCGCCATCATGTCCCAGATCGGGGATTCCGGCTTGCGGAACACGCGTCTGCCCGCCGCCTCGAGAAGCTCGGTGAGCGCTTCTTCCTCGCCCGCGTCCACCCTGAGCCGGATCCTCGTCATTGCGAGCGGCCGGACGTCGACGGGCTCGTATAGCCCCGCGAACTTCGTCGAGGCGGGGACGGGCAGGGGCTGAAGTTTGTCTGGACGGTTCCCCGCGACGTACTCGAACACGGGCGGATCCCCCTCCCGGAACTCGAGCCTCTGTTCGAAGACCTCTCCCGGCCTCCGTGCGGAAAGGGATCCGCCGTCCTGCCGGAAGCCCTGGCGGCGCAGGGCCTTCCGCAGTTCGGGTCCGCCTCCGTCCAGAACCAGCCTGACCGCGACCCCGTTCGAAGCCACGCCGACGTGCATCTCGCGCACCCCGACTTCGGGGAAGCCGTCTTCGTCGTCCAGCGGTCCGGCGCCGAGAAGGCCGCAACCCGCCAGGACGAGCGCCGTCAGGACGACGGCGACGAGCCCGATGGGTCCTGTTGGAGCAAGGGCCGGACGACGGAAAAGCCACGCCGATTCCGCGGCCTCGCGATGGGGACGAGCCGTGGGAAGCGGGCAAGTGGAAGCCGGCCCTTGGGGACGGGACGACTCGATCGATCTCCGGAACATGTCGGCCAGTGTCTTCCTCATCGTCGGACCTCCAGAACGGGCACCTCACCGGCTGGAAAGTTCAGCGTGCAGAGCTCTGGGCAGTTTTCGCGGCACTTCTGCCTGGCCGTCTCGAAGGCCAGCAGTTCGCAGGCCCGATGGCAGCATCGGGCGCACGCCGCTCCGTCTCTGAGTCTCTGGCACGCGGAAATCACGTCTCTCTGCGTGATCTCACGGTCGAGTCGATGGCATCCGTAGGCCATCCTACACAGCAGTCTGCACAGTCCGTGAAGCGGCCCAGCCCCTCCTCTTCCGGCACACGCGAGGCTGCAGAGGCGACTGCAGATTCCGCCGATGCGATGGCCCGAGCTTCCGGGCGTACGGAGTCCCATTCCCCTCCCCGCCAGGAACGTCTTCAGCCCGTCGACGTCGTCCGAGCCGTAGGCTTCCCGGACGGCGGCGGGGGCCAGGGCGCCGGTGCCGTGGCGAGCCGATGTCGCGAGCGCGGTCACGGGGAGCCCTCCGCTTGTGGCGGTCCGCCGGTTTCGCCGAAGGATCGGGCGCTCTCGACCATCTGCCGCCAGTTCTGGTAGACGTTCTCGTCCCGGACCTTGCCTTCGCGCCCGCGCCGCTCCAGAAGCCCGACCGCCCAGTCGTATTCGGTGGGATCGCTGGTGACGGCGCCGCAGATCGCCGCCATCCATTGGCCCGCCGCATCGTCCCCACGGGCGGCGAGAAAGCCCGCCTCGACGAACGCCCGGTTGACGTCGCACAGGCGGGTCTCCGGCCCGATACGGTTCAGGGCGAGCAGGGCCGACGACCGTTGCTCAAGGACGTGGACCTCGCCCGACCGGGACCAGCGCCCGGCCGCAAAGCCGATGAAAAGACCGGTGGTGGCCAGCAGTAAAGCGAAGAATTTCATGCTCTCCACCCATCGATTCGGATCGTGCCTACGGGGCAATGACAAGGGGGACGACCGGCCATGCAAGATGCTCGGCAAGCCGAAGCGCTGGCCCCGGTCCGGTAGCCACGCTCGGTGCAACAGGAGATGCATTCGGCTGCCAGGTTTGCCCGGTATGGGGACTGGCCTGTCAAAATCAAACAGACAAAGTGACACCCTGTGTTGCCGGGTTGGCCTGCGGGCTCCAAGCACGGGCGGGCAGTGGGTCGAGGTCGTGGTTGGCCGGCACGAAATCCCAACGTCACATCTGGCATGGTAGCCGCAGCGTCTCTCCCCGCCAGGAACGTCTTCAGGCCGTCGAGATCGTCGGAGCCGTAGACGTCCCGGACGGCGGCGGGGGCCAGGGCGCCGGTGCCGTGGCGAAGTACCCCGAACGCGTCGGACGCGGCGGTCACTGAACTTCCTCCGTGCCGTCGTCGCCTCCGGTCAGTTCGTCGATCAGGTCCGGGGGCAGAGCCCGTACGTCGAAGTTCACCGCGGCCAGGCGTCTAAAGTACTCGAAGAACGGCTCGGGATCGTCGATCTCCATGAGAATCCTTCGGGCTTCTTCGTGTCGGTCGGTGCCCTTCAGCAGATGCGCCGCCGTCCAGCGCCTCGCCAGACTCGGATCGGGTACGGCGAGAAGCTCGTCGGCCAGCGCCATACGTTGCTCTCGAGTGGCTGAGAGCGAACGTCGGAGATAATCTAACACCAGCGGTTTCTCGTAGATGAACGAGTTCAAGATGGCCTCCCGGACGACTTCCGTCCAACGTCGGGAACATGGCGATCGGTACAGTGCAGGGCGCATCTCTTCTCGCATGCCAGGAGAGCGGCATCGCGCAACCCGTAGCCGTCGATCAACACGCAGCCGTTGTAGCATCTCATGTATTCGGTCTGCCAGTTGTTCCCAGGCGGCCGTCTTCCCGGCGGAGTGCTCGGGCGCGGTCGGCTCGCCGCCGTGCAGACCGCCAGACAGAGGCCCACTTTTGGAGGCGTCTTGAGGAGAAGGCAGAATCGGCACGCCTTCGGAATCTTTCCCAGTGAGAGTCCCCTCCCCGCCAGGAACGTCCTCAGCCCGTCGAGATCTTCGGAGCCGTAGACGTCCCGGACGGCGGCGGGGGCGAGGGCGCCGGTTCCGTGGCGAAGTACCCCGAACGCGTCGAACACGGCCGTCGCGGCGACGGTCCCGGTCGGGGAGACGGCCCGGGACACGGCCCCGCGCAGATCCCGCAGGAGGACCTGGTCCTCAGGCTGAATCGGAAGCAGGGAGATCCCGGCATCGGTCCGTGTGCCCCTTTTCAGCACCATCTGCCTTCTCCCGGCGGCGACGGACGCTCCCGGCTCGAACCTTGCACGCCATGATCGGTCGACGGCGAACCGCAGGCAGATACCTCCCGCCTTCTCTCCCACACGCTGAGTCCGAAAAAGGATGCGACTACGCCGAACAGAAACCACTCGGCTGCTCCGTTCGCACATACGACCGCGTGGGCTGCCAGAAACGGCGCGATTCTCCAGCAGGTGCCTTTCTCGAAGGTTCCCTCCCAAAGGTAGGCGAGGATGTAGCCGACCGCGGAAAACGCCAGGAGCCCCGCGTTGAACGGAACCGCATCGGGTCCCGCTATCGGCCCGTCAGCCGCCCTCCATTCGGGGTACCGGTGCGAAGCGTGCACGGCTCCGATCAGGTGCAGCAAACCCAAGAACAGGAACACTAGCCTCGTCGTGTTGACCATGGACTGCCTCCGAAATCAGTCGCACCCGCATCCGATCCTCAGCCCGAGGATGGCTCCCTTGCACGCGGCCAGGTTGGCAAACCCCCGAACCAGGCTTCCGTTTCGAATCTCATCCTGCCAGATGCGGATGGCACGGCAAAGGTCTCCGCAGCTCGGCAGGCCCGGGGCGTTCTGCATATCGTCGGCGATGTCGATCAGCGCCAGGGCGCAGAGCGCGTTTGCCCCGACGAGGACTTTGCCGCCTATTTTAGCGAGGTGTTCCTTTATGGGCAGCGGCACCCTCGGTCGCCTTCGGTTTCGATCTTCTGGACACGGGACGTCAGCTGGAACGATCACGCCGCTTTGGCACCTTTTCCACCCAGCCGGAAGATCGGATAGGGCGACCGCCCTCCCCGCGAGGAACGTCTTCAGCCCGTCGAGATCGTCGGAGCCGTACGCTTCCCGGACGGCGGCGGGGGCCAGGGCGCCCGTCCCGTGGCGAAGCACCCCGAACGCGTCGAACAC
>JBDNCL010000207.1:0-5017 GCA_046719655.1 Fimbriimonadaceae bacterium
TTCGAAGCAGATTTGCGCTAGAATGCGCCTCTGCTGCGTCTTGGTGTAGAGGGGTAGCCATGTTGAACAAAATCTCGCTCAAGATCATCGTCGCTCTCGGCGTCCTGCTCGCGGCGGCGTCCTCCTACGCGCAAATCCTGACCGTCACGTCTCCGACCAACGGCAGCTTTCTCGGGCTTCGGAACAAGGTCAACTTCACCATCACCGACCTGAACGTCCAGACGAACGTGCGCGCGGTCGCCACCGGTCCCGGCGGCGTCACGTTCTCCGAGGATCAGGACTTCACTCCGAACGCCGACCAGAAGGTGGACGGTTCGCTGGACCTCAACTTCCAGCAGGGAAGCCCGGAAGGCGAATATACGATCGTCGTCACGGCCACCCGGAAAGACACGAACGTCCAGTTCGGAACGGTCACGATCGGAGTCGTTCTCGACCTGACGAAGCCCAAGATCCTCGAGTTCAACCCCATCGGCAACACGTTTGTACGGGGCGGGACGGTCGTGATCTCGGTCAAGATCCGCGAGTCGCAGGCGAGCTTCAAGGACTACCGCGTTCGAATCGACGGTCAGGACATCCCGAACAACACGGGCGAGACGATCAACTACCTCACCGGCGACGTCGGCACCTTTACGGTCGAGTGGCAGACGGCGGGAATCCAGTTCGACGGCACCAAGTCGATCAACATCCGGGTCCGGGACCAAGCCGACAACACGGAGGAGACGACGTTCAACGTCACGCTGGACCGCATCGTCCCGACCGTGCAGATCGTGCAGCCGGCGCCGACCTTGCGCCTCAACCCGCGGTCCAGCGTCCCGGTCGCCATCGACATCAACGACGGCACGTCGTCGTCGGTCGCCGTGACCGGGGTGGACGTCGTCGCCTACACCATGGACGGGGCGTTCATCGGCCGGGTCAGCCGAGCGTCGTTCCGCAACACGGGCGGAGGCAACTTCCGCTGGACGGGACGTCTGCGCTGGACGAACCGCCTTCCCCGGGAGTTCAAAATCGTGGTAAACGTAATCGACCGCGCAGGCAACGTGTCGCCGGCCCAAGAAGTCGTCGTCCGGTATCGCTGATCTGAGGAAAACATGACACTTGCACGGAAGCTCTTCACGACGGTCGCGGGGACCGCTCTGGCCGCGGGACCGGCGCTCGCCCAAGTTCCGGACATGCTCAACGCTCTGGATGCGGGCGGGCGGTCGATGGGACTCGGGGGTTCGCAGTACGCGACGTCGGCCGACACGTTCTCGACCCTCAAGAATCCGGCCGGCCTGGCGTACATCCTGCGGCCGACGATCGGGCTTGCCGCAACCACGCTGCCGACCAGCCGCACCGTGGTCCGCGGCTCGCTGAGCGACAAGGTCCTCGACACCCGCTCGCGATCCGGCGACTACACGCTCTCGCACATCGCGCTGGCGTACCCGCTGGGTCGGGGAGACAGCGGCCGGGGAACGATCGGCATCGGCTACACGCTCGGCGGCTGGTTTCACGACACCCAGCGCGGCGCCAACCTGGCCGGCGGCGTCAGCCAGTTCTTCGACTTCACCCGAGTCCGGACCGGGTTCGCCACGGTGAGCTACGGCAACACGACCCGCGACGACAACCTCGCCTTCGGAGTCGGCCTCGTCGTCGCCACCCAGGACATCAAGAACGACCAGATCATCCGGTTCACCGACAACCAGGTGCCGCCCGGCGAGGCCGACTCGACGGGCAGCGGCACGGGACTCGGCGCCGTGGTCGGACTGCTGTACACGCCGGCCGGTCAGCCGAACTCGACGTTCGGGATCAGCATCCGAACTCCGATCACGATCGACTCGAGCAACGAGGTGATGGCGCTCTACGACCGGATTCCGGGAGTCGTCTCCGGATCGGTGGCCTATCGTCGGGACGGCGTCGGCCGGGCGAGCGACTTCATCGTCTTCGGGGCCCAGCTCGACTACTTCTTCGGCGGTCGTGCCGGAGAGAGGCTAGACCGCAAAGACTTTGCGGCCGGCGGCGTCGGCTTCGAATACCACTACTCCCTGGGGTCGGCGACGATCCCAGTTCGCGTCGGCTATCGGTGGGCACCGGCCGGCGGCGACGGCTTCGACGACCGAAACGGTCTGACCTACGGGTTGGGATACCGGCCGGGGAATCGCGACTGGTCGATCGACATCAACTGGGCCCAGGCTGATCGAGGCGGCGTCGACACCGCCATCTATCTCACCTACCGGTTTGGAAGGTAACCGAAACTCATGGCCCTACGCTTACTGACCATTCTGTCGCTCGTGCTGTCGGTTTCGATGGCGATGGCCCAGTCTTGGAGCCAAGCCTACGAACAGGCCCTCGTCGCCGCCCGAGCCGGCGATTGGGCTCAAGCCCGCGAGAGCTTCCGCCAGGCCGCCGCATTCCGGACGGACGACGTCTCCGGACCGACGTTCCTCCCCGGACCCGCAACCGAGAGGCGGCGCTGGCGGGACGGAGCGCCCTACTCGCCCAACTTCCTGGCCGCCTACGCCGGGTACCGGATCGCCACCGCCGACAACAACTCGGAAACGCGCGCCGCCATGTTTCGGGCCGTCGCCCAGGAACTCGAGGTGCTCTTGGCCAAGGGTCAGAACAGCGCCGAGGCGTTCTACTTCCTGATCTCCGCCTACAGCAATCTGGCCGACACAGCGAAGAGAATGGACGCCGAGCAGCGTTTTGCGGCTGCGGTCGGAAAACTGAACTGGCGGGTCGACACCGAGGTCGTCTCCCCCGAGGAGAACGCCGCCATCGCTCAGATGGTCCAGGCTCAGACGTCGGTTCCCGGTGGGCCGACGGTCGATCCTTCGACCGTCGCGGCGCCGCCCCCGACGGTCGGCGGCACGGTCGCGCCGGGACCGCCGGTCGCGCCTATGGCGGGTCCGTCGTTCACCGGCGCCCGGGTGACGCCGATCGCCACCAAATTCGCGCTCCTGATCGGGAACTCGGCGAGCCGCCTCGGGGGTCCGGGCGTCCCGTTCGCCTCCGACAGCGTCCAGGTGGTGCGCGAGGCGCTCCTGACCCACGCCGGGTACGCCGAACAGAACATCGACGTGATTTTGAACGCGACGGCGGCCGAGATCGCGGCCGGCGTCCGCGCTCTCGCCGAGCGGGTGCCCGAAGGGGCCACCGTGTTCATCTTCTTCTCGGGCAACGGGGTGAACGTCGACGGACGCGACTATCTCGCCGGGGTCGACACCGAGCTCAGCACGGACACGAGTTCGATGTTCGCCAAGAACGATCTCTTCCGGCCGTTCGTGGCAAAAGGGTCCCGGATCTTCTCGTTCTTCGAAAGCCACCGCGAAATCGTGGCGGGCCGGTACTTCGGAATGGAGGTGCCGCTGGTGGGCGCGATCTCCCAGGCTCAGGCGACCATCCCCGGAGATTCCGTCTTCTCCACCCTGTTCGGGGGCCGGGAGGTAGGCATGTACGCCTTGGCCCTGTCCACGGCTCTGCGAGAATTGCGCTCAAATCGCATTCCGATCTCGGAATTCGGATGGCAACTGTTTTATGCTATTCGACGAGGGGGTTCCGGAATCATGGGAGGAAGCTCGAGGCAAACCCCGACTCTTCCCGTGCTGACCAACATGGCGAACGACGCCCGGTTCTGACCGGTCGCATCCAGAGCCTACGGAACGCGGGACTCCCGACGTGGGAGTCCCGCTCTCCCATTTGGGGACGGTCTGAACTGCGAAAACGGGGGAAGGAGAATGGATGTTCAGCTCACTCGCGAAGCGGAAGTCCTGATGAACGAGATGGCGACCGTGTACGCCACGCGTTGCCTGGACGAAATGCTGTTGCCGACCCTGGGCCGAACATCCGGCTCCAGGCTTCTGACCGTGCCGGCGGTCCAATCCGCCCTGCTCGACGCCTACTCCTGCCTCGAGACGGTGTACGGGCGCTACGCCTTTGCGCGAAGGGGCAAGGAGCGCACGGAGTTGGCGGCGATCGCGGTCGAGGCGCTGAGGCGCACGACGTCTCGGGACGACTTCGGCCAGTTTCTCTCGCTTCCGGACGCCGGTCCGTTGTGGGACAGTTTCGTCGCCATCTGCCGCGAACACGGCAAAAAGCCGATGGAGCAGCTGAACATCGGGGTTGTGGCCGGCATGGCCGAGCTCGTTCAGGAGCTGCACCAGACCCGCGGTTCGGGGAGCATCGTCCGGTGGATCGTCGAGTCCGTCGAGGAGTCGGGCCGGGTCGAGGAGATCTTCGTTCGGATCACCGACGTGCGGGGGATCGGGCCGAAGGTTGCTTCGCTTCTGCTCCGGGATACGGTGTTGCTGTTCGATCTCGAGCGCCGTCTGCATCCGCTGGACCGACTCTACGTCCAACCGATCGACAAGTGGCTGCGGCTGATCGCGCCCCACGTCGTCAACGAACCGAACGTCGACACGATGGCGGACTGGGTGCTGGCCGGAAAGCTGGCCAAATACTGCCGCAAGGCCGGGGTAAGCGGCGTGCGGTTCAACCTCGGAGCCAGCTACTTCGGGAGCCGGGACATCCGCCAACCCGAGCACGTCGCCCGGAAGATCGCGGCTATCGTCGATTCGGGTCAGGCGGCCCGGCTCGGCGGCGAAATGCTGTGACGAGACCGTCGAGGGTCAGATTCGGTTCGTAGACCTCGATCGAACGGCACAGTCCGAAAAAGATCTTTCCGAGTCCGCCGGTGGCGACGACGCGACATCGCCGGCCGCCGGCGGCTTCGCTCAGCTCGCCGCCGATCCGGGCCGACAGGGCGTCGATGGCGCCGGCGTAACCGAGCATGATGCCGGACTGCAGAGATTCGACCGTCGTGCGCCCGACCGCCCGTTCGGGGGCCTCGAACTCCACATTGGGCAGCTTGGCCGCCCGCGAGAAGAGGGCTTCGGCCGACACCTGCACCCCGGGCAGGATGGCACCCCCGACGTAGGCTCCCGAAGCGGAGATGGCGTCGAAAGTCGTCGCGGTCCCGAAATCGACCACGACGATGGGCGGCGGCCACTTGGCGAGCGCGGCCAGAGCGTTGGCGATGCGG
>JBDNCL010000208.1:0-5001 GCA_046719655.1 Fimbriimonadaceae bacterium
GGCTCGGGGCTGGCCCTCACGCAATCGAGAATGAAGGTTCCTGCCGCGCTGCCGATGAACGACGTCCAGAAGCGAGCCGTCGCCAAGGGCGTCGATCTCGACGCCCTGCCGGTCCACGTCGCCGTCATCATGGACGGCAACGGCCGCTGGGCCCGCAGGCAGGGGCTTCAGCGGCTTTTCGGGCATCGGCAAGGCTACAAGGCTCTCCGCTCCGTCCTTCTCAACGCCCACGATCTGGGCGTCCGATATCTGACGGCGTACGCGTTCTCGGCCGAGAACTGGCGCCGTCCGGAGGACGAGGTCGCCGGTCTCATGGCCCTGATGGAGAGGGCGGCCCGGGACGAGCTGCGGTCGCTTCACCGAAACAACGTGCGTCTCGTGCTCTCGGGGCGGATCGAGGAACTCCCGGAGACTCTGCAGCGCGCCCTTTCCGACTGCGTCGAAACGACGGCCGGCAACACGGGGATCACGCTCAATCTCGCCGTCAACTACGGCGGGCGCACCGAGATCGTCGATGCGGTCAAGCGGATCGTCCGCGAAGGCGTCCCGGTCGAAAAGATCGACGAATCGACGATCGCCGCCCGACTCTACCAGCCGTCCATTCCCGAACCCGACATGATGATCCGCACTGCGGGCGAGATGCGCTGGAGCAACTTCCTGATCTGGCAGTCCGCGTACTGCGAGCTGGTGGTCACGGATCGAACGTGGCCGGAATTCGGACCCGACGATCTCGTCCAGGCCGTGTTGGAATACCAATCCCGGACGCGCAAGTTCGGCGCCGTCGTCGAATGATGCCGGGGCGTCCCGACGGTCAAGACTTGGCCAACGCCAGCTGGATGAGGTCCCGCGGCGGCTTGAACTGCACGTCTTCCTTCACCGCCTCGATGACTTCGACCGGCACGTCGGGCCGATTCTCCAGAAGAGACCCGATGATGGCCTCGACCAGGTGTTCGGGAGTGGACGCGCCGCTCGTGATGCCGATCACGGGATAGTCCGTCAGCCAGTTGGGCTGAATCTGCTCCGGGCCCATCAGGAGATGGGCCTCCGTGCCGAGGCTCTCGGCGACTTCGCGGAGGCGGTTGCTGTTCGAGGACGTGGTGGAACCGACGACGAGAACCAGATCGCACGTCTGCGCCATCTGCCGCACGGCGGTCTGTCGATTGGTGGTCGCGTAGCAGATGTCCTCCTTCTTCGGGGTCTCGAGTCGCGGGAAACGCCGCTTGAGCACGGCCATGATGGCGTGGACCTCGTCCACGCTGAGCGTGGTCTGGGTCAGAACGGCCAGCTTCTCCCAGTCGGGCGGCAGCTCGAGCTTCTCCGCCTCTTCCGGCGTCTCGACGAGGATCATCTTGCCCGGCGCCTCGCCCATCGTTCCCTCGGCCTCGACGTGCCCGGCGTGGCCGATATACACGAAGTGGTAGCCCTTCGCCGCGTAGCGCTTGGCCTCGTTGTGGACCTTGGTGACCAGGGGGCAGGTGGCGTCGATGATCTGAAGGTTGCGGCTCGCGGCCTGCCGCCGGACTTCGGGGCTGACTCCGTGGGCGGAGAACACCACCGGCATCCCTTCCGGAATGTCGTTGACGTCTTCGACAAAGACGACACCGCGCCGCTCGAAGCTCCGCACGACCCATTCGTTGTGGACGATCGCATGCCGAACGTACAGGGGCGCCCCGTGAATCTTGAGGCCGAGATCGACGACCTCGATGGCGTAGGCGACGCCGGCGCAGAATCCCCGCGGTGCGGCCAACAGAATCTTCTCCACAAAGAGATTCTACCGCTCGAACTCGCGGGCCATCGGCTTCGTCCGTCGGGCCGAGAGATCGGCCGCAACCGCGATCCCGCCGAGGGCCGCGGGGAACCCGCCGCCGAGCGATGGCTGGGCCCGATCGAGTCCGGCCGAGTCCCCGACCAGCCGCGCCACGGGTTTCCCGCGCGGCGCGCGTCGGGACATCGAGCGGGGGCGACGAGCGCTCCGGCGGCCAGAGTCGTCGTCATCGGTTCGGGGACCGGGTCACCGAACACTTGGACATTGATGTCGGAAGACTTGTCCCAGCCGTTGCCAGTTGAGTTGATGAATCCACTGAAGCTGCCGGTGCTCTTCCACGCCATGAACTGGTTGTCGGAGCCGGCGGCCGTGGCACCACCCAACTCAGCGTTTGAGGCATGGTTGAAGATGGTCGTGCCTCCTGACGCTGTCAACCCGGAAACTCCGAACGCGTAGGTCGTACCTCCAGTTAGGACGAGGCCATTCGTGTTCCAGTCGATTTGCCAGAGACTGCGCAAGGCTCCGGTGCTGCCTTGGTACGTCTGTCCGGAACTATGGTAGGTCACCCGCGTTGCCGTGAAGCCAAAAGATGTCGCCACGACGTCGTCCGAAACGCCGTTGCTCAGCCACAGAGTGAGGCTAGAAACCAGGCTGTTGAACGGAGTTGGCTGACCGTAGTCGTCTACCGTGATAAGCCAAGTTCGGATTGTGGAGACGTTGTAGGCCTGGTCTGCCCCCAATGAAACGAGCCATCCAAAACTAGAGACTCCCTCGTCCTGAAGGGTCAGGCAAGGAGAATCGCAGTGAAGAAGTCAAGGTTCAGCGAGGAGCAGGTGGTTCGGATCCTGCAGGAGGTCGAGTCGGGCAAGAGTGTCCGCGAGGTGTGTCGCGCTCATGGGGTGAGCGAGCCGACGTTCTACGCTTGGAAGCGCAAGTACGCGGGCATGGAGACTCAGGACGTGAAGCGCCTGAGGGAGCTCGAGGCGGAGAACGCGGCGTTGAAGCGTATCGTGGCGGACCAGGCTCTCGTCATCCATGCGACGGGCAAGCTCCGGAGAAGAAATGGCGTGGCGCTCCCGCCCGCCGCACGGGAGCTCGGTTTCTGATGGAAGCCGGCCTCTCGGCTCGCAAGAGCTGTTCGTTGATGGGGATCGCCAGAGGCACCTTGGACAGGCAGCCCTCGCCGGACGAGGACGCGGCTCTCAGGGAGCGCCCGAGGGAGGTCTGGCGTCCGAACATGGGCTGCCGGATGGCTCACGCGCTGGTCAGGTCCAAGTTCGAGCCCTTGAACGTGAAGCGGGTCCACCGGCTGTGGAAGGAGGAGAAAACGGGCCGGATGCGGCGCTGTCGGAAGAAGCGCACCGGGAGCTCGGTTCCGCTCTCGGCCGAGGGCCCGAACCACGTGTGGTGCGTGGACATCTGCTTCGACTGGGCGGAGAACCGCTCGCGCCTGAAGGTGATGGCGATCCAGGACGAGTTCACGAAAGAGCGGCTGGCCCTGGAGGTGGGCACGAGTCTAAAGCCCCTGTACCTGCAGTCGGTGTTGTCGAGGCTGTTCAAGGAGCGGCGTACTCCGAGTTTCCTGCGCTCAGACAACGGTCCCGAGTTCGTCTCCCGCTCCCTGGCGGTGTTCCTGTCTCGATCGGGGACGGAGAGCCGCTTCATCGCTCCCGGTTCGCCGTGGCAGAACGGCCGCGCCGAGAGCCTTGTCTCCCGCCTCCGGGCGGAGCTGCTCGGGGTCGGGGTGTTCTTCAATCTCGCCGACGCTCAGATGAAGCTGGCGGCGTATCGCCGCTGCTGCAACGAGCATCGGCCGCACAGTTCGCTCGGCTACCGTTCCCCGGCGGACGCCGCGCAAGTTTTGGAACTCAGTCGGGCTACGCCCTCCTTCCTTCCAAAACTCGACATGTCAATATCGGAGGGAAGTCTCTAGTTACGAGCGGTTCACTCGAAGGGGGCAGACCAGGGCCGAGTTCTCCCATGTCCAAGTCTTGCGAGGTCTGAACCGAGAGACGTTCTATCGCGGCCAAGGCGTCATCACTCGAAGCGTTGAAGGTGCAACTTCGGGAGCACATCTAGCGATACTCGCCACTATTTGCGATGGATCTAAAACGCCCGTCTAAACGAATCCACCATTTGTGGAAGGGTTTCATTCGGTCGTAAGCTGAAATGATGCACTTTGACAGTGACTCTCTATTTGGAGCTTCCACTTGTTGCCATACGTCGAGAGCTAGCAGGATAGCCTTAACGCTTGGGACTCTCTCCAATAAATAGCGCAGAGAACTCAGTTTGACAATACAGGAGCTGTCGCTTTTCACTAAGAACGTTACGCAAGCAAATAACATGTCAACGTCCATCGTCAGCAATTGGCGGTACGTCACGTCTTCGACGATCTTTACCCAGGATGCAGGTGGATCAGAAATGAAGGGCAAGTCGTCATATATGAAGGCTCCGTACTCTGACTGAGGCTCGCTTATCGCCTTTTCAAGCCATAGTCTCAAGTCAACGGCTTCGGCAGGAACAGCTTTGGCCATACTCATTCGATGTCAATCCAAACATCTGGATCGTTCATGGTTTGGTACGTAGCCGTCCATGCAATCGCTACCTCTGTGTAAAGCCAAATAAGTGGCTGATTTCCCTTCACAAAGTTCGCCGCTGGCCGCAATGAAGGTAGTTTCTGAGCAGCTACTCGAACGCCAGAATTATACGGACTAGCACCTTCCACCATGACAACACGAGCCACCGCTTTGGGAACCCATGCTTTCGGGTATGGCCCAATAACAACAGCGGTTGGCGGTGCGGCCAGTCCATTATCAACAGCAAAATGCTTGGCCCATACAGTAAGTGTTTTCCATGCTTGATCTAAGGCATTGTTGTACAAGTCATCTGGGGCATCTCCATCCCCAGTGTATAACCACTTGTATAGACTCCACAACCCGGTTGGATCGGTGCGGCTAATCGGATCGTTCTCACAATAGCTATCCCAGTTGCGCCCATCCTTGATCGGATCACTGGTAAGAAATCTTCCCGTGGACGAGTCGTAGTAGCGATGCCCTAGGAGCTTGAGCCCCGTAGCGTCCTCTTGGTATCCGAACCCGCCCGCATAGCCAAACGGGTCGTTCCAAGTCCCTGTAAAGGACAAAAGATTCCCGAAGGCGTCGTATTGGCGGGTCGCCGCTACAGCCTGAGCCGTTCCACTTTGGGCGTCGGCATTCTTGAGCCCTGAGTGAAGAAAC
>JBDNCL010000209.1:0-4971 GCA_046719655.1 Fimbriimonadaceae bacterium
GTCGTCGTCTTTTTCCCATGCCGACTCGGCCATGATCCCGAGCTGGTGGTCGGGATCCATCTGGAAGAGGAGCCAACCCCACTCCGCTTCCTCAAGGAGTTCGAAGCCCATCTGCTCGGCGTAGAAGCGGCGCGCGGCCTCGATGTCTCGAACGAAGTAGATCGTCTCGGTGACTCTTATTGCCATCTCCCGGCCATGAGTATGGCAAATGGCGGCGGGACACCCGGCGGACGCGAGGGGACCTCGACGCGGCCCTACCCGAGACGCCGGCGCGGTGCGACCGGGCGCTAGGCGATCCGGAAAACGAACCGGGCGTTGCCGAATGCGATTTCGGTCCCGTCGGTCAGCTCGGCCTCGTCCACCCGCTCGAAGTCGCTGCCGCGCAGGACGAAGGTGCCGTTCGACGACCCGAGGTCCCGGATCCGCCACACGCCGTCGTCGCAGGTGACGGAAGCGTGCTTGCGCGAGACGTACACCCCTTCGGCGAGCGGACCGAGATCGACGTCGACCGGGCCGACGGCCGGGTCGAACCGGCCGATGGTGGCGGGGGCGTGGAGGGGGAAGACGGTTTCGGTCTCGGCCCCGTTCTGCTTCAGAACCAGTCTGGGCCCGATCGCGGACGCGCCGGTTTTCGTTTCTTCGGGAGCGGCGGCGCCGTCTTGCGGTTCCGCGGTCTCGGCGTCAGGCGTTGCCGGTTCGGGGTTCAGGGCTTCGTTTTCCACCATGGTTGTCTCGTATTATGGCCAGCGTCCGGCCGATCGCCAAGATGGCGGCGGAGGCGGCCAGGCTGGGCGCCAGCGTTCCGAGGCTGAACTCGCCGTCTCCGACTTGGACGGTGAGGAAAGGGTTCCCGGTTCGGATGCCGTAGGCCATCCAAAGCAGCGCGCCGGCGACCGACAGGGCCATGGAGGCGGTGATCCAACCGGTTCCGATCGCGACCGGACGCCGCCGGTAGGCCATCAGGAACGGCAGGATGAGGGCGCCGACCATGGCTCCCGCCCACGAGTACCAGAGGGCCACGACGCTCTCGATCGAAAGGGCGGCGGCCACGGCGATGGCGGCGGCGGCCCCGAGGCCGACCTGGGTCCACCGTCGAATCTGAGGGTCGGTCATGCCGGGGCGCAGTCGGGCGATCCCTTCGCGGCCGAAGGTCGCGCCCGCGACCAGGGTGTAGCCGACCATGGCCGACGCGATGGTTCCGAGCATCCCGCAGATGAAGACCGCCTTCAGGCCGGCGGGGAGGATCTGTTCCCCGAAGGCGGGGAAGATGGTCAGCCGCTCGATGCCGGACGCGGTCTCGGGCAGAGGGGGCATCAGGGCGAGCGCGTACAGTCCGGTCGTGATGCTGAGCAGGTCGAACAGCACCCAGCAGCCGGCGCCGACGAGCACGCCCCGGCGCCCGGTGAGGGCGTCGCGGGCGCTGGCGACTCGCTGGTGGAACCCGGGGTCCACGAGGGTCCACGCCCCCAGAATGAAGAAACTCGCCACCATCGGCCATCCGCTGCCGCCGTCCCAGGTGAGGAGGGCCTTGTTCTCGAGGGCGCCGATCGTGGCGATCGGCGGGTATCGGGTCAGGCAGAACAGGACGATGGAGCCAAATCCGACGTACATCATCGCGAAGGCGAGCATCGAGACGCGGACGTCGGCGAGAAGGCCGCCGCGGTACAGGAGGGCGACTCCGACGCCGGCGGCGACGACCACGGCGGTCGGAATCTCCCAGCCGGTGAACGCGCTGATGAGGGTGCCGAGCATCAGCACGTGGGCGGCGGGAACGGCGAGCAGGAACACGAGGAGGGCGCCGACGAAGGCGGGACCGACACCGAAGCGGTGCCGGATGCGTTCCGGGATGCTGATCTGGTCGGCGGAGCGGACCCGGGGGGCGATCCAGAGCGCGTACACGATCGCGAACACGTAGTACGGGACGCCCAGAAGGATCCACGTTCCGACCCCGAAGTAGGACACGGACTCGGCGATTCCGAGGATGCCGCCGTACCACGTGCTGACGAGGGTGGCGACGAACGCGGGCAGGGTCAGGGATCGGCCCGCGGCCAGGTACTGGAGCACGCTGCTGTCGCGAAGCCGGGCGGAGAATCCGAGGGCGAGGATGGCGGCGACGAAGAGGACGACGACGGCCAGGTCGAGCGGGCCCAGCGTCACGGACGGGGTCTGGGCTCCTACCACGACGGCGTCTCCTCCTCGGTTCGTTCGACGAACAAAAGAGCGTCTCCCGACCCCACCCGGACCGAGACCCGCTTGGCGGTCGCCCGGTTCGACACGCTGGTCAGGCCCCGCGGGCCCATCGAGGCGCCGGACAGCGGCCACTCGACCCCGCCGAGGTCGACTTCGGAAAGTTCGCCGAGGGGGATCAGAGACACGCGCCGTCCGGGGACAGTCGCCACGGCAACGGACTTGGGCCCGGACAGCACCCACGCGACGCCGCGCCGCAGGGCCAACCGAACGTCGAGCCCCGACTTCAGAGCGGACTGGATCGTGGCCAGCGTGTGGTCGAGGAGGTCGCCCTCGACGCCGGCGAGGGTGATGGACTCGACGCCGATCTTTCGGGCCAGATCGAGGAGCTTGTCGCAGTCGGTGGTGTTCGGATCCGCGTTCCGGTGAAGGACGAAAGGTGTATCGTGAGCCAGGTACTCCAATCGGCGGGCGTTCTCCGTCGAGTCCATGTCCCCGACCATGTGGTGGGGGGCCAGTCCGGCCTCGAGCAGACGGTCGAGTCCGCCGTCGGCAGCGAGGACGAGGTCGGCCGAGCCCGCCCATTCGGCCAGCAGGGCGGTGGGCATGTCGGCCCCGGCCAGGACTCCGAGAACGCGGTTCATCGTCGGAGCCATTCTATCGGTTTGGAGAGATCGGGTGCCGCCCCCGCCGCCGCGGGGGGAGTCGGACCGGACCCGCCGCGGGCCGCGGCCGGGAGCCTCGCCGGCCAGACGACCCGATTTTCCGCGATACTCAGAAACGGGGCAGGGAAGCCGCCCGGCGGGGGCGAACAAGCGGCGTTTTCGGCCTCCCGCCGGGGCGGTCCGGGGCGGTAGACACCCGTAACGTTACGAGCATAACCGGGGCCAAAATGATGCGAAAGTCGCATAAACGAAGCGTTTGAAGGTCTCTGATCGAGAATATGATTCTTTTTTGGCCGAAAACGGCCATTGTTTGGTCTCAGAACGGATTATCGGGGGCTTGCGTCGCTCAGATCCGTGTGTATAATGCAGTCCCCGGTCCTCGGACCGGCGGAGATTCTCGCCACTTCGGCGCTCGATTTGTTGAGGGCTATGGACCAGTTTTGTTTGGACGATTCCGACGTACAGATCCGCCTGCGGGGGGCCTGGGAGCAGGTGCTGAGGCGGATGGCCTCCGAAATCCAGCCGGCTTGGTTCGAGCGGTTCGTGAAACCGCTGGTGCCGAGCCACACGGACGAGGGGGTCGTGACTCTTACCGCCCCGGGCAAGTTTGTTGTCGAATGGGTGCGGGAGCGGTACCTGAAATCGATTCAGGAAATGCTCTCCGACGAGCTCGGCGACGCGGTGACGGTCAAGATCGTGGCCGAGCCGCGGGAGCGGCCGGCCGTCGCGGTCAGCCAGGCGGCGGTGACGGCTCCGGTCGTCGAACCGGGCGGTTCGTTCCGTCTCCATGACCGATACCAGTTCGATACTTTCGTCGTCGGTCAAAGCAATCGACTCGCCTTCGCCGGAGCCAAGGCGGTCGCGGCCGAGCCCGGCGCCAAATACAACCCGCTGTTCATCTACGGCGGGTCGGGACTGGGGAAGACCCACCTCCTCCACTCGATCGCCCGTGAGCTGCTGGCCAAAGACCCGCGGTACCCGATCGTCTACATTTCGGCCCAGCAGTTCGCCGAGCAGTTCGTCTACGCCCTGCAGAGCAACCGCATCGAGCAGTTCCGGCGTTCGCAGAGGAGCGTCGGCGTCTGGCTGGTCGACGACATCCAGTTCGTCGCCGGAAAGGACAAGACGCAGGAGGAGATCTTCCACACGTTCAACTACCTGCATTCGCTGGGCAAGCAGATCGTGCTGAGTTCGGACCGGCCGCCGCGCGACCTGTACCTCATGGACGAGCGGCTTCGTTCCCGTTTCGAGGCGGGGCTGGTCGCCGACATCCAGCCGCCCGACACGGAGACGCGCTGCGCGATCCTGCTCAGCAAGGCGCGTCAGGAGAACGTCAGCCTGAGCCACGAGGTGGCCATGTACATGGCCGAGAACGTGCCCGGGAACATCCGGGTCCTCGAAGGCGCGCTGACCAAGCTCGTGGCCCAGGCCAGCGTCGATTCGAGCCCGATCGACACCGCCCTGGCGGAGAGGATCGTCGAGCAGTACTATCGGGTTCGGAGCCTCGCCAAGCCCGGGTTCGCCCAGATCGTCGAAGCCGTCGGGAAGCACTTCCGCATCAGCACGGAAGAGATCTGCGGGACGTCGCGCAAGGCCCCCATCGTCCACGCCCGGCACATCGCCGTGTTCCTGACCCGCGAACTGACGCAGAACTCGTGGAAGCACATCGGCTCGCTCTTCGGCGACCGGGACCACACGTCGATGATGCACGGCTATCACAAGATCAGCGAGATGATCGCCCGCGACCGCGAGCTCCGGGCGACGGTCAAGATGCTGATGCGAAGCCTGTACCCGGGCGACTGATCCGGGTCGGGGCGACGAGACCGAGCCGAACCCCCGGCAGAGCCGTCGCCCCGGCCCGGAAGCGGGCCCCCGCCGCGCGGCGGGCGCCCCCTCCCTGGTCGAGGTCGGTCCTGCCAGAATAGCGGTATGAAACTGGCCGACTCCACCTGGCCGGAAGTCGATGCGTTCGATCGGGACGGCGTGGTGTTGATCCCGACCGCCTCGCTCGAGCAGCACGGCCCCCACCTCCCGCTTCTGACCGACACGATCTTGGCGACCGCGGTCGCGGAGGCGGTGGAGAGGGCTCTGCCGGACCGGGTGCTGCTGACGCCGACGC
>JBDNCL010000021.1:0-20334 GCA_046719655.1 Fimbriimonadaceae bacterium
CACAAGAGCATGATCACGATCGCGGCGCCGATGGCGTGGGACAAGTAGAACCCCCGCAGGTAGATGGGGGTTCTCGCAACGCTTCGGGGCGTGACCCCGGTCGGCACGGTCGTGGCGCTCATTCGTCGACGCTCAGTCGGTGGGCGAGGCGGTGGGCGAGAGGGCGGCGGGACTGGTCGTTTCGTACGAGACGTCGAAGTCGTCGGCTCGGGCCATGACCGACGTCACCACCGGGCAACCGGAATCGAGAAGGGCGTCCTGTACGGTCAGGAAGTCGACGGACCGGACCTTGTGGGCCCGAACCAGGACGATCATCTCGTCCAGAAGCGGGGCGACGAACGCATAGTCGGCCGAGACTTTGGTCGGCTCGAAGTCGAAGACGACGATGTCGGCCTTCAAACCCGTCATGCGCGGATCCCAGTCGGGCCGGCCCGCCTGGCCGATGATGAGGTTTTCCGTCGAAACGACGCACGCCTGCAGGTTCGAAGCCGGTTCGGTCAGGTTCCACTCTCGGCCCGCATCGATCGAAAGACGGCGGATCGAGGAGGACTTTCGATCGAGGATCAGCAGGGCGGTCGACACGCCGCGGCGACTGCACGACAGCGCGTAGTTCAGGGCGGCGGTCGACGCGCCGGTGTCTTCTCCGAGTCCGACGATGCCGACCCGGTACGGGCGCCTCTCCGAACGGATGGCGTTCATGACCAGGGTCTCGTACGCTTCGGGCGGCGACGCCTGAAGCCCCCGGTACGGGTTCGCGAGCTTGGGCAGCATGCGGTACACGGGACGGTGGGCGAGGGCGTTGAGCTGGACGATCGACCGGATCGGCTGGTAGCGGCTCTCGTGCCGGAGGCTGACGAGGAGCCCGATCAGGGAACCGGCGACGAAGGCGATGAACGCGTTCGGGACCGGCCTCGGACTGACCGGCTCCTGAAGGACGCCGACACCGATGAGCTTCGTCGGGGCCGCTCGTCCCCGTCCGGAGAGAAGGACGCTCTGGAGGCGGTCCTGGTAGGTGGCGTAGGTCCGCTCGAGGGCGGCTTGACGTCGGACGAGGCCGGCGAGCTCGCGCTGGATGCCGGGCAGTTCCTGAATCCGGGCGTCGCGCTCGGCCCGAGCCCGCTCGGCCGCCGCGAGCCGAGCGGCCAGCGATTCTTCGTTGGCGCGGGCCGTCACGAGCTGGGACTCCAGCTGGGTCCGCACCGGGTTGCGCTCGGTGGTGGTGGCGGCGAGGATTCGGCCGCTGAGGGTCTGGCGCTGCTGACGCAGTTCGCGGAGACGGGCCTGAGCCTCCATGACCTCCGGGCGGTCGGGGAAGAACCGCTCTTCCAGGGACCGGAGGTTCGCTTCTTCGAGGCTGATCTGGGTGTCGAGACTCTGAAGAACCTGGTTGTACTGCTCCGACTCGGCGCCGCGGACGCGCTCGGTGCTGGCGCGATAGGCGTCTTCGAGGACGCGCACGGCGTTTTGAGCGGCGGCGAGTTCGATGCGGGCGCTGTCGACGGCGCGGTCCAGGTCGGCAAGGCCTCCGACTTCGGACTGGATCTTGGCTTCCAGGTTCGGGACTCCCGACTCTTCGCGCAGGCGCCGGACCTGTTCGTCGACCTGCCGGAGTTCGACCTCCAGCTGCTGCATCTGAGCCTGCAGCGACTCTCGAGCCTGCGAACCGGCGGTTCGGGCGATCTGGTTCTGGGTGTCTTCGAAAGCGAGGTAGATGTTTCGCGCCATCTCGCGGGCCATCTCGGGCGAGCCGAGACGCACGCGGAGGGCGATGAAGTCAGACCCGGCTTCGGCGTCGATGGCGATGGACTCTCGGAGGTTCTCAAAGCTGAGCTCTTGAGCCTGGCTGGCGGTGAGGCCCAGCTGGGAGATCGTGTTCTCCGCCGCCCGCCCCAGAACCTCGATCGAAGTGAGCTGCTGGACGCTGGTGACGATCGAACGCGGCCGGCTGAACTCGAGTACGTCGGCAACCGCGGTGTCGGCCGCCGTAACGGGAACGACCGTCTGGATGTTCTTCTGGTCGATCAGAATCTGCGCGATCCCCTCGTACTTCGGAGGGATGAGCAGAGAGATGCCGAATGCGACCGCACCGAATACGAGGCCGAAGAGAACGATTCTGAGCAGTAGTGCCTTGACCATCTTCCACCGCTTCCGCCACTGAGGCTAGAACCAACGAGGCCCGCTCGCACACGGACACCCGATCGATATCTTGCCCTATTATGGACGGTCGTGCCCTCGAAAAGGGCGAATTCAGTTGGTTCGAAACTCCCGACACCGCCACCGCGCCGAGTCGGGACCCCTCGGACGGGGTCGGCCGTCTTTAGGCGCTAGGCGACTGCAGCCGAAAGGGGTCTCCCCCGACGCCCGTCGGACGCCGATTCGTCGATACCGTCCCCGCTTTCGGCCGAGGTACGGTCAGTAGTACCCGTTGCTGCTCTCATCCGCGGCTTTGAGATACTTCTGGATGAAGTCGATGTACTCCTCGAGGGTCGGCTCCGGATGCACGGCGATGAAGCGGTACATGGTCCCCTCGATCTCGGTCGAGCCGAGGAGCTGACGACGGACCATTTCCAAGGTGAGGCCGAGCGGCGCCGGGTAGAACTGCAGTCCGCGGAAGAAGTAGACGGCCGAGGTTTCGCGGCCGCTCTTGTGGCGCATCTCGATGTACGACGCCTGGATCGGGCCCCGGTGGGTGGGGATGGTGACGACCCGGGTGTTGAGGAAGCGCCACCCTTGGGCGGTAAAGCACACCTGAGGGTCGTGGAAGCTCCCGCGCCGGTTGCTCGAGATGATCACGACGTCGAAACCGCGTCCGACGCCCCCGTAGACCCGGGACACGATGCCGTAGGGCTGGAGGACGTCGTACGTGCTCTTGTCCATCCGGTACGTCATACCGGGCGTGTCCGATCCCTCGACGAACTTCAGGCCGTCGACTTCGGCTGGGAGCTGGGAGATCATCCATTCTTCGGTGCGTTCGATCTTCTGAACCTTCGGCCGCATCTGGATCAGCGAACCGCCGATCAGGAGAACCCCGGCCAGGATGAACGCGTGCAGCTTCAGTCTTTCCAACCCAAACCTCTCGCAATCTTGAACAGGATGAAGAAACAGACCACGAGCGTGATGTAGCCGCTGTAGTCGTGGAACTGATGCCCGGCCTCCGGGCCGTAGGCGTTGCCGACGATGCCGATCAGCGCGATCCGGAGGCCGTTGATGCCGATGCCGAGGGGCAGGATGATCATCAGCATCAGCAGGTTGGCCCACCAACGGAGCCGCGCGATCAGGATGAAGAACACGTTGAAGGCGGTGAGGGCGAGAAGGAGCTTCAGACCGCTGCAGGGCACGCCCACGTCGAGGGTGAAGTTGTCGAGGTGGATCGTGGTCGCATCGGCCTGGAACGGGTTCAGCCGGACCACCTCGAGGATCTGATAGGAAACGACGGTCGACAGGCGCTGGAGCGGGTTCGTGTAGGAGTCGATGATGTTGCCGAACATCGGCAGCGCAAAGATCAGGTACAGCACGGGCGCGGCCAGGCCGATCATCCAGCGGAAGCCGGCGACGAACCAGATTCCGCTCAAGATCGTGAACAGCATGCTGACCGCGGCCCCCGAGTAGAACACGGTCGTCGTCGAGACGAAGATGCCCCAGAGCCCCAGCAGAACCAGAACGATGGCGAGCGGGGTCGGACGGACGGGAATGTCCTTCAGGCGCGGCCACCAGCGGTACACGATGTAGGCGCTGATGATCGGGACCAAGAAGCCGTGCGAGTAGTAGCCGTCGTCGCTCAGCCAGAGCTCGGGCAAGTGCTCCAGCACGAAGAAGAACGCGACCGCAAATCCGACGGCGAGGGCGAGCCCCGGCACGAAAGCGGGAGACTTGACGATGACGGTCCAGTCGAAAGACGGCTTCGACTTGGCCTCGACACCGGGCGGGTTGACAACTTCTTCGTTCAAGCGGTTTCCTCTGACCGGGCGGCCGCCCGAGCGCGTGCGGCACAAAACAGGCACCCAATCGTACCGTTCTAGCCTATCAACAAGAAACGTGCCAGCCGGGTGCCCGCATTTTACTGAATCGTGTCGACGAGTCCAAAGTCGGGCCGACGGCGCGGGCGGGCGGCGGGCCGCGGCCGCCACCCGGCCGTCCGCTGTCCGACCGACAGCCGCCGTACCCGATCAGAGGGATGCGTACAGGCTTCGGACACCCTGCCCCGACAAACCCCGCCGCCAAGAACCGAGAAAAAGCCGACTCAGCAGAGCGACGTGGAACGGGGCGGCCAGAAGGGCCCCGACCAGCAGCTGCAACACCCCGTGGGCCGGAACCAACCGACCCGAGAGCATCACGGCGGCGGTGGCGAGACCCGCCAACACCACGCGACCGACCCGACCGAACTGGGCTCGGTCGGGGCGAAAGCGAACCAAGACGATCGCGAAAGCGGTGAGATAGGCGAACGCGGCGCCGACCGAGACGGTCACCGCAAACGGCACGATGCCGGCCTGCATCCACCCCATTCCCCAAGAAACGCCCACCGCCGCGAACCCCAGACCCCACCCGTAGTTCGACCAACCCGGCTTGCCGATCCCGTTCAGAAGGTTCGAAGCGATCATCCCCAAAATCCGGGAGAAGAAGTAGGTGCACAGCAGGGTGAGAAGGATCCCCGACTGCGCGAACGCCCGACCGTACATCAGGGTCACGATGTCGGTCGAGTACACGGCCAGCATCGCGTACAGGGGCAGGGCCACGATCAGGGTGGCCGAGATGCTCCGGTAGAACAGATCGCGAAACCGCGTCTCGTCGTCCTTGGCTCGGGAGAAGGCGACGACCACGGTGCGCGCCATCGGCCCGGCGAGCAGGTCGACCGGGCGCTGGCCGAGCCCGTACGCGACGGAGTAGAAGCCGGAGTTCGCCTTGCCGAACCAGACCAGGGCCAGCATCTTGTCGGCCGTGGTGTAGAGCACGTAGAGCAGACCGTTCGCCATAAAGGCGACGCTCCGGCTGGCGATCGACCGCAAAAACTCCGCCGTCGGCAGGGCGTAGGTCGGCCCGGCCAGGCGGATGGTCACGGCCGCCAGCGTCGCGTGGCGGGCCAGCGCCCCGAACAGCGGCGACCACCCGCCGAATCCGGCGATCGCGAGGGCGAGGGTCACCGATCCGTTCAGAATCTGGGCGACCACATCCCAAACCGCCAGTTCCTGAAAGCGCGCGTCGCGGTGGAGCTTGCCGCCGGGGAGCGACCCCGCTCCGGCGCACATGGCCGACACGCCGGCGACGGCGAAGGCCCAATCGAAGCTCTCGAGACGGAGCAGCCCGGCCAAGGTCGGCGACAGCACGACGAGGGCGACGCTGTACGCGCCGACGATCATCAGAGACAGCCCGTAATACCGGGCATCCTTCTGAGGGTCGGATTTCGTGTCGGTCACGAACGTGGCGTAGAGCCCCATGTCCTTGAGGACATCGAGAACGGTGGCCAGGGCGAAGATGCCGGCGACGGCCCCGACCTGCTCCGGTCCGAGGATGCGCGTGATCGCGATCCCGAAAACGATCGGGATCAGAAGCTTGGCCAGGAACGATCCGGCGACGTTCCAGGCGAACCCCCGGCCCGCTTCTCGTTTGTTCACGCGGCGGCCGGGTCTCCTTGGTTCGGCGTTTCAAGCAAGGCTCAGTAGAGCATATTCGGACGATCGGGCGTCGGGAAGGACCGTTGCCGAGACGCCGCGGACCCGGTTCGCCGGTGTGCGGCGGTCTACCAGGGTCGGATCAGCAGCCCGTAGAACGCGGCCGCCGGCCCGATGTTCTGATGCACGGTGAACTCGGAGTTCAGCGGACTGTTCCGGTTGTCGAACCACCGCTCCGAGCCGGGCCATCGGTCGATGGGAGGGTACACGGTCCGGTGGGGCCAGCCGACGTCCCAGGGCCCCTGCGCCTCGTCGCTCTCCTTCCGCCAGGGACCGTAGGGAATCAGCCCCGGATGGTACCGACCGTCGTGCGTGTTGTACCAGGCGTCCATGTGGAAGACGTGCTTGGGCGACCGGGGCCCGACCCCCGTGATCCACGTGATCCCGAGGTTGTTGGCCCCCAGGAAGTAGTCGGCGGTCGTGGCCAGGGCGGACAGGTACCGCGGCGCCCGGGTGAGAGCGTAACCCACCCCGAGTTCGATCGCCAGGGGCGTCGTCTGTTGACCGACGAGCATCGGGAAGAAGAAGTTGCCGCCGAACCGGAGGGCGCGGCGCTCGGCCGTCTGACGCGAGTTCTCGGCCGTGGCGAGGACGGCGGAGCGGATCCGGCCCAGCAACTCGGGGTCTCCCTTGCCGTTGAGAGCGTAGAACGCGGGCCCGTAAAAGGACTCGCCCCAGATCAGGGAATCGGACTGAACGCCCGATACGTCCTTCGCGAACGCGTCCTCGTAAGCCTTCTCTCCCGTGAGGACGAATAGAGCGGCGGCGGCGAAGGTTCGGTGGTCTTTGAGCTGGTCTCGGCCTTCGTCGCCCGGGCGAGTGTTGGCGACCGCCCATGCGTACGCCTCGCGGGCCTCGCGGACCCAGTCGACGCCTTCCGGATCGGGTTTGCCGATGCTCTGGAGAGCCGAAGCCAGGCAGGCGGCGACGGCCGCATACCGGAAAGTCGATACCGGATCCTCGCCCGACACGACCCAGAAACGATCGACGTCCTCCCACGATCCGCGACCAATGTCGCCCGGGGCGGTGTCGCCGCCGAAAGCGTCCCCCGCGACCCGCATCCCCACCCCGCCGGTGCCCCAACCTTTGGCGAGAAGCTCTTGGCGGAGTCGGTGGCCGAAGCGAGGCAGCCAAGCCGCCTCGTCGACGATGTCGGGGATGCCGTTTCCGCTTTCGGGGATGTTCAGGTCCCCGTCCCGAAAGTTGCCGGGAGCGAGGCGGAAGGCGAGCAGGAGTTCGGTGCCGACTCGGAAATGGCTGGGGTAGCCGTCCCAGTCGCCCGCATCCTGGTACCACCCCCAGGCATCGAGCGGTCCCTTGAACCCGGCTTGGAGAGCGTCGGCGCTGCCGCCCTCCGAACCCCACTCCTGAAATCGGACCGTCGTGTACTGCAGGCGGCCGGCGAATCCGGGGGTGAGTCGGGGATGGTGCGGCGCCGGACGGACGAACTCGGTGAACGGCCGCTTCAGTTCGATTCCGCTCCGGTTGTGGTACAGGGCGCGGGCCGTCTCGACGAAGGCGGGCCGGTAGGCGTCGTCGCTGATCTTGAACGGGAAAGAGCACCCGATCGACTCGACGGCGAGCACGTACTCGCCCGGGGTGTTGAAGAGGCTGAACTCGCACTCGTATACGTCGGCATTCACGAAGCTGCCGTGGGGCGGCGTGTCGGAAACGTGCGCCGTCTCCTGGTTGTCGGCCCGGGCCCGGAGCCGCAACGTGCCCTCGTACACGTCTCGGCCCGTCTTCTGGTCCACGATCCAGAACCGCTTCCCTTCGTACGCAGACAGGTCGAGACCGCCGCGGTCCCCCATCCAGTGGAAGACGTAGCCGACCTTGGCGGGAATCCACGGCGCGTAGCCGAGGTTGTTCACCCGCACCGCTTCCGAACGCGTCTTCCGCTCGTCGAAGACGAACGTTGCGGGCGGAGCGATCGGTCCCATGGTCAGGGTGTAGCTCGAACCCGACCGCATGGCGGTCGGCAGGGTCAGGTACAGCCAGTGCTCTTTCGTGTGGTCGGGCCGTTCGTTGACGGCGCGGTTGTTCACCCAGTTGTCGACGAACCAGGCGAAGTCGGTGCCCTTGGACTTTCGGCCGACGTCGGTAGGCGCCCGACCGTTGCGGTAGTTGGGGTCGGTGGCGCTGCGCAGCGAGTGGGTCGCCGGACGCGAAGCAATCGCGACGTCCAGCGGCTTGATGTGCACGGTCGCCTGGTTGCGCCGTTGGCCGCGCCGGTGGTGCTCCACGAAGCCCTCGTCCACGTGGACCATAACGATGCGGTCGGTCAGGGGCCGCACCTCGACCGTGTCTTGAGCCGTTGCGGCTGGCGCCAGGAGAATCGCTCCCAGCGCCGTCCCGACGAACCGAGTCATGAATCCTGAAATTGCCATCGCCGCCACCCTCCGAGGGACCGAGCCGAGCCGAGCCGGGTCCGAGGTCGGGAGGCCGGACCGGGTCAGGCCCCGACTTCGGCTTGGAAGGGGTAGTCCGGGTCCGTCCGGAGCACCCACTCGAGCATCAGGTGCATCAGTTCGCGTTCGATATCCAGAGTTCCCTCGCCTCCATACAGATTGATTAGCTCGTGGGGGTCGGCGACGAGGTCGTAGAGCTCGTGGTCCCCGGTTTCGCGGATGACGAGCTTGTGGGTGTGGGTGCGCACCATCTTCGCCCGGGCCATGGCCTCCGGCGACTCGCGGTAGGTGAGCTGCTTGCCGTCGATGTGGACCTCGCGGTCGATGTTCTTCTCGACCGGAGTGTTGAAGCGGTCGCGCATCGGCGGCTCGTGCCCGCCGTCGGCGAAGACCGCCTTCCGCGACTCGGTGCCGGCCAACGTGTTCAAGAGGCTGCGGCCGTGGGCGTTCGGAAGAGGTTCGAGCCCCAGCCAGTCCAGAACGGTCGGCCCCACGTCGATGTGTTCGGTCAGGCTGTCGACCGCGGTGTGCGGCTCGATTCCGTCCCCGACCATGCCGAAGGCGACGCGGACCAGCGGGTCGGGGAAATGGGTGTCCCACTTCTCCACCAGACCGTACTGCCCCGCGTAATCGCCGTGGTCGGAAAAGAACACGACCAGGGAGTCCTCGAGGCGGCCCGTCCGCCGCAGAGCGTCCGCGATCTGACCGACGAGGTGGTCCGCCTTGGCGATCATCCCGAAGTACACGCGCTGGATCTCGAGCAGATCGTCGATGTTGGGTTCCACGTCGGTCCGGTGGCGGCGCTGGGCGGCGACGAGGCTGGGGGCGCCGGTCGGCATCTCGTGGGGGAACGGCTCGAACGAACCGTCGGGAAACATCGAGAAGTACGGTTCCTCGACCTGATACGGCGGGTGGGGGGCCTGGAGGTTGATCTGGAGGTACCAGGGTCGATTCCAGCGGGCGTCGTCCTCGATGAACTCCAGCGCGCACTGCGTCACCGTGTCGTCGAACCAGCGGCGGCTGCACCCGCGGTAGTCGTAGGTTTCGGGAATGTCGGGCACCGGACGACCGGCGGTTTCGGGCATCGGTCTTTTGAAGGGCGATTCCGGTCCCCAGTGCCGATCGAACGGGGGCGTCCAGGCGTGGACGTCCATCACCCGTTCGAAACCGTCCTCCCAGCAGTGGTTGATCCCGAAGACGGCGACCCCGTAGCCGTTCCTCTTCAGGGTCGAGACGAGGTCGGGATGGTCGGCGGGAAGGTGCTGATGGATGGTCCGAAAACCGTCGGTATGGGTGTAGCGCCCCGTCATCATCGAGATTCGCGAGGGGACGCACTTCGGCATGACGCAGAAGTGGTTTCGGAACACCGCCCCGCCGGCCAAGAGGGCGTCGATATGGGGCGTTCGGACGTCGTGCCGGTGGCCGGCGATTCCGATGCAGTCGCCCCGCAGCTCGTCCAAGCAGATGAGAATGACGTTGCGGCACATGCCTCGAGGCTACCTTGCCCGGCTGTCGGGGGAGCGGAAGGGCCGTCGTCGGCCCGGCTCGGGCATCGCGTCCCGCCCGGTCGGGCCGTCCGGCGCCGGGGCCCGGTCGCCCGTTTCGAGTCCGTTCGCCCCGCGGAGGACGTCATGGAGCGGGTCTTGGCCGAGAACAGCCGGAGAGCGTGCGAGGCGGGAGCGCGAACCCCGATGTCGGCTCGTTCGGCAAGGGCGGCCGGGGCCACCACCGTCGCTGGCCCCGTCAGTCTCACGGGCGGTGTGTCCGGCCGGGCGCGGGGCCCGACCGAGGGAGGGATCGCCCGCCGGTCGGTCCGAAATCGCCGACCCCGCCCGATCTGTTTCGGAGGCCGGCCGTGAACCGACGGCCGAGCGCCGATTCCTCTGGCCGACCGAACGCCTCGACCGAGCGAGCCTGTCCGACGGCCAGCCGATGTCGTACCGGCTGAGAACTGCGTTGGCGGAAGTCCGCGCGCCGAATTCGACGCCCCGGCGGCGGTCCGTCCGGCGTCTCGGTTTCGGCGACGCCCCTGGGCGGACGGTCCGGATCGGGTTGGCCGATCTCCAGATCCCGGCCGTCCGACGAAGCGAAAGACGGAAAGGCGGCCGCAAACCCTCGATCGATCCGGATCGCGCTTTCGGTCCAAAAGTCGTTGCGGGTCGGATGCCCCTGCCGAATCCCTGCCTTCCGAGCGCTGCGGACAGATCCCGCTCCGGGGTGTGCGGCCGCCGGTCTGGACTTCAAAGCCGTTCGCCGAGGCGCCTGGCTATGAGTCCTCCGTAGAGGAAAAGCCGATTGATCGTCATGTCTCACCTCTGCCTGATGGTGTCACCTGAATTAACATACAGCTAATGTCCCAAGTTCCCGTCGGGAGCAGAATTCGAGCCCTTGTCGTCGATTCCAACCTCATGGCGGAATCCGAGGCCCCGCTCGACGAGCGGACGGAAGGCGAGGGGTTCGGGCTGGGTTTTCGGTCGGCTCCCGCCGAACGGAACCGATCGGGCGACCGCAGGCGGGGTCGCGTCCGGTCGCCGGCCGATATCGGGGCGTCAGGCGGGAGGGTCGGACGGTTGGTCGGTGCCCGGCGCCCAGTCTTCGCGCAGTCGTCGGGCCGTCTGGACCGCCAACCGGATCGCGGGCTCGACCGCGTCCGACGCGCCCTCGGCGAGCCATGCCGCGTATCGCGGCAGTCCGGCTTCTTGGGCCAGAGCCGAGGCGGCGCAACGGTCTCTCGCCTCGCCGAGATCGTCTTGAACGGACACCAGGGCCTTGATCGTGCGGGCGGCGCGGGGGACCCGGTCCTTGAAGAACTCGATCAGGTAGCGGAGACGCTTCACCTCGATTCGGAGCTGGTGGACCTCGGCGTCGTCTTTCGGCGCACAAGCGTCGAGGACCGTCTGGGCATGGTCGGCGATGTGGCGACCGAGTTCGGCAAAGGCGGTGTCGGCATCGAAGTCGTCGGCCTCCGAATCGGAGCCCCCCGACTCCGCCCACTCCCTCGCCTTTTCGAGCCAGCGGACCGACTTCGAGCTTTCGAGGACCTCGACCGCCTTCTGCACGGCCGCCTCGCGTTGGGCGCGCAGCGAATCGAGCCAGGCGTCCACGGCCGGGTCGGGCACGTGGCCCGCGGCCCGGTCCGCTTCGACGCGCAGCATGAGGACGTCCCGATCGCGGACTTCCCCGAGAGCGAGGGCCTGTCGGCGCGCCCTCCGGCGGAGCTTCTTCGCCCGTTTGTCGCCCATCTCCTCCGCCACCCGCCACGCCGAGCGGAGACGCCTCAGCGCGACCCGAAGGTCGTGGACGACCTCAGGGTCGTCGAAATCGCCGGCCCGCAGACGGGCGAACTTGTCGATCTGTTTGGCGGCCGCCTGGCGGAGACCGACGACGAGGAGTTCGGAGGGCACGATTCTGTCAGTGTACGCCGGGCGCGACGACTCTCGGCGCCCGTCTTCGTCGCCCGGAACCGCCGTTCTTCGCGGGAGACGAACGTTCGCCCGGTTCCCGGGCGCGGCCGGACCACAGCCGAGGGTCGGTACCCTGAGATCTGGACCACGACCAGAGTTCCGCGTTCCCGGTTTCTCCCCGCCCCCGCCGGCGCCGGCGTGCCGACAACCGGGGACTTTTTCGACGGCACGCCTTTCGACGACACGCGAGACCGGCCCGGGCGACTCGCCTCGTTTCCGCCTTATCGTAGGAGGGACGGTCCGGCGCCGACGGATTCGGCAGCCGGGTCGATGTGGAGGAGGGTCAGTTTGATGAGATGTTTGACAACGTGCTTGGCGTCGGCGACCCTGATCGCCGGAGCGGGCGCCTACACCTACTTCCAAGACTTCGAGAGCATGTCTCTGGGAGACCTCGACGGGCAAGACGGCTGGGTCGGATCGGCGTCGGGAGGCGACGCGCCGCAAGTCGTCGACTACCTCGGCAACCGGGTGGTGAAGCTCGCGACCCCGGACGTTTCGGGCACGAACAGCCGGATGGAGCGGCCGATCGACGACCTGGTGGCCCTAGGCTGCACGAAGGTCGCGGTCACGTTCGACGTTCTTCGACGCAGCCTCGACGCGAGCCTGGTCCAGAACTTGTGGTGGTACTGGTTCGACACCGGCCAACCCACCTACGGTCTGCAGTGGGACCAGGGCAACCAGACGATGCCGTTCGGGTTCAACCCCGGCGCCGGTGCCACCGCCACCGTCTTCGACCGCTTCGTCACTCTGAGGCAGGAGTGGGACCTGAGCGCGGGTCTGGCTCGGTCCTGGTACGACGGCAATCCGGTCGACGTCGACTACCCGATCACCGACATCGCCCAGCTCACGGGTTGGGCGATCGAACTCGCCCACGATGCGGCCGGCGAGACGGGCCGAGCCGAGGCCTACATCGACAACTTCGGCATCGAGGCCGTACCCGAGCCGACCGGCCTGACCGCTCTCGCTCTCGGAGCGCTCGCCCTCGTCGGCCGCCGACGCAGGTAACCTGCCGCCAACAGGCGGGCGTTTCGGGGTCCGGCCCGATCCTCGTCACGAGGAGGAGGCGCGGGCCCCGTCCGCCTTCAAGGGGGGGGCGAACCGTTGCCGGTCGAGCGGCGGAACCGCAAAAACCGGTTCGAAATTCAGGTGCGACGGCCTCGGTCCGGCCGTCCTTTCTCGTGCGATGGACCGGCCCAACCTGCTTCTGATCACGACGGACCAGCAACGCTGGGACACGATCGCCGCCCTCGGCGCCCGAGGATACTGGACCCCCCACCTCGACTGGCTGGCCGATACCGGGGTCGTGTTTCCGGACGCCATCACCGACTGCCCGGTGTGCGGCCCCGCCCGGGCCACGATCATGACCGGCCAGCACGCCTGGCGCCACGGCGAAACCTCCAACCGGTCGACTCCGAGCCCGATGAAGGATCTCCCGACCCTGCCCGGCCTCCTCACCGCGGCCGGATATCAGACCCGGGGCGTCGGCAAGATGCACTTTCATCCCACCCGCGCCCACTATGGGTTCGAACACCTCGAGATTCTGCCCGACTACTACCGCTGGATCCAGCGGCAGCCCGGCGCGAGGCCGCCCAAAAACCACGGCATCGGGGAGAACGAGATGACGCCGTGCCTGGCCACCACGGACGAGCACCAGACCGTCTCGGCCTGGGTCGCCGACCGCGCCATCGACTTTCTGGAGACGCGGGACGAGACGCGCCCCTTCTTCCTGTGGATGAGCTTCAGCAAGCCGCACCCGCCGTTCGACCCGCCGCTCTCGTGCTGGGAGATGATCGATCCGGACGAGGTGGCCGACCCCCTCCAGGGCGAATGGGCGGCGGACCTGGACGCGACGGCGGCCTGGCGCGAGCCCACCTTCCACCTGAACAACTGCCACCGGTTCGCGCCGGAGCAGATGCGGGCGGTTCGGAGAGCCTACGCGGCCTGCATCCTGCACGTCGACCAGCAGATCGGCCGAATGCTGGCCCGACTCCGCGAACTCGGGCTGTTCGAAAGCACGTGGATCGTGTTCGCGTCCGACCACGGCGAGATGCTCGGCGACCACCGGATGGGGGCCAAGTCGGTGTTCTTCCAGGGTTCGCGCCGAGTCCCGCTGATCGTACGCCCGCCGTCGACGCCGTGGCTGGCCGACCCGCGCGGCGGCACCCGCGACGACCGGCTCGCCTGTCTGGCCGACCTGTTGCCGACCCTGCTCGCCCGGGCCGGCGTCCCCCTGCCCGAAGGCGCCGTCTTCGACGGACTCGACCTGATGTCGGACCAGAAGCGGGAACGCCTGATCGGGGAGTGCGTCGGGTACCACGCCGTGGTGGAGAAGGACTGGGTGTTCCACTGGACCGAGCGCGGCGGAAACGAGCTGCTGATGCGCCGCGGGCCGGACGAAGAGGCGTCCGTGGCGGGGTCCGGCGAACGAGGCGAGCGCGACCGGCTGGCGGGCTTGCTCGACGCGTCGCTTCGGGAGCGGGGCCACCCGGCCCAGGGTCTCGCCGCGACGATGCCCGTGCTTTCCGAATCGGAAGGGAGGCGGCGCCTCTGGCCGGGATTCCACTCGATCGGGGACGAGAACTGCGACCTTCTGCACTGACGGCGCCCGGGTTGGGGGCGATCCGCGGCACGGCCGCCCCCGACTCTCGACCGGCGTCGGGGATCGGAGTATGAGAAGACGTCGGGCGAGGGCGGCGGGGTCCGGGCGAAGAGGAGCGGAGCCCGGGTCGAACTCCCGGGTTCGGGGGCCGGACGACCGGGCCCTCTAAACCGGAACCCGGCGCACCCAGGTCGTGCCTTCCGGACTGTCCCGCAACTCGATCCCTTCTTCGGCCAGCTGATTCCGGATCGCATCGGCCCGGGCAAAGTCGCGGTTCTTCTTGGCCGCGGCCCGCTCGTCGATCAGGGCCTGCACCCGCGCCACGTCCACACCGCCGGCCGAGGGCTTGGCGGCCGCCGCCACCTCGTCCTCATGCCGGACGATCCCGAGCAGAGCGTTGACGCGTCCGAGGAACGCGGCCGCCGACCGGGCGAACGCCGGATCCAGCTTCGGCTCGCGGAGGATGATCTTGGTGCCTTCGAGGGCCTTGGCGATGGCGACCGACGTGTTGAGGTCGTCGCACAGGGCGTCGAGAGCTTCGTCCGCAACCCGGGCCAACTCGGCGTCGGCGATCTCGGCGCCCACGCCCGCGAACCGCTCGGCGAGAGGGTCGACTCCGGCGGCCGCGATTCGGCGCTCGCACTCCCGGAACCGCTCCACGTTGCCCGAAGCGTCGCGCAGGGTCTGGAGGGTGAAGTTCAGGGGCTTCGTGTAGGGCACCGACATCAGGGCGTACCGGAGCGCGAGCGGGTCGTAGCCGTCGCGGTCGACCAAATCGCGGACGGTGTAGAAGTTCCCCTTCGACTTGGACATCTTCTCCCCTTCGACCTGAAGGAAGGTCACGTGGAGCCAGTGGTTGCAGAACGGTTCGCCGGTCGCCGCCTCGCTCTGAGCGATCTCGCACTCGTGATGGGGGAACTTCAGGTCTTCGCCGCCGCCGTGGAGGTCGATGGTGTCGCCGAGGTACTGGCGGGCCATGACGGAGCACTCGATGTGCCAGCCCGGAAACCCCCAGCCCCACGGCGAGAACCACTGCATCAGGTGCTTGTCGTCCTTCTTCCAGAGCGCGAAGTCGGCCGGATGGCGCTTGTTCTCGTCCTGGACGACGTCCCGCACCGCCCGCATCAGGTTGTCCCGATCGCGGTTGCCGCTCAGTTTGCCGTACTCCTCGAACCGTTCGATGGCGAAGTAAACGCCGGTCGGCGTCTCGTACGCGTATCCGTCGCGGATGAGCTCCTCGATCGCCAGGATCTGCTCCCGCATGTGCTCGGTGGCGCGCGGACGGACCATGGGCTCGCGAAGGTTGAGCTTGCGCCAGTCGGCGACGAACGCGTCGCCGTAGTAGCGGGCGAGATCCCAGATGTTCGCGAACGCCTCCCCTTCCTTGGACTTGAGGGCCTTGACCATCTTGTCCTCGCCGCCCGCATCTGCCATGTCGTCCTGGGTGAGGTGGCCGACGTCGGTGATGTTGCTCACATAGCTGACCCGCCACCCGAGGGCTTCGGCCGTCCGAACCACGAGGTCGGCGGTCAGAAACGTGCGGAAATTGCCGATGTGGGCGTAGCTGTAGACCGTGGGTCCGCAGGAATAGAAGCGAAGGTGGCCGGGTTCTCGGGTTTCGAGCGGCTTGGTCGTCCGCGAGAGCGTGTCGTAGAGCATGAACCGGCGCGAACTCATGGGAACTGAATGTACCCGCGCCCGACCGGAGCGACCGGGGCTGCCGCGGCGTATCGGCGTGGGTAACCTCGTCCCATGGTCTTGGTCGATGGTCGACGTCTGACCCTCGCCGAAATCGGTGCCGTCGCCGAAGGCGGCTCGGCCGTTTCCGCCTCCTCCGACGCCCGAATCCGCATGGCCCGTTCCCGCGCCGCCATCGACGAAATCCTGAAGTCGGGAGAGGCGGTCTACGGCGTCAACACCGGTTTCGGGAAGCTGTCCGACGTGCGCATCCCGGACGCCGACCTGGCCGAGCTGCAGCACAATCTCCTCCGGAGCCACGCCTGCGGGGTCGGTCCGCCCCTCTCCCGCGCCGAGACCCGGGCCATGCTCCTTCTCCGGGCCAACGTCCTCGCCCGTGGGCACTCCGGAGCCCGACCCGAGGTTCTCGACACCCTTGTCGCCATGCTCCAGCGCGGCGTCGTCCCCGTCGTGCCCGAGAAGGGCTCGGTCGGGGCGAGCGGCGACCTCGCTCCCCTCGCCCACCTGGCCCTGGTCGCGATCGGCGAAGGCGAGGCGTGGGGACCGGGTGGGGAGCGGATCCCAGGCCGCCGGGCCATGGCCGAAGCCGGAATCCCCCTGCTCGATCTGAAACCCAAGGAAGGCCTCGCCCTGCTCAACGGCACCCAAGCCATGGTCGCGGTCGGGGCACTGGCGCTGAGGCGGGCGTGGACCGCGCTGCGGTCGGCCAACCGGATCGGGGCGATGACCTTGGAAGCCCTGAAGGGCACGCCGGCCGCGTTCGACCCCCGCATCCACGACGCCCGGGGACACGCCGGCCAGTCTTGGGTCGCGGCCGACCTGCGGACCATCCTCGAACAGAGCGAAATCCGGGAGTCGCACCGAAGCGGGGACCCGCGCGTTCAGGACGCCTACAGCCTCCGGTGCATGCCCCAGGTTCACGGCGCCGTGTGGCAGGCCCTCCGCGAGGCCACCCGCATCGTCGAGGCGGAATCGGGGGCGTCGACCGACAACCCGCTCGTGTTCGCCGACCCCGATTCGGGGGAGGCGGAGGTGCTCTCGGGCGGCAACTTCCACGGTGCGCCGGTCGCCCTGGCGCTGGACTACGCCGCCATCGCCCTTACCGACCTCCTCTCCATCTCGGAGCGCCGTGTCGACCGGCTCGTCAACCCCGACCTCAACGAAGGCCTCCCCGCGTTCCTGACCCACGAACCGGGTCGCGGGTCGGGGTTCATGATGCCGCACGTGACCATGGTCGCCCTCTTGAACGAGGCTCGCGGTCTCGCCCATCCCGCGTCGGTCGACAACGCGCCGACCTCGGGCGGCAAGGAGGACCACGTGTCGATGGGGATGCACGCCGCCGTCAAGCTCCGACGGCTGGTCGAGAACGTCGAGCTCGGGCTGGCGATCGAGGCCCTGACCGCGGCCGAAGGTCTGGAGTACCGGAAACCGCTCCAGCCCGGGGTCGGGGTGCGCGAAGCCCTCGCCACGGTGCGGGAACACGCGGCCGCGCTCGACGCGGACCGGTCGCTGGGTCCCGACATCGAGCGGCTGGCCGAAGCCGTGAGGAGCGGTTCCCTCGTCGGGCCGGTCGATCCCCCGGCGGCCGGGCCCTGACCGTCCAGCCCGGGTGAGGCGGTCCGCCGCCTCGCCGTAGAGCAGAAGGAAGATGTCCCGAACGCCCGTCCTCGAACGTCGACCCGAAGGTCTGTACTGCCCGGCCGGCGACTTCTACATCGACCCTTGGCGGTCGGTCGAGAGAGCGGTCGTCACCCACGGGCACTCCGACCACGCCCGCTGGGGGATGGGCCGCTACCTTGCGTCGGAGGCGTCCGTTCCGATTCTGCGTGCCCGACTCGGGCCGGAAGCCTCGGTTCGGGGCGTCCCGTACGGAGAGTCGTTCTCGATCGGCGGCGCCAAGGTCAGTCTCCACCCGGCGGGCCACATCGTCGGGTCGGCCCAGGTGCGGGTCGAGGTGGACGGCGAAGTGTGGGCGGTCAGCGGGGACTACAAGACGGAACCGGACGGCACCAGCACCGCCTGGGAACCGGTCCGGTGCCACGGCTTCGTGACCGAGACCACGTTCGGCCTTCCGGTCTACCGGTGGCGGCCCCAGCCCGAAGTTCTGGCCGACATCGCGGCATGGTGGGCGGCGAACCGGGCGGCCGGGGTGGCGTCGATCCTGTGCGCGTACGCGCTCGGCAAGGCGCAGCGGCTGATCGCGGGTTTGGCCGGACATGGGCCCGTCGTGGTGCACGGTTCGGTGGCGGCGATGAACCGGGCGTGCGCCGAGGCGGGCCTCGAACTCCCGCCTTGGCAGACGGTCGCCGAGTTCGCCGAACAGGGCGGCGCGAATCGTCCCGAGTGGTCCGAAGCCCTCGTCGTCTGCCCGCCCAGCGCCATCGGGAGTCCGTGGGTTCGGCGTTTCGGCGACGCGTCGGTGGCGTTCGCGAGCGGTTGGATGGCGATTCGGGGCATCCGGCGTCGGCGCGGCGTCGACCGGGGATTCGTGTTGAGCGACCACGTCGACTGGCCGAGCCTGATGGCGGCGATCCGGCAGACCGGGGCCGAGAAGGTGTGGACCACCCACGGCTACGCCCACGTCGTCGCCCGCCACCTGGTCGAGCTGGGATACGACGCCCAACCGCTCGACACCGAGTTTGCGGGCGAAGAAGAACCCGAAACGCCCTCCTCGGACGGGGAGACGGTCGATGCGTGAGTTCGCGCGCCTGTTCGAGTCGATCGACGCCACCACCGGCACCAACGCCAAGAGGGAGGCGGTCGCCGCGTACCTCAAATCGGCTCCCCCCGCCGACGCGGCCTGGGCCGTGTTTCTCCTTTCCGGTCGGAGGCGACCGAGCCCGGTCAAGCGCCGGGACCTCCGGGCTTGGGCGTGCGCGGAGGCCGGCATTTCCGACTGGCTGTTCGAGGAGTGCTACTCGGCCGTTGCCGATCTGGCGGAGACGATCGCCCGGGTTCTGCCCGAGCCGGACTGGCCGTCCGGAGCCCCGGGCTCCTCGCCCGGCACCCCGTCCCTCGGGCCGGTCTCTCCCCCGCCCGAAACCGGGGACCCGACCCTGTTTCCGTCACTCGCCGACTGCGTCGAGACCTACGTCCTCGGCCTCGCCGGACGTCCGCCCGAAGAGCAGCGCGAGACCCTCGTCCGGGCTTGGCAGACGTTCGGCGGCACGGAACGCTTTCTTCTCGTCAAGCTCCTCACCGGCGGATTCCGGGTCGGCGTGTCTCAGGAGCTTGTGCTGAAGGCCGTCCACCGGGCATTCGGTGTCCCGGTCGCCACCCTCAGCCGCCGGCTGATGGGGGACTGGCAGCCTTCGGCCGAGGCGTGGGTCCGGCTGATCGCGCCCGGAGACGAGGCGGACGATCCGACCGCGCCGTACCCGTTCGCCCTCGCCCACCCGATCGGCGATCTCGCCGAAAATCCCGACTCCCATCTCGGGCCGGTGGGCGGGTGGATCGTCGAGTACAAGTGGGACGGGATCCGGTGTCAGGTCGTCCGGCGGGCCGGCCAGGTCGCCCTGTGGTCGCGCGGCGAAGAGTCGATCGGGGAGGCGTTCCCGGAAATCCTCGATCTGGCCCGGTCTTGGCCCGACGGCACCGTGGTCGACGGCGAAATCTTGGCTTGGCGCGACGGCCGACCGATGCCGTTTGCCGACCTCCAACGGCGCATCAACCGAAAGTCCCCGGGCCGAAAGCTGCTGGCCGAGGTGCCGTGCCGGCTGATGGCGTTCGACCTGCTGGAGGAGGAGGGAGTCGACATCCGCCCGCTGCCGACGGCCGAGCGCCGCCGTCGGCTCGCCCGCTTGCTCGACGCTCGGCGGGACGATCGGGCGTCGCTGTCCGAGATCGTCTCGGCCCGGGATTGGGCCGACATGGCCGAACGCCGCCGGTCGGCGGCCGACCGGAGCGCCGAGGGACTGATGCTGAAGCGGGCCGAAGCTCCCTACCCCCTCGGGCGGCGGCGCGGCGAGTGGTGGAAGTGGAAACTCGACCCCCATACCGTCGACGCCGTGCTCGTGTACGCCCAGCGCGGCAGCGGAAAGCGGGCGTCCCAATACACCGACTATACGTTCGCGGTCTGGCGGGGCGACGAGCTGGTGCCGTTCGCCAAGGCCTACTCCGGGCTCGACAACGCGGAGATCGACGAGGTGGACGCGTTCGTCCGCCGACACACGCGGGAACGGTTCGGTCCGGTGCGCACGGTGGAGCCGAAGCTGGTGTTCGAGCTGGCGTTCGAGGGGATTCAGGCGTCGAAGCGGCACAAGTCCGGGGTGGCGGTTCGGTTTCCGCGGATTGTGCGGTGGCGGCGGGACAAGGGACCGGAGGACGCCGACCGGCTGGAGACGCTGTGGGCGATGGCGGGCATGGCCCCTTGAGAGGCGGCAGAGGCGGTCCCGGGAGTCGGCGACGGCGCGGCGCGGGGCCGGGAGACTTCATGCCCGCGGGGCGGGAATATGGGGAACACGGGCGCCGGGGAGGCCGAGGCGGCGGCAACCCCCGCT
>JBDNCL010000210.1:0-4885 GCA_046719655.1 Fimbriimonadaceae bacterium
CGGCCGGGCGAACGCTTCTCTTCTCGGGCCTCCCTGGTCGTCTCGAGGCTTCCTAGTTGCGCAGAGGCTTGCCGGTCTCGACCATGTGGCGGATGCGGGCGATGCTCAACGCCTTCGAGCAGAGCTCGAGGAACGCCTCCCGCTCGCGGGCGAGGGCGTCTTCGACCGAGGTCGACTTGGCGGCGATCGTCTTGATCCGATCTCCGATGAATTCGTCGTGGTCGCTGAAGTCGCCTCGGGTCCGTGCTTCGGTCTGAAGACGGTCGATCATGCCGGCAACCGGGCCCTCGATCGGTTTCCAGGGCGGGAGGGGGCTCGGCTCGGCCTCGACGACCAACGCCTTGGCGCTGGCGATCAGCCGGTCCGCCAGGTAGACGGTCCGGTCGGTCGGGCGGAGGAAGCCGAGCCGGGCTGCGTCGTCGGCGTTGGCCGATACGGTGCCGAGGGTGAGTCGGTGGGCAGCTTCGGCGACGGCTTTGGCCCCGCTGTCCTGGGCCAGCAACCGGACCCTCGTCGTGCCCGTGCCGGCGGGCAGAAGACCGACTTTGGCCTCCGGCAGGCCGAGCTGGGCTTCGGCCGCGGCCGCGATGGCGGTGCAGCCCATGGCGATCTCCATCCCGCCTCCCAGGCAGTATCCTTGCACGGCCGCCACGCTCGGGACCGACGAGAGGCGAAGCGACAGAGTCTGGAGGTTGACGAGAGCCTGCTCGATCGCCGGGAGGTCGTCCGACTCGATCTTCTCGAGGAACCACCGGAGGTCAAATCCGGCCGAGAAGCAACGATCTTCGCCGGCGACGACCAGGCGTCCGAAACGACCGCTTTCGACGAGTTCGAGGAAATCCCAGACCAGGGCCGGATTCAGAATCCCCATTTTGGTCGAGATTCCGACCGACGCGACTCCGTCGCCGAGGTCCCGCACGCGGAGCCCCTCCTTTTCTTCGATCACCGGAAAGTCGGAAAGGGTAGCGTACTTCGGTTCGGGCACGATGGCAAATCGTTTTCCGGCAAGATCCCGGTAGCTTCCCTCGCGGTAGAACGGCTCGGACTGCCCAAACCGTTCCGGTCCGATCGCGTCGATCATCTCGAAGGGTCCGAGCTCCCAACCGAACCCCCACTGCATGACCCGGTCGAAATCCCTTACGGAATGACTGACCTCGGCCTGAATGGAGAGCGCGTACCGGAGAGTGGGGAACAGGTACTCCCGAAGGAACTCGCCGACTTCGTCGCGCAGGTCGATGGCCGCGCGCAGCCGGTCCCGGAGCGGGGTCTTCCCGAGAGCCTCGAGCGAGGGGAGGTCGGGGTCGAGGCGGTCGCGGTAGGCGTGGGTGGTCAGATCGAAGACCATGACGTCCTTGCCTTGGCGCCGGTAGTACCCCTGACCGGCCTTCTCGCCGATCCAACCCCTCTCCAGCAGGTGGGCCATCGACGACGGCGGGACGAGGCTTCCGGAGAACTCGGAGGGGGCGCAACGCTCCCGCAGGTTCCGGGCGATGTCCTCCATGATGTCGAGGCCGACGATGTCGTTGAGCCGGAAACTGGCGCTGCGGGGCCTTCCCAAGAACGGGCCCGTGATGGCGTCGACCGTCTCGACCGAGAACTGGAGCTTTTCGGCCACGTGAACGGCGTGGAACATCGCCCACATGCCGAACCGGTTGGCGATGAAGCCGGGCGTGTCCTTGGCGAGAACCACCCTCCGGGCGACGCGGTCTTCCAGAAACTCGGTCATCGTTCGGACGACGGCCGGGTCCGTGTCGCCGGTCGGGATCAGCTCCACCAGCTTCAGGTATCGAGGCGGATTGAAGAAATGCGTTCCGACGAACCGACGACGGAAGCGGTCGCTCCGGCCCTCGGCCAGAGACCCGATTTCCAGGCCGCTCGTGTTCGTGCTGACCATCGTCGTGGGGGGAAGCAAGTCGTCGAGCTGCGCGAAGAGGGCCTTTTTGGCTTCCGGCTTCTCGACGATCGCCTCGCAGACCCAGTCGGCTTCGGCCGCCCAGGCCGAGTCGTCCCGGATCGATCCCGTGCGGATGCGGCTGGCGGTGTCGGGCACGTAGAAATGGGGCGGTTTGGACTGCCGGGCCCGATCGAGTCCTCGGCGGGCGTCTTCGGCTTCGAGGTCGAGCAGAGTGACTTCGAATCCGAGGTTGGCCAGGTGGGCGGCGATGCCGCCTCCCATCGTCCCTGCTCCGATCACGCAAACCCTGCGGGCGGTCCATCCGGCGTCCGTTCCGTGCTGCATCGCATTCACCCGATTCGGGCCCTCGGCGCTCTGGTTTCGGTCGCCAGCCCGGCGTCAGGAGGATACCTTCCGGCCGCAGAACGGTATCCGCGGGACTTTGGGCGCAGTCCCGATCTCATTTGACAGCCCTTTCGGCCCAACGCTATACTCTCTGAGCATTGAAGATGACCCATTCCACTTTCGAGGTGAAACGACATAAGGGGCTTTAGAGGCAACTTCGACCGCCGCGACACCGGTCCTCTCATCAACAACCGGTGTCTGCGCTATCGTGAGGTTAGACTCATCGCCTCAGACGGCAATCAGGTTGGCGTGGTCCCGACGCGGCAGGCGCTCGAGATGGCGCAGGCGGAGGGGCTCGACCTGGTGATGGTCTCGGCAAATGCGAACCCTCCCGTGTGCCGCATCATCGACCACGGCAAGTTCCGCTACGAACAAGACAAGCGCGAAAAGGAGTCGAAGCGCAAACAGCAGGATGTTAAGGGTATAAAGATAAGTCCTCGGATTGCCGAGCACGACATGGAGCACCTCACGCGAAACGCCCAACGGTTTCTCGAGGAGGGGCACAAGGTCAAGATCACGTGTCAGTTCCGCGCGCGCGAGGTGACTCACCCCGAGCTGGGCCGCAAGAAGCTGGAGAAGATGGCGGAGAACCTCGCCGAATGGTCCAACGTCGAACGGGACCCCACGATGGACGGTCGCCTCATGATCATGGTGCTGACGCCCAAACCGCAAGGAAAGAAGAATGCCAAAGCTGAAGACAAACAAGACGGCGGCAAAAAGGTTCAAGATCACCGGGAAGGGTCGGATAACGCGAAGGAAGGCCTATAACAACCACATGTTCTTGAACAAGAGCGGGTCGCGGAAGCGCCGTCTGGAAGGCGAGCCCGAACTCTTCAAGGGCGAGAACAAGCGCGTCAAGCGCCTTCTCGCGATGTGACGGATTTCGGCCGGACGCGTCGCGGGCCGGCCCCGATTTCGAAGGCCCGAAAGGGCCTTCGTCGGTGTCCGAAGGCACCGAGAACCCTACCGCTACCGCCCGATTCGGGCCGGGAACCGGTCTCAAAAGGAGTCAGACATGGCAAGAGTCAAGCGTGGCCTGATGCGCCACAAGCGGCACAAGAAGGTCGTCGAACAGGCGTCCGGCTACTGGGGACGCAAGAAGAACGTTTTCAAGCGCGCGCAGGAGCAGGTGATGAAGTCGGGGCAGTACGCCTTCCGAGATCGCCGGCAGAAGAAGCGCGACTTCCGACAGCTCTGGATCGCCCGGATCACGGCCGGCTGCCGTCAATGCGGGGTCCGCTACAGCGAACTCATCCACGCTCTCTCTGAGAACGGCGTCGCCATCAACCGAAAGATGCTGAGCGAGATGGCCATCCACGACATGCCCGCGTTCCAGCGGCTCGTGGAGACCAACGTCAAGAAGGCTTAGGCCCCCGTCCCGTTCGAGGGAGCCTTCGGCCCGGGCGAGGTTTCAGGACTTCGACCGGGCCGACTCGTCTTTGGACAGCTCCTCGGGGAACAGGGGTTCTCCGACGTGGTCGAGTCCGCCCGCTTCGATGTCCCGCGCCATGGCCGCCGCGTACTCCCGCAGCAGAGGTTCGGGGTCGTTGCCGGCAATCTGCCGAAGTCCGGCCAGAACGTAGGGCTTGTTGTGCGGACCCCATTCCACCACGTGGAAGACGCCGTGGATGGCCGCCCGGCGCCCCACTTTGCTGGGCGATTGGAGGCACTCGATGAGAGCCGGACCGCCGATCTCGTTGGGAACGTGCCCGCCGAGGACCACCCCGGCCTTGAAGATCGTCCGGCAATAGTCGTCTTCCGCATCCCAGAGCAGACCCCGCATGGCGTCCACGGCGAGCAGCTCCTCGTCCCGAGTCTTTGCGAAGCTGGGGAGATCTTCGAACAGATCGAGCACGCACCACTGCGCCGAACGCCGGTACGGGTGGCGCCGGTCGTTCAAGACGGTGACGAGGGCGGGCAGCCACACGCCCTGGCTGGCCCGAAGCTCGATCACGGTGCGGGCGTCGTTGGCCACGTCGCGGTCCGGGCAGTACAGCAGCCTCAGGATCGCGTCGTTCGGCAGCTCGCGGATCGGTCCCTGGTACCTCGTGGTGCGGCCGAGCGTGCGGGCGATCGCCATCTGCCGATCGAACAGCGGCCGGGCACCTTCGACGAGTGCGGCCAGAATCGATTCCCGATCGGCGGCGCGGGCCTCGTGCCAAAGCTCCCGGCACCTCCCGAAGACCCCGTGCGGCGTCTCGGCGATGTCGACGTTGAACTCCTCCCCGTCGATCGCGATCGTCGCGTGTTCCCGCCAGTCTTCCGGCATCACGTGGAAGCTGTGGCTGACGGCGTGCGGAGGCCAGTGGAAGGGAATGCGGTGCCCGGGATCGACCGCCGGCGACTCGGGAACGGACTGCAGGTACGCAACCAACGTCCGCTGGAGAGATTGCGCTTCGGCGGGAAGGGTATCGGGCCGGGTCGGGTTGTCCATTCCAATTCGGGAGGTCGGCGCCCGCCGCGAACGGGCGCCGACCCTTCCTAGACTACCGCGTCGCCGCGGCCGCTGGCCAAAGCCGTCAACAGGCTGGCGGCGCTGCGAAACAAGAAGCGCTTGCCTTGAGAGGCCGCCGCCAAAACATCCTT
>JBDNCL010000211.1:0-4865 GCA_046719655.1 Fimbriimonadaceae bacterium
TGCGCCTGCTTGGCGCTCGTCTTTGCCGAAGCAAACACCGGGAACAGGATCGCGGCCAGAATCGCGACGATCGCGATGACCACCAACAGTTCGATAAGGGTAAAAGCTCGGAAGCGAGTTCCGGCACGACAGGTCAAATGGCACATTTGGCACCTTCCATTCTTTTCGAATCCGAATGGAAGGGGCCTCGTCGGGCTCGCTTGCCACGCGGATTCATGCTCGTGAATCGCATCGTTGTTCTCCGGATGGCGCGGGCATTCGGACTTAGGCTCTCACCCTTACCGTTGCGGCACAGTGCCGGACTTTCACCGGACTTCCCCCGCGGTTCAGCCCCGAAGTCGGGACCCCATCGGGATGAGTATACAAGGCCTTGCCGACCGCCCACAAGCCCCCCGGCGGCCGGCGGACTTCAGCGCGCGCCGGGCAATCCCCGCTCGAGAAGCGCGTGCCGCCAACCCCGGACCGAAACCCGAACCTCGTCCTCGCGGAGGGCGAACAGAAACCGCTCCAAGATGAGCGCTCCGGCGTGGATCGTCTTCTCCCGGCCCGGCTCCATTCCGGGCAGCGCGGCCCGCTCGCTGAGGGTCAGCTCGCTGAGCCAGGCCACCGCTCGACTGATCTCTTCGTACAGGAGAACGGCGCCGTGGACCCTGGCCGGGTCCCACACCGTCATCTTCTCGCGCAGCGCGACGAGATTGGTGCCGGTCGCCCCCAAGGCCACCGGCAGCCCGGCCTCCCCCGGTCGGTAGCCCATACCGATCTGATCGTCGATTTCGGCCGCCGCCTTGAGGCGGAGCGGAAAGTCTGGACACTCCACCCCGAACTCGCCCCCCAACATGGCCAGCGTGCCGATGGGGAAACTCCGTCGGAAGCGGACCCGCCAGCCGTCGGGTTCGGAGAGGTCGCGATCGGCGGTGACCAGCTCGGTCGAATGTCCGCCGACGTCGATGATGCTGATTCGGGGAACGTCGCCGAGAGCGGGGTCGTGAGCGACGGCCAGGAACCCGAGTTGGGCTTCGTCTTCGCCGGAAAGCACGAACGCGGGTGTTCCCTGGGCCTCGGCCCGGGCCAGAAAGTCGGACGTGTTTCGCGCGATGCGCCCCGCCATCGTCACGGCGGCCAAGACCTCGGACGCGCCATGTCGGGCGGCCTCGTCGAAAAACCGCCTCATGGCGGCCAGGGTCCGGACCATCGCCTCTTCCGAGAGCGCTCCCGACTGGCGCGTGCCTTCGCCGAGCGCCGTCACGGCCGTAGACTCGTGGACGACGCGCCAGCCGTCGGCGTCCCGTTCCTCCACCAGCAACAGAACGGAGTTCGACCCGACGTCCAGGACGGCCTTGCGCACCATGGCAGTCTACCGGTCCGACCGACTCGCCCCGGCCCTTCGCCGAACCTCAGACATCGACCTCGGTCAGCATCCGAAAGGCGCTGGAACCCGTCGGGCGCCGCATCAGAAGCGCCGCCTCCTTCGTCAAACCGTGGATCCGATCCTCGCCGTCGGCCGCCCCATCGGGGTCGAAGCCGTCCCGCCAGATCCCTTCGAGCACGAGGAGAGCCTCTTCGGCCGGCATGTTCTCCGGTCCGAAGCCCGCCATCAAATTCTGCAACCGCTCCTTTTGCTCGGGAGTGGCGGCCAACACGGCGGCCCGACGACAGTTGTTGTAGTCCCCGTCGTACTCGAGCACGGCGTAGTGGTCCTCCTCCGGACGAGCCCCGACTTCGGCAAAGAGCGCCATCGCCACGACCGGCGCCGAGTTGAAATCGGCGAACGCCTTCTTCATCGGCCCCGAGATCGCGGTCACCGCCCGCTGCAGCGTCACGTCCTGCTCGCTCCGCGCATACCCCTCGCGGTGCGCGAACTCGATCGCGGCCACGCGGACGGATTCGATGTCCGACTGCTGACCGATGGCTCCCAACGCCAGGCGATCGTAGATCTCGAAAAGCTTCCGCGCTTCCCGGCGATACGTCAGCAACAGGATCCCGTCGTCGATCGATGCCGCGAGGACGGGCGTCCCGGCCGCGAGCCGAGACTCGATGTACTGGGCGCGGTGGCCGATCGCCTCCTGCCAGTCGTAAGGGGTGACCATCAGGCTAGTTATACGCTCTCTCGCCCGCCGTCGACGACAGAAAAGGCGGCTCGGCCGCCAAGTTGATCGGAAAGGCGGGAGACCCGCGCCGCCGAGACCGGACGCCCGCCCTCAGGGCGTGATCCAGCGGGATCGGCTCTCCGAGCCCGTCCTGCCCTCGAGAACCCGACCGACGGTCAGGTTGGGCAGGGTCGACACGATACGGTTCCGATCCCAGATCTTGAAGTAGCCCAGCCCGCCGCGTCCGAGGGAAGATGGCATCGCCACCGTATAGGTCCTCTCGTCGTCGACTGCCGCGCCGCCGGCCGTCACCCGCCGGATTCTCGATCCGGGCTCCGCCGCCGGGTCGAAGACGACCTCAAAACCGGAAAGCTGCAGGAAGCTGGCGTTGGACTCCGGGAACAGGGCCACCGACCGCTCGAACGCCTGCTTCAGCTGAGCGCCGGTCAGGGACACGACGACGATCTCGTCGGTCGGGTAGAGCGCCGCCGCCGCCAAGTCGGAACCGTCGGCCCCCTCTCGAATGAGACCCGCCGCGAAGAACGCCCCGTCTGCGCCGGTCACCTCGCGCAGAACGTCGGCGATCGCCTGACCGGCGGCATGACCGCCCCGGCCGGCGTCCTCGCGGGCCGCCTGGGCGAAGGCCGAAACCGCCCAGACCGCAACCGCAATCAAACCGACGATATGCACCATGGCTTTCATCTCTGCAAATCCCGCATCGCGGGACGACCCACATACTTTGGTCGGCCGAAACCCGATCGGGTTTCGGCGATCCTAGGACCGAAGTCGTTCCGCGCACGCCAAAAATCGGGTCGCAACCACGCGCCCCTTTGATTGTAGCGTAGTCCGGTCTCTCCCCTGCCGACGGGAGAGGATTCGATGGGGTGGAATCAGGCGGCGAGAAGCCGAGGCGACTGCTCGACGAACGCGACCAGGTCGGACTCCGACAGAGCTTCCGACCCGAAATACCCCTGCAGGTAGTCGCACCCCAAAACCAGAAGCTGGGTGGCCTGCTCCTCGGTTTCGACCCCTTCCGCCACCACCTTCATCCCCATCACCCGGCACAGCGTGATCAGCGTGCGCAAGATGGCGGTCGATTCGACGATCCGTCCGATCGGGTCGACGAACGACTTGTCGAGTTTGACGATGTCGGCGGGCAGCGTGGCCAGCGAGCCCATCGACGAGTAGCCCGTCCCGAAGTCGTCGATCGCGATGCGAACCCCGTGCCGACGCAGCTCGTTGAACTTTTCGCTGTTGCGCGCCAAGTCGGACATCACCAGCGTCTCGGTGATCTCCAGCGTCAGTCTGGACGGATCGATGCCGGTTTGCTCCACTACGCCGAGCACCTTCTGGACGAAGTCCGCCCTCCTGACCTGGTGGACGGACACGTTGACCGCCACCGCCAGCTTCGAGACCGCTCCGCCGCCGGCTTGCCAGCGGCAGGCGGCCCGACACGCCTCCTCCATGACCCAGTACCCGATCGGCTCGATCAACCCGATCTCTTCGGCCAGAGGAATGAAGACGCTCGGGGGGACCGGCACGCCCGACGGCATCGGCCAACGCAAGAGCGCCTCGACCGACACCGTCGTTCCCGAGTTCGGGTCGACAATCGGCTGGTAGGCCACCGCGAACTGCCTCTCCGACCACGCCTCGCGCAACTCCGCCTCGAGCCGCAGGCGTTTGTCGACCGCCTCGCCCATCTCGGCCGAGTACAGGCAGAATTGAGACTTCCCCGCCCTCTTGGCGAAGTACATGGCCGTGTCCGCCTTGCGCGTCAGGTCGGCCGCCGTGTCCCCCGCTCCCAGCCGGGCTACGCCGACGCTGACCGTCGCCGTCAGGGCCGAGCCGCCGAGGCCGAACGGCACCTCCATGGCTTCGACCAGGCGTGCCGCGACCGCAACCGCGGTGTCGGACGCCTCGTTCTCGACGATGACGACGGCAAACTCGTCTCCCCCCAACCGGGCCACGATGTCGGAAGCCGCCACCGCCCCCCTCATCCGTTCGGCCACCTGCATCAGCAGTCGGTCGCCGGCGTCGTGCCCCAGACTGTCGTTCACAAACTTGAAGTTGTCGAGATCGAGGAACAGCAGAGTCAGTCCCGTTCCGTCTCGAGCAGCGGCCTGGATGCGCTCGTCGAGCAGGGTGGCGAAATACCCCCGGTTCGCGAGACCGGTCAGAGCGTCGCGCATCGCCACCGATTCGAGGCGTGCGTTCGCCGCCGCCAACTCCTCGCTCCGAAGCATCAGGGCCTCTTCGGCCAGGCGTCGCTCCGTGATGTCGAGCATCGTCAGCAGGGTCTGGTCTCGACCGTCCAGGGGCACCGTCCTCACCGAACTCAGAACGTAGCGGTAGGTCCCCGAAGGCTGCAGCACCCGACATGCGCCGAGCTGGCCGTAGCTCTCGCACGGAGACGTCAACGGGTGGCCCGTGATCTCGGCCAGCGGTCTTCCCAGGCAGTCGGACTCTTCGCGGCCGAGGATGAAGGCGGCGGCCGGGTTGATCTGCCGAATCACCCCCGACTCCCCCTCGAGGATGAGCAACCCGACCGTGGTGGTCTGGAAGACCTCGGCGAGCAGGTTGTCCCGGTCCGACAAGTCCTGTTCGAGCTTGGCGTTGGACCGACTGAGGTCCTCCCGTTCTTGGCGTTGACGGTCCATGTGAAGCCGGAGGCGCCACCCCAAGACGCCGGCCGAGAGGGCCAACCCCGCCAGAGCCGAACCCAGGATGGCGACCGTCCGCCGGGCCGACTTGGCGAACTCCTGCTGGCGGGTCCGAGTT
>JBDNCL010000212.1:0-4861 GCA_046719655.1 Fimbriimonadaceae bacterium
GTGACGACCGCCTCCGCGCTCGGGGTGATGGCCGTCATGACCGCCGTAGGGCTCCTCGTCATGGGAATGGCCTCGTGGGTACGGGGCGAGTCCCGCATCCAAGCCGAATCGCAAAGCCAACGGGCCATCCGCATCATCTCCCAGGAGTTGAGAGAGGCGATGATGGTGGCGGTCGACAGCGACGGAGCCGGCCTGACGTACCGCCTGCCGCGCCGAGACTCGTCGGGGACGTTCACCGTTCCGACGACCTGGGACGGCGTCACGCGTCGGATCGAGCTGCGGGGAGAAAACCTCGTCGTCACCGGCGCCGAGGGCGAGCGGATCATCGCCCGAAACGTCAGCCGCACCGACTTTTCCCGCAATCCGCCCGTTTCCTACCCGATCTTCACCCCGGGCGCGGGCGCCGTGACGAGGCAACTGGTCGTCACCGTCGTCTGCCAAACCAACAGCTATCGGACGGAGAACTCCGTCAGCCGAACGCGCGAAACCGTGTTTCTGCGCAACATTCCCGAACTCTCCAGAGGGTAGCCATGACCGAACGAGCATCTTCGAAGCGTCGCCAGCGCGGCTATGCCCTTGTGACGACGTTTGGCATCCTGACCCTGCTTGCGGTCGCGGCCGCCTCGTACGTGGAGCGCTCGACCGAAAGCATGCGGACATCCGCCCGCCAGACTCGGGACGTTCAGACGACGCACCTGTGCGAAGCGGGCGTCCAGGCGGTTCTGCGGAACCTTTGGCGTCCGTTCAAGATCGAGCAGGCCTTCTTCTCGATGGAGGACAACTGCGCCGGCGCGACGCCCAGCGCGCCGCGGGCCGCGGTACAGGGCGAACTCGACGGCGTCGGCCGGTTCTCGGCGGGCGTGATCGCTTTCTCGATGCCGGCGGGAGACAGCTTCACCCGCCTGGTGACCGTGCGCTCCGTCGGCTGGCAGGACATGAACGGCAACGGAAGCCTCGACGCGGACGAGCCCCGCAAGGTGGTCGACGTCGTCGCCGTCTTCCAGCTCGCCCGCAGCCAGGTGTTCGACTACACCTACTTCGTCAACAACTACGGCTGGATGAAAGGATTCAGCCCGTCCAATCTCATCGTCAACGGCGACATGCGGGCCAACGGGAACTTCGAGTTCCTCGACGGATCGCCGACCGTCAACGGAAGCGTGTACGGGGCGCTGAACGAGAAACTGTCGCCCGCCGCGCCCGGGCTCATCAACACGGCGCCGGTGAAGTGGACGACCTCGACCTACGCCGCCAACGCCAACAACACGTCGACCCCGTTCCGCGAAAGGATGAGGCAGGCGTACAATCCCGTCATACACGGGGCGCGCGGGACCGACGAGTACGAGAAATGGCGCGACTTCATCTTCGACAGCGACGGCGGAATCGTCCGGAATCGCCCTTCCGGGGCCGTCCTGGCCGACTCGACCGGGTTGAGGTCCTGGAATCGGACGAGCACCAGCACCCAGCCGTCCTACTCCGTGCTCGACACCCGAGCCACGGACGAGGTCATCATGCCCGACCTCAGCAACCTCGACTACTATCGAAACCTCAGCCAGACCTACGTGAACGACAAGGCCCAGTTCGGGGACGGCACTCCGAATCCGATGTACGGCCAAGGCGCGTTCCTCGAAGTCTGGGATCCGACCCTGAACGGCGGCGCCGGCGGGTACAAGCGACTCACCACCAACGGGGTGGTCGACGGGTCGGTCGTCATCATCGGCACCAACGAGCGCCCCATCCGGATTCACGGACCGGTGACCGTCACCCACGACGCCGTCATCAAGGGCACCGTGGTCGGGCAGGGGACCATCTACACCGGGCGCAACGTGCACATCGTCGGCAACATCCGCTACGGCTCCAAGGACCTCACCGGGGCGGAGGTCGGCACGCCCGACTTCCGGGGGTCGAACCCGCAGGAAATCGACAACAAGAACGAGAAGCGGACCTTCCTCGGCTTGGCGGCGCGGGGCTCGGCGATCATGGGGGACTTCACCAAGTTCACCAGCACCACGCTCCAGTACATGACCCCGCCCTTCACCAAGGGACGGTACGACGAGAACGGGAACTGGATTCCGCCTTTCGACGCCAACAAGGTCGACTACACCGGCAAGAAGCTCTACCAGAGCACGGTGCCGAACTCCGTGATCACGGGAATCGCGGAAGGGATCAACCAACTGGACGCAATCCTCTACACCAACTTTGTCGGCGGCGGCAACATCGGCGTCGGCGGGGGAGGGGTCGCGTTCAACGGCACGATCATCTCGAAGGACGAAGCCATGGTGGTGTGGTCCCTTCCCATGCGCATGAACTACGACAACCGCATCCGGGAGCGGAGCGTCACGCGCCGGCCCCTGATCGACATCCAGCTTCCCCGGAGTCCAACCTTGCTGAGGAGCACCTGGCAGGACCGAGGCTTCCAGTGGAAGTGATCGGGCGAAACACCAACCGAGAGGCTTGAACATGAGAAATCCCTATGCAGCTGCAACCTGGCGCCTGGCCCTCGTTCTGGCGGCGGTGTCCGCGTCCGCCCTCAGTCCGGCCCCCATCGTCGACAGAGAAGCGTCCGCTCCCGGGGTGACCGCCCCTCAACGGGAACACACGGAAGAGGAGATCGCCGCCCAGCAGCGCCTCCAAGGAACAGTCCCGGTCGAGGTCGAAGCCCCGAGATCGACCGACTCGACCTTCCTGCCGACGAGTCGTTCGAGCACCGATGCGAGCGACGTGCTCAGTTCGGTGGCCGAGCAAAAGGGGACCGAGCAGGTGTTCGCGGAAGCGGAGAGGGGCATGCGGGAACCGCCGAGATCCTTCCCGTGGCTCGGACTGTCGGTGGTGGCCGGCGTCCTGTTCGGCGCATTCGCCGCCTTCCGGGCCTGGGCTTCGCGGGCCGCTCCCCCGATGCCGTCGCAGAAGCGCCGCGAAATGGACTGGTAGCGAGCCTCGCCGCCCGATCGGCCCAGCGGCGAAACCGAAGCCCGACCGACCGCGTTCCCTCCACCGAGATGCGCCACATTGTGGAGGGAGCGCGGCTTGTTTTTTCCGACTCGCGTTTGCGGCCGTTCGTATGGCGTCCGATGGTGGTGGCGGGGGTCCTGTACCTGCTCGTGCTCGTCGTGCTCTTGGTGGTCGCCGTACCTTCCGCCGGCGCGTTGGCGGAGCGTTTGGGGGCGGCACGCGTCGTCGGCCAGGCGCTCGGCGGAGCCCTGGCCGTGGTCGGGTGGATCTTGGCGGCCGGGGTTCTCTACCTCGGTCTGGCCGGGATGGCGAGCGCCGTTTCGTGGGATCGCCTGAGTGCAGAAGTCGAGCTTCGGGCCTCGGGCTCCGTTGCCGGCCGCACGCCCGGTTTCGGTCGAGTCCTGTTCGACGCCGGCCTCCGGCTGCCCTTCACGCTGACCGTGGTGGTTCTGACCGTCCTACTCGGTTGGGCCTGTTTCGGGGTCGTCGGCATCTTTCTCGCCGGCGTGCTGGGACTGGGCGACTACACCTCCTGCGCGTTCGCCCGTCGGGGAATCTTTTTCCCAGGGCAGCTCGGGTCCGCCTTCCGCCTCAAGGGAGCGCCGTCGTTCCTCTTGGGCGCCGGCGTCCTCACCCTGATCCCGTTCGTCAACGTGGTCATGCTGCCCGCGCTGGTGGCCGGCGGGACGCTGCTCGTTCTGGAATCGGACCGAGCGACGGAAACGCGCCTCGCCTGAAGTCGGGAACTGACGCGCGCGGCCGTTTCCTTCACGTAGAATGGAGTCGAGCATGCTTGCCCAACCCGACGCCCGCGGCCGTTTTGGACCCTACGGAGGCCGCTACGTTCCCGAGACCCTGATTCCCGCCCTGGACGAACTGGAGCACGAGTTCGAGGTCGCCTGGAACGACCCCGGATTCCGGTCCGAATTTGAAAAGCTCAGCGCCGAGTACGTCGGCCGCCCCACCCCCCTGACCGAGGCCCATCGGCTCAGCGAAGAAACGGGCCTGACGATCTCGATCAAGCGCGAAGACCTTTGCCACACCGGTGCCCACAAGATCAACAACGCGCTGGGGCAGTGCCTGTTGGCGCGGAGGATGGGGAAGTCGCGGATCATCGCGGAGACGGGGGCCGGTCAGCACGGGGTCGCGACGGCTACCGTGTGCGCGTTGTTCGGCCTGGAGTGCGACGTGTATATGGGGGAGGAGGACTGCCACCGGCAGCAGCTCAACGTGTTCCGCATGAAGCTGCTGGGGGCTCGGGTCATTCCGGTCTCGAGTGGGACCAAGACCCTCAAGGACGCCCTGAACGAGGCGATGCGCGACTGGGTCACGAACGTGCGATCGACCCACTACGTCATCGGGACGGCGGCCGGACCACACCCCTACCCCTACCTTGTCCGCGAGTTCCAGTCTGTGATCGGCAAGGAAGCGAGGCGTCAGTACCTGGAGCGTCACCGCGTTCTGCCCGACGCCGGGATCGCGTGCGTCGGCGGCGGTTCGAACGCGATCGGATTCTTCGCCGGTTTCGTGGCGGACGCCGGGGTGCGGCTCTACGGAGTCGAGGCAGGCGGATTCGGTCTCGAATCCGGACAGCACGCCGCCCCCCTGACGGCGGGCTCGCCGGGAGTGTTGCACGGTTCGTACAGCTATCTGATGCAAGACCCGAACGGGCAGGTTCTGGGTACCCACTCGTTCTCGGCCGGGCTCGACTATCCGGGCGTCGGAGCCGAACACTCGTTCCTCAAAGATTCCGGCCGCGTCTCCTACACGGCCGTGACCGACGCCGAAGCTTTGGACGCGTTTCAGTGGCTGGCCCGGAAGGAGGGGCTGATCGCCGCGTTCGAGTCGGCCCATGCGTTCGCCCTCCTCCGTCGTCCGGGCCTCTTCGAACCGGGCTCTCGCGTTCTGGTGA
>JBDNCL010000213.1:0-4847 GCA_046719655.1 Fimbriimonadaceae bacterium
CGCGTCGAAGATGCCTTCTGCGGCCGTCGTTGCCGCAATCACGACCGGCTCGGGGTGCTCCTGGTTAAGGTTGCCCGACGGGTTGAACTCGGCCCAGTACTTCGCGGCACCGATCACGCCCTGCGGGATCGGCAGCCGCGCCGGCTTGCGTTTGGGCGGCAGCTCTTGAGCACACTCGAAGATCATGACCCGCGACAGGAAGCCGTCGGTGACGTTCTCGGCGGTGAACCCCTCGTAGAGCGACTGCGGCACGGTGGTCCCCCAGAGGCACGCGTGCGGCTGGTGGATGACCTTGTTCCGCTTGGCGTCCGCGTAGGCGTCGCCGAGGTAGACCGACGCCGAGCTGGTGAACAGCTTCATCAGGTTGGTCGCGATGTGGTACAGGTGCGGCGACCGACCCGGGTCCGCCAGCGTGCGCAGGAGACGCCCCACCTCGTCGAGTTGGAACAGGATCGCCGGCTGCTGCTCGACGGCGGTAATGAGGCCCGCGTGCGACGCCAGCCCCTCGGGACCGGCGAGCTTCTCCGCGCCGGCGAGGAAGAGGATCTCCTTGTTGACCAGGCGGGCGCGTTCCTTGCCGCCGCCGGTCGGGCAGACGCCGAGGCAGTAGACGTTGGTGCGGGTATCGACCTCGTCGCGGACCTTGCGGCCGGTCAGCGTGCCCAAGAGCGCGAGTGCACCGGCCAGTGCCAGGACCGGCTGCCGGCGGAAGGCGGTGGCCAGGGTGTAATCCGTGACCTCGCCGACGAAGCCGGGGACGGCCAGAAGCGCTCCTGGGAACGGCCCCGGATCGGGCGGGCCGGCCGCGGCCGTGGGACACTGGAACGTCTGGTCGTAGTGGTTCTCGACCAGCGCGACCGACACTTCGTCGGGGCGGTAGCGGGCGACGCTCTCCGCGATCCGGTCCACTTCGCGTTCGGCCAGCGGCGGAACGCAGCGGACGCGGTTGGTCTGGTGCAAGGCGGCCGCGATCTCCACCCGGCCCATTCCGACGCGGCGCATGGTGCCGGCGAGTTTCGCCAGGGTCGCGTTGCGTTGGCCGGACGGGATCGGGTTGGCGTCCGGTACGCCCTGGCCCGCCGTCGGCGAACGTGGGGCCAACGGGGGCGTTCCTGTGGCCAAACGGTCGAGTTGGGCGACGAGCCACGGCGGCGGTTCGGGCAACTGCTCCAGGCGGTCGTCGAGTTCGAGCGTGTCAGCCCAGCGGTACGGCCCTTCTTTGATCTCGGACGGCGGGGCCACGATGTAGCCGCCGTCGGTGCGGACATCGACGCCGCAGGCGAGCTGGCCCGTCGAACACTTCCAGTTCTTGTCCGCGAGCCGCCGGAACAGGTAGTGCCGGCCGCCTCTTGGCGTCTGCGCGACCGCCCCGGCACCGGCCAGATCAGCGGCACGTTCGGGATCGCCGGGCCAGGGGTTGTCCGCTCCATCGATGTCAACGACGAGCATCCCCTCGGCCGCGATGCCGATGTTCGCGGTCGGGTGCCTCGACCACCACTTCTCGATCTGCGCGGCGTCGGTCGAGGCATCATGGAAACCGTGTTCAGTCACCGGCTTCTTGCTGCCGGGCCAACATGGGAACACGCGATAGCCAAGCTCGGCGTAGCGCAGTGCGGCGGTCAGCAGTTCGCCGGGTGTCACCACGGAATTTTCTCCTCCGTGGGCGCCACGTTGTACCCGAACGGGAAGAGTTCTTCTTCCGGTGCCGCGGGCTCGACCGCTTCGGGGATCGGCCCGAGCTGGTGATCGGTGATGCGGTCGTAGTCCTCGCCGCTGACCGAGCGCACGGTGATCGACTTCGTGTCGGCCAGCCCGCCGGCTTTGGCAATCTCGACCGCCTCGGCTGCCGTCGCCGGCACCGGCATCTTCGACCGCTTCCTCCACCACGCGACCGCCTTGCCCCGCGCGTAGCCGGTGTGTTCGAGGCAGACCCACTCCGACTTCCAGCGGTGCCAGCCGACCTTGTAATCGACCCGCAGGCTCTTGGGCGCATCGTCGCCCGCGCCGCGTTTGGTGTGGACGCTGTAGACCGCGTCGTGAACCGCGAACGTCTCGACCGTCACCTGGCCGGAGAGAATCCCCGCGTCCGACGGCTTGGCGTCGTGCTTCGAACGCTCCGGTGGCGGGAACTCGTAACCGCAATCGGGGCACGCCGCGCGCCCGGCCATCACGACCGTGTGGCACTCCGGGCACTCCTTCACGGGTGGCAGGCCGGTTCCGCCGTCGCGCTCCTTCACGCGGATCTGATCGACCGGCCCGTGCCGCAGCACGTTGCCGCCGAAGTCGAGGACGAGGCAATCGCGTTTCGACGGGTGCAGGCGGAAACCCCGCCCGACCATCTGGTAGTAGAGGCCCGGTGAGAGCGTCGGCCGCACGATCGCCACGCAGTCGATGTGCGGCGCGTCGAAGCCCGTCGTCAGCACGTTGACGTTGCACAGGTACTTCAGCCCACCGCACTTGAACCGCGCGAGGATGGCATCACGTTCGGCGGGCGGTGTGTCGCCCGTGACGAAGCCGCACTCGACACCATGCTTGTCCTTCAGCACACGGACGATGTGTTCGCCGTGATGGACGCCGCTGGCGAAGATCAGGCACGCGTTGCGCGTCGCGGTGTAGCCGACGATCTCGCCGCACGCCGCCTCAACGAGGTTGTCCTGATCCATCAGGTCCTCGACTTCGCCGGCAACGTACTCACCGCCCCGGATGTGGAGGTTGTCCACGTCGGGCTTGTTGATGCCGACCTTGGTGACCAGCGGGCACAGGAAGCCCTGCACGATCAACTCGCGAACGCCGACCTCGTAGCACACGTGGTTGAGGAAACCGTCCGGCGTGCAGATGGTGCCCGACTTCAGGCGGTACGGCGTCGCGGTGAAGCCGACGATCCGCAGGTACGGGTTGACCGTCCTGGCGTCGGCGAGGAACTGCCGGTACATCCCGTCGCCGTCGGGTGCGATCATGTGAGCTTCGTCGATCACCACCAGGTCGAACGGGTCGAACTCGCACGCCTTCTTCCAGACCGACTGGATGCCGGCGACGATGACCGGGTCGCGGCGGTCCCGGCGCTTCAGCCCGGCGGAGTAGACGCCGAACTGCACCTCGGGGCAGACCGCCCGCAGCTTGTCCGCGGCCTGTTCCAGCAACTCCTTGACGTGCGCGAGGATCAGCACGCGCCCGCCCCACAGCCCGACCGCGTCCTTGCAGATCGAGGCGATGACGGGCGTCTTGCCGCCGGCGGTGGGGATCACCACGCACGGGTTGTCGTCGCGGGTCCGCAGGTGGTCGTACACCGCGGCGATAGCGTCTTGCTGGTAAGGCCGCAGTATCATGGCTCTTCAGCACTCCTCGGATGGGTGAAGAAGCTCGCCGTTGTGACGCTTGACGCCCCGCTGCTTCTGCACCTCCGCCTCACTCAGGTCCAGCCGGTTGTTCTCGCGGCGGCACGGCGAGCAGATGCGGTTCCCCGCCCCACGCGAGTTGAAGAACTTCCCGCACTTCAGGCAGGTCCGCTGCTTGACGTGCGGGTTCACCTCCGGTTCGGGTTTCGCGACCGCCTCCGGCTCGGTCGCGGTCAGCGGCATCACGCACACCCGCACGAGACCGCCCGGAACGCACTCACAGCGGAGGATGTGCAACTCGTCGATCTGCGAGTCATCCAGAAAGACGCCGGCGTGCTGCATCGCGTCGAACAAGCCTTTTTGCAGGTTGTCGAGGTCGCGGCGGCGGCGGTCCGGCGGGTGAACCTCCACCGTGACCGCGAGGCGGCCTTCCAGCGGTCGAACGCGGCCGGCGACGAGGAGGTTGTGAACTTGGCGACGGTACGCGCGTCCGCGACGGCTCAACAGCGTCCGGTGGCCGACCCGCCGCCACAGGTGGTTGACGCTGGGCGGGTATGGCAGTTCCAGTTGCATGGGGTGACTCGTGAGGAATGGTGGCGGCCACGGCCCGGCGCGGGGGCACCGGGTGAACGTGCGTCAGGGGACTGCGATCAGCGTTTCCACGGCGGCGTGGTCGGCTTGCCGCTCGCCGCGGGCGCGGCCGCGGGCCTGGTGGGCGCGGTCGACTCGGCGAGCGAGGCCTTGGGCGAGTAGCCCTTGATCTCGTTGGCGACCTCGCCGGTGTCGGGCCGCTTCCTGCACTTCACGTGGATCACCAGCGGCAGGTCGTGCAGGTCGGTGGAGTCGTTCGGGGCCAGCACGCCCACCGCCCGGCACACGGCCGACAGTTCGGCCTTCGCGATCTGCACCGCGGTGGCGTTGGGGTTGTCGAGGTTGAGCCGCGCCCACAGGTAGCGGCCCTTGTACGGCCCGTCGATCACCTCGAACGTGAACTGTAGGTAGTGCCCGGAGCCGGACTTGGTCGGCTTCATCTCCGACTCGGTGATGACGGCGAGGTACTTGCCCGCCGGGAGCGGGTCGAAGTCGCTCGACGGTTCCACGGCGTTGGCGTCAAATCCGCGCAGGTCAGCCATTGGAGTCCTCCTCGTTGGGTTGGTTGGATGGGTTGGAAAGAGCGGTCATGAACGCCGCCCAGTCGAGCGGCAGTTCTTCCGTGATCCCGTAGCGGTTCTTCGCCACGCAGCTCGGCCCGCCGACGGCACGCAACACGCGGTCGCCGCCGTCCCTGCCGATCGCCTTGGCGATGGTGCGCTTGCGGCCGAACCCGGCGTCCTCGCTCTGGGTGCGGAGTTTCCGCGTGGCGAAGAGCACGGCGTCACACCACTCGCACACGAGCGCCGACGCGTGCTTGTGCAGACGGGGCGAGTAGCGGTCGTAGGGGCTCGACTCGGGGTCCTCGAAATTCTCGACCTTGGTGTGCGCGATGAGCAGCACGACCATGTTCTTCGCGGC
>JBDNCL010000214.1:0-4819 GCA_046719655.1 Fimbriimonadaceae bacterium
AGAGCCTCTGACCGGGCGTTGGCTGGCCTGGCTGGCGGCCGGCTTGATCCTCGTCGGCACGCCCATGCAGCTGGTGCCGTTTGCGGCCGTACCCCTGGTCTTGGCCTGGGCTTACGCCGCCGGCCGCCTGCCGGTCGCCTACGGGAAGTCGGCTGGGTCGGCGAGGGCGGCCGACCGGTCCCCGATGCGGGGCGGCCAGGTCTACGACAAGCGCTATTTCGACGACGTGAAGCGGCGCGAGCAGGAGAGGGCCGAGCGAGAACGGTTGCGGGAGCTTTTCGAGCGGAGCCTGATCCAGGATCCGGAAGACGGTCCCGACTCGGGGCGGGGAAAGGGCAAGGGAACCGGATCTTAGTAGCCGTCGAGGCGTCGAGCCAGGTTCGAACGATAGGCCCGTTTCGGCGTGCGGGTACCCTCGCCGAGCGACGTGGAGTTCTTCAACGGGAGCAACAACGTTCTTGCCGCGTTCCTGCTGACGCTGTTCGCCGGCTTGGCGACCGCCGTCGGCAGTCTCATCGCGTTCTTCGCGCGCCGAACCAACTTCCGGTTCCTGTCCGTTTCTCTGGCCTTTTCGGCGGGGGTCATGCTCTACGTGTCGTTCGTCGAGATTTTGGGCAAGGCGCACGACGGTTTGGTTCCGACTATGGGGGAGCCCCGAGCGAGCTGGATCGTCGCCGGGGGGTTCTTCGCCGGGATGGTCTTCGTCGCCCTGATCGACTTTCTCGTCCCGAAGACGGAAAACCCCCACGAACCACGGGAGGCGTCGGAGATCGCCCTGCTCCAAGGTCCCGAACAGCTCGGAATCCCGCGTCTCGAACCCGATCGCCGCAGACTGATGCGCATGGGGCTGATCGCCGCCTTTGCGATCGGCGTCCACAACTTCCCGGAAGGGATGGCGACGTTCTTCGCCGCGCTCGACAATCCCAGCGTCGGCGTCGCGATCGCCATCGCCATCGCTCTGCACAACATCCCGGAAGGGATCAGCGTGTCGGTTCCGATCTACTACGCGACGGGAAGCCGGCGCAAAGCCCTGGTTCTGTCGATGCTGTCCGGTCTTTGCGAACCGGTGGGCGCCATTCTCGGGTACCTCGTGCTGCGGCCGTTCTTCACCCCCGAAATCAAGGCGGCTCTCTTCGCGGCCGTCGCCGGCGTGATGGTGTTCGTTTCGCTGGACGAACTGCTGCCCGCGGCTCGAGAGTATGGGCGCGGACACGAGTCGGTCTACGGCATCCTCGCCGGCATGGCGGTCATGGCGGTCAGCCTGATTCTTCTCCGTTGATCGGCTCGGCTGAAAGCGACGAGGGCGGCCGAGCCTGTTCGGATCGACCGCCCCGCCGCTCCTGGGAGGCAAGAAATCGAGACTCGTTCGCCGCGCTTCGGCTGTCCAAGCCGCGCCCGGAAAGGCGAGACAAACCTAGGACGGCCCGAATGCGGGGATTGTTCGACCGAGTACCAAGGATCGACGCGCTTTTGGAGGCGGTCTCCCGGATTTCATCGAACGCCGGACCCGGTGTTCAAACCGTTCACCGGAACACTATAGGCGTGTTCAACGCGCCCTGAGTACTGGAAAAAATACGGGTATTCGAATTCGAATTGCACCGGATCCGGTCGGAGATTCTGCGGAACGCATTCCGAATCTGCGAAACGGCGCCGCGTAGGGAAAGTCGTTCCTGTTCAACTCGAAAACCGCTTTCCCGCTTCGTAGACTTCGGGGCTCGCGGCGGATCGATCGGGGGTACGAAAGGTGCGTCGAGTTACCGATTCCAACCCTCGGCCGAAGACGGCTCCGGAACGCCCCCGGGATCGCCTCGGTCGGTGCGGTTCTCCCGTCCCGTTCGGCCGAGCGGAACTCCCGCCGAGGGTTGCCCATGCCAGAATAGATCGACATGCCGGTCGGACGCTTCCTTCTCTGTCTGCACACCCACATGCCGTACGTTCTGTCGCACGGCAAGTCTCCCCACGGCACCGACTGGATCATGGAATCGGCGGCCGAGTGTTATCTGCCGATCCTTCACGCTCTCGACCGCCTCATCCAAGAGGGGATCAAGCCGCGTTGGACGATCAACATGACGCCCATCGTCTGCGAGCAGCTGACCGATCCCGCCTTCAAGGCCGAGTTCGAGGCGTACTGTCAAGACAAGATCGACGCCGCGATCTCGGACCGCGAGCGTTTCGAGCGCGAAGGCCCGCTGTGGATGGTCGGTCTGGCCGGAATGTGGCAGCGACAGTACACCCGCGCTCTCGTCCAATTCAAGCACAAGTGGGGCCGCGACATCGTCGACGGTTTCCGGTACTTCCAAGACGAGGGGTCGGTCGAGCTGATCACCTGCTGCGCGACTCACGGCTACCTGCCGCTGCTCGGTACCGACGAATCGTGTCAGGCGCAGGTCAAGACCGGCGTCGACGTGTACCGGCGCTGTTTTGGACGCCGACCGCGCGGGATCTGGCTTCCGGAATGCGCCTACCGCCCGATGTACCCCTGGAAGTCGCCGGCGGGCGACCAAGACCAGGCGTGGCCGCGCAAGGCGGTCGAGGATTACCTCCAGGAGAACGGCATCGAGTACTTCTTCGTGGACTCCCACATGATTCGGGGCGGAGCGCCGTTGGGGACCTATGCCGCCAAGTTCCCGCAGCTGGCCGAGCTGTTTGCCCGGTCGAGCAAGTGGTTCTCGCCTCCGGCCGAGGCGCGGTCCGAGTACGAGCACTACCGTCTTCCCAACGGGGTGACCGTCTTTGCCCGAGACCCGGAAACGACGGTCAAGGTCTGGTCGGGCGAGCACGGCTACCCGGGCGATCCGTACTACCTGGAGTTTCACAAGCAGCTGTACCCGGGGCGCCTGCGCTACTGGCGCATCAGCGAAGACAAGCGCGATCTCGGGAAAAAGCAGCCGTACGACCCGTGGAGCGCGTTCGAGAACATCGGGAACCACGCCGACGACATGGTGCGCACCCTCAAGGGGACGCTGGGCCACTACCGGGGCGTCTGGGAGCGCGAGGGAACGGTCGTCGCCATGTACGACACCGAGCTGTTCGGGCACTGGTGGTGGGAAGGCCCCGAGTTCTTGTACGAACTGGCCCGGAGACTGCACTACGAACCCGAGATCGAATCCGTGTCGGCGGGCGACGTCATCGACCAAGAACCGGCCCGGCACGTCATCACCCTGCCCGAAGGTTCGTGGGGCGAGGGCGGCTACCACTACATCTGGCTGAACGACGACAACCTCTGGACCTGGAAGAAGCTGTACCCGTGCGAAAGGAAGATGCGTTCGATGGCTCGGGAGTATGCAGGCGGGCCCGCCCGCGAGATCGTCGAGCAGTGCGCCCGCGAGCTGCTGCTGGCCGAGGCGTCCGACTGGCAGTTCCTGATCTCGACGTACGCGGCGCGAGACTACGCCGAGGTCCGGTTCCAAGACCATATCGATCGGTTCGAGAGGCTCGCCGCCCTGGCGGACCGCGTCCACATCGGCGGGGTGCCGACGGCGGAAGAGGAGGAGTTCCTCGCCGAGTGCAGACAGAAGGATGCCGCCTTTCCGGACGTGAAGATCGAGTACTGGGCGTACCTCGAACACCCGCTTCCGGGCGTGACGGACGCGGAACCGGCGTCATAATCTCAGCGTGCAGGAGCCGAGAACCCCAATCACGTCGAAGGGAGGGAACCGCGCGATCCGGTCCCGCGGGCTGTCCGTGGCGTTGGTCCTTGTGACGGCGCTGACGATCGTCGGCTGCCGTCCGAGAACGGACCGTCCGGCCGGCCCGACCGATGGCGAGGGCCCGGTGGCGTCCGCGCCCGTTCGACCCGAGGCCGACGGGGCCGAATCGGTACCCGGCGAACGGAACGAAGCGCCGGCCGAAGGTCAGCCGGGGGTCCCGCCGATCACCCGGGAGGACATCGCCCGCGCCAATCCGCCCCGCCCGCCCGACATCCCGCGGCCGGGTACCTCCGGCTGGACCGCCTCCCGGCTTTCGGCGGCCGAAGTCGGCCGGAGGATGGCGCAGGCGATCGAAGGGATGCGCGGCGTGGAGGGGGTGGCCGAAACCACGGTCGAGACGCCGGAAGGGAGAGGCCAGATACGCACCACGATCGCGGTACGGGACAACCGGAACTACCGCATCGAGTTCCCGATCGTCGCTCTGGTACCCGACGCGGGCGTGATGGCGGCCAACGGCACCACCCGTTCCCTGCGCATCGGCACCAAGACGACCCCCCCGTTCCCGATCGACGGCAAGACGGGAGACGCGGACTGGAACGCGTCTCAGATCGCCCGAAACTGGAATCGAGATTTCGGACGACTGATATTTAGGGGGCTCACGGAAGGCCGCGACGCCCTCGGCCCTCTCATCGCGGAATGGTCGCGGCCCCAATCCGGCTTCCGGGTGACCACGGAGGAGCGCTCCCGCGAGTTTCGCGGGCGCACCGTGACCAACTACCGGATTCGAGCCTCGCGCGCGCCAGGGGGCGTCCGAAGTGGAAATCGTGATCGACGGCGAGCGGGGTCTGCCCGTGACGATCCGGTCGATCTGGACGGACGATCGCGGCCGCGAATGGCGGGCGCAGTGGTCGGCGGGTTGGAACTTCGAACGGAAGATCGTCGACGAACAGCTCGTCCTCTAGTTCCGGAGTACCGGCCGAACGACGAAGGCCTCCGGCGCCGAGCCGGAGGCCTTCGTGTGAGGAAGAGCCGATCTATCGGTTGACTTCGCTCTGCACGCCGCGGCGAACGACCAGGAACTTGATCCGGGTCGGGCGGAACGCGTTCTGCAGCACTTCGATGGCTCGGTGCACCTTGACCGTCCCGCCGCAGTAGAACAGGTCGAAGAT
>JBDNCL010000215.1:0-4800 GCA_046719655.1 Fimbriimonadaceae bacterium
GACCGGCACCTGGGCCAGCATGGCCGGGTTGTTCCGGTCCTCCAGCGACATCATCACCCGGATCGCGTATTCGCGCCCCTGCACCCGGAACTTGGTGCTGTCGTCGCCGCTGTAGAGGGTCCGCGCTGTGGATGCGACCTCGAACGCGCTCACGCCGACGTCGGCCAAGCGGTCGCGCCTGGGGACGACCTGAAGTTCGGGCCGGCCCGACTTGGCGCTGATCTCGGGCGACAGGACGCCGGGAACCGCGCCCTGCGCCAACCGATCGCGGATGCGCTGGACGGTTTGGATGAGCAGCTCCCGGTTGTCGGACGTGAAGCCCATCTGGATGGGTCGCCCAAACCCGCCCGAGTCGCCTCCCGACACCGTGATGTCGGCTCCGGGGACCCGCCCGATCATCTTCAGCATGTCGGCGGCGACCGCGGTGTCCCGGCGGACGCGCAGGTCCTGAGGCGTCCAGAACATCAGCGTGTCGAGGAGGGCGCGCTTTTCCCGGAGGGTCACGGTGACGTCGGCGTAGTTCGGGCCGATGTCCGAACCGAAGAAGTCGGCTCGGCGCTGCCCGATCGTCGAGACGACGAAGCGGGTTTCCGGATGATCCTTGACCCTCTCCTCGATGTAGGAGACGACGTCGGCCGTCTGGTCCAACGTCGATCCCGGCGGCAGGAGGACCTTGATCTCGACCTTGCCTCCGTCGCTGACCGGGAAGAACTGGAACTTGAACAGGGGCTCGCCCTTCCACTGTCCCCACCCGAACCCGATCAGGGCAAAGGCGAGGAATGCGACCCCGAACATGGCCCCGCTGAAGACGAACCGGGACTTCGCGACCGGCTGAACCGCGTTCGCGATCAGGGCGAGGACGCCCATCACGGTCAGAGAGCCGAGGATGGCCGCGATCGGGACGGGCAGACGCAGGTTGGCGGCCAAGCCGGGAACAGCCGAGAGGACGACGCCGAGCCCGACGGTCAGGCCGAAGAACATCAGCCACGCCTTCCGGGCGCCGAGCTTGGTCGCCCAGACCCGCCCGCCGAAGATCATCAGGGCCAGAATGGCGGTGAAGACGATACACGCGACGCCGAGACCGATCACGCCCCCGATGCTGGACTGGGCCGAGGCGGCGATCATGATGAAGACGCCCACCAGAGCCGAATATCCGGCGCAGAACACGAACCAGCGGTGCTCGAGCGACCACGCCAGCGTGCGGCGGTAGAAGTTCTCGAACCGGGTGAAGCCTCGTTCGAACCACTGCGCGAATCGTCCGGTCGGGTGCTCCATGTCCTCGCCGCGCCGATACCAGCGCGAAGCGAGCATCGGCGTGATCGTGAACGACACGAGCAGGGAGGACAGGACGGCGACCGCGAACGTGATGCCGAGCGGTCGGAAGAACTGCCCGACGACGCCGCCCATGAAGGCGATGGGGATGAACACGGCCACGTCGGCCAGCGTGATGGCGATCGCGGCGACGCCGATCTCGGAGCGACCGTTGATGGCGGCCGTCACCGGATCTTCTCCCATCTTGAGGTGCCGGTAGATGTTCTCGAGAACGACGATGGCGTCGTCGATCAGAACGCCGATGGCGAGGGCCATGGCGAGCATCGTCATGCTGTTGATCGTAAACCCGAGCGACCAGATCGCCACCACGGCGATGCTCAGACACAGCGGAATGGCGATGCCGACGATCAGGGTTCCCCGGAAGTTGTGGAGGAACACGTAGACGATGACGGTGACCAGGAAGATGCCGAAGAACAGGGCGATGTTGAGGTCTTTGATGGACTCCTTCACCCGGGTGGCCGCTTCGTCCGTCTTGACGATCTCGACTCCGAAGTCCTTTTTGACCTGCTCGATGACCTTCTCGGCCCCCTTCGAGATCTCGATCGCGTTGCCTTCACGCGTCTTCTGGACCACCATGACGACGGCGTCCGTCTGATTCAGGCGACTGCGGATTCTCGTCTCCTCGGTCGTGTCGACGATGGTGGCGATGTCTCCCAGACGTACGGCGGTGGGCCGGCTGGGCGGGCCGCTGTTGTCGCGGAAGGAGAGCCGGAAGTCGCGCAGCTCCTCGGCCGACTGAAACTCGGCGGGGACGCGGACCGTGAACTCCTTGTCTTCGGTGACGACGCGGCCGCTGGGGATGTTCAGGGTCGCTCCCTGGATGCTTCGGACGACGTCGGCGACTCCGATCTGGTAGCGGAGCAGCTGGTTGCGGTCGATCTGGACCTGGATTTCGCGGACGCCGCCGCCCGTGACCGACACCTGGGCCACGCCCGGGATTCGGGAGAAGAGGTCCTTGAGTCGGTCGTCGGCCAGGTCTCGAATCTGGGGGCCGGTCAGAGTCGGGTGCCGGAGCACCATGGTCAGAACGGGCGAACTCGCCGAGTCGAACTTCGAGATCGTCGGCTTCTCGACGGCGAGAGGCAACTCGTTGACGATCGCGTCCACCTTGGCGCGGGCGTCGTTGAGGGCCTCGTCCATGTTGGTGCCGATCTCGAACTGGGCGACGACGACCGAGACGCCTTCCTGCGACTGGCTGGTGACCTCCCGGATGCCGCCGACGCCCGAAATCGCCTCTTCGACCTTTCGGGTCACGAGGACGCTGACCGAGTCGGGGTCCGCACCCGGATACACGGTGGTGACCGAGATGACGCCGAAGTTGACCTCCGGGTTCTCTTCGACGCGCATGCGGTTGTAGCCGATGGCCCCCATGAGGATGGCCAGACACATCAGCATGAGCATGAAGACCGGCCGAGAGATCGCGAGTTTCGTGAATCTCATGCTGTCAGCCTCTCTGCTTTTGGCCGGCGGGCGTGCCGCTGGCGGCGGGTGTCGGCTCGGCCGCCAGCGTCGCTCCGTCGAAGACGGCCTGCGAGCCGCGGACGACGACCAGGGCTCCGGCCGGGACGCCGATCACCTGCTGAAGACCGTCGGTGGCCATCCCGAGCTCCACTTCGGTCCGGACGGCCTTGTTGTCCACCGCCCGGAACACGAACGCCTTGTCGCCCTCCTGACGGATGGCGGCCTGGGGAACGACCACCGCGTCCTCCACCCGTCGGGTGACGAGGATCCCCCGGGCGAACATCCCCGGCTTCATCGAAGGGTCGGTCTGGTCGATCGAGATGCGCACCCGGAAGATCCGACCGAGTTCCTGGCCGGCGGGGTCGATCGCCGCGACGCGACCGGAAAAGGTGCGACCGCCGAGGGCGTCGATCGTGACCTGGAGGTTCTGACCGACGGAGATGAACCCGAGTTTGCCTTCCGGGACCTCGCCCTGGAAGTAGATGCCTTCGCCGCCGATGATGCGGGCGACCGGGGACCCCGGTCCGAGAACGGTTCCCGGCTGGGTGGGGTTTCCCGAAATCCGGCCCGAAAACGGCGCCTTGATCCGGGCGTCCTCGATCTGCTTGCGGGCGAGATCGACCTGAGCCTGGGCGGATCGGACGGCGGCGCGGGCCGCTACGACCTGCTGGCTGAGCAGGACGTCCAGCTCCTTGGCCGCCCGGGCTCCCCGCAGGTTCTCTTCCGCCAGCCGCACCCCTTCCTCGGCCGAACGCAGGTCTTCGGGTCGGACCGCGTCGCGGGCGATCGCGAGGCTTTGGACGGCCGCCTCGTACTGCGACAGGGCGGCGTCGTAGGCGGCCTGGGCGGCGTCCACCCGCTGCTGGCTCACGGCGCCTTCGGCCAGGAGGGCTCGGGCTCGGTCGAGTTCGCGCTTGGCGTGGTCGGCTCCGGCCCGGGCGCCGCGCACCGCCGCCTCGGCCTGCCGGATCTCCTCGGCTCGGGCTCCGGTGCGGGCCTTGTCGAGCTGGGCTCGGGCCGCCCGGAGCTGGGACTCGGCGGCGGCGACCCCGGCCGCCGAACGCGCCGGTTGCAGTCGGGCGTTGGACAGGGCTTGCTGAAGCTGAGACTGGGCGGCCGACAGTCCGGCCATCGCCTGTCGGTACTGGGCCTCGGCGTTGGCCGTGTCCTGCACCGCGATGACTTGACCGGCCGTGACCGGGTCCCCGTCCTTGACGAAGACGCCGACGAGGCGTCCCCCGACTTGGGCGCCGATCATGGAATCGGCCGACGTCACGAGCTGGCCTGTGATCTCGAACGTTTCGGTGATGGTTTGGAGGCGCGCCTCTTCGAGGCTGACGGGAACGGTCGGATCGTTGATGATGGCCGCCGTCTCTCGGGACTGCTGTTGGGCCTCGCGGTCGACGCAACCGATCATGACGGCGGCGACGGCGGGCAAGATGAGCGTGATGGCTCTCATGGGTTCCCTCCCTGATCTGCTTCGGTGGGTCTCACCGGGTTGGAATGGGCGGCGACTTCGGCCGGGCCATCCGGGCCGATCGCTCGTTGAAGCTGGGCGTAGGCGATGAGGTAGTCGTATCGGGCCGCTACTCGGCTCGTGCGGGCGCGGGTCAGGTTCGCCTGGGCGTCGGTGACTTCGACCCGGATGCCCTCGCCGGCGTCGAGGCGGAGGACGGAGAGGCGGTACGCCTCTTCGGCCTGGGCGACGGCCCGCGTCGCGAAGTCGTATCGGGCCTTGGCGTTTTCGAGATTGGTGACCGCCTGCCGGACTTCGAGGGAGATGCCGAGCCGGGCCTGCTGGATGCGGACCTCCAGCTGCGTTTCGTCCTGCCGGGCCGCCTTCACCCGGGCCCGGGTGATGCCGTTGTCGAAAACGGGCAACGAAAGGGTCAGGGTGCCGGCCGTGGTCCCCCTCTCGCTGCCGAAACCCTGCGGGTCCCAGTTGTACGTGTAGCCGACCCCGACCGCCAGCGACGGCCGCAGTCCCCGCTCCTCGCCCTGGCGGAC
>JBDNCL010000216.1:0-4780 GCA_046719655.1 Fimbriimonadaceae bacterium
CCTTCGAAAAGCGGTCCTAGAGAATGTATCGGCTCAGATCGACGTCGCCCGCGAGGGTGCTCAGCCTCTGGCGAACCTCTTCCGGTCCGAAGCGGATGTGCTTCTGCTCCACGTCGGGCGCGTCGAACAGCACGTCCTCGAGAAGGCGCTCCATCACGGTGTGCAGGCGCCGGGCCCCGATGTTCTCGGTCCGGGCGTTGACTTCGGCCGCGATCTTGGCGATCTCGGCCACGGCCTCGTCGGTGAACTCCAACGTCACCCCTTCCACCGCCAACAGCTTTCGGTACTGCTCGACGAGCGCGTTTCTCGGCTCGCTGAGAATTCGGCGGAAGTCGTCTTCGGTGAGCGGTTCCAGTTCGACCCGGATCGGAAGCCGCCCCTGGAGCTCGGGAATCAGGTCGCTCGGCTTGCTGATGTGGAACGCGCCCGCCGCGATGAACAGGATGTGGTCGGTGCGGATCTGACCGAACTTGGTCGCGACGGTCGAGCCCTCGATGATCGGGAGCAGGTCGCGCTGCACCCCCTCGCGCGAAACGTCCGGACCCGAACCCCCCGACCGGCCCGCCACCTTGTCGAGCTCGTCCAGAAAAACGATCCCCGTCTGTTCGGCCCGTTCGATCGCCTCCCGGTTCATCGCCGACTTGTCGATCATCCGGCGCGACTCCTCCTCGGTCAGGATCTTGCGCGCTTCGGCCACCGTGACCTCCCGGGTCGCCTGGCGCGCCCCGAACGGTCCACCCAAGTTCGAGGGGTCGAGCCCCATTTCTTCGAGCCCCTGGGGGCTGAACACCTGGATAAACGGGTTCGTCGCCTCTTCGACCTCGACCTGGACCCGCTCGTTCTCGAGCTCGCCCCGGCGCAGTCGGGCCCGAATCTCCTCTCGGTGCCGGGCCGATGCCTGTTCGTCGCTCGCCGAACTCTTGGCTTTCGCCGTTCCCGGGGTCCACGATTCCGGATATCCGTCCTGCAGCTTCGATCCGAAGATCTCGAACGCCTGCCGGAAGATCGGGTTCTCCATCAGGGCTTCCCGCATCTCCCTCTCCGCCGTGCTTTCGGCCGGGGAAGGGCGCTCCGCCGCCGGGTCCGGCGTCTTCTCGGGTTCGGACTCGTCGGTCTCGGTCGGCGCCGGCGGAATCCTCTGGACGAGTAGGTCCACCAGGCGCTCTTCGGCCCGGACCGAAGCTTGCGGCTTGACGGCGTCGATGTACTCCTGGGTGACCAGCCGGACCGCGGCCGACACCAGGTCTCGGATCATGGACTCCACGTCGCGCCCGACGTAACCGACCTCTGTGAACTTGGTCGCCTCCACCTTGACGAACGGAGCCTTGGCCAGCTGGGCGAGACGTCGGGCGATTTCGGTCTTCCCAACGCCGGTCGGGCCGATCATGAGAATGTTCTTGGGGAGGACGTCGTCCCGCTCCTCGGGCGGCAGCTGTTGCCGACGGTATCGGTTGCGCAGGGCGACGGCGACCGCTTTCTTTGCGGCCGACTGACCGACGATGTACTGGTCGAGCTGGGCGACGATTTGGCGGGGAGTCAGATCCTCGATCGGCAGGGTCATGGGTGATCCTAAAGGGTACCGGAACCGGCTCCGTCCGGCGGCGGATCGCGGTCTGGGGGCCCGAACCGAAGGGTGCGGCCGTCAAGGTCTCCGAGCGGCACGAATCTCTTCTACGGCGCTTGCGACGCGGCGGGCGGCTTCGCGGGCCTCCTCGATCGTCGACGTCCAACCGAATGTGAATCGGAGACCCTCGCGGGCCTCGGTTTCGGACCAGCCGCAGGCGACGAGCACGTGGCTGGGTTCGATGCTTCCCGAAGAGCAGGCCGACCCGCTGCTGGCCGACACGCCCAGCCGGTCCAGCCGGATGAGAAGCGACTCGGCCGAGATGCCGGCGATCCGGAGGTGGGCGTGCCCGCCCAGGCGCTCGACGCCCGCACCGACGGTCCATTCGAGGCCAACCGGCGCGAGCCGCTCGAGCTCGGAAGCGAAGGCGTCGCGGGCGGCGGTCCGACCGGCGGCGAACCCTGGGCGTCCGCCCAGGGTCCGGCAGGCGGCCGCAAATCCGACGATGGCGGCCACATTTTCGGTGCCGGCCCGCATCTCCCGCTCCTGGCCGCCGCCGACGAGAAGGGGGGAGATCTTCACGCCTGCCCGGAGGTAGAGCGCGCCGCAGCCCTTCGGCCCCCCCAGCTTGTGGGCCGAGACGGTCGCAAAGTCGGCTCCCAGATCGTCCACCTTCCAGGGCACCCAGCCGAAGGTCTGCACCGCGTCGCACAGGAACCGGGCGCCGACGCGGTGGGCGAGTTCGGCCACTTCGGCGACCGGTTGGAAGGTGCCGAGTTCGTTGTTGGCGTGCATGACGGCCACGAGCAGCACGTCGTCGGTCAGCAGTTCGGCCAGCGCATCGAGACGGACGCGCGCTTGGGAATCGACGGGGGCGTGCACAACCTGAAAACCGAGCCGGCGCAGGATGTCGGCTGTGTGGAGCACGCAGTGGTGCTCGGCCGCGCTCAGGACGATCCGCCTTCGTCGCGCGTCGAACGGGGCCAGCGCCGAGCCGAGGATGGCGGTGTTGGCCGCCTCGGTCGCCGACGACGTGAACAGGACCTCGGCGAACAGGCTGCCGATTGCGCCGCTCACGACCTCGCGCGCCTCGTCGATCGCTTCCCGAGCCCGACGGCCTTCGGCGTGAAGGCTGCTCGGATTGCCGAATCCCGCCTCCAGCCACGGAAGCATCGCCGCCCGCGCTTCGGGGAGCACCGGCGTGGTCGAGGCATGGTCTAGGTAGATTCGGTTCCGTTCGGGCATGGGGCGGTCACAGCAGCTTGCGAAACAGGGGACGGGGTAGGAAGGTGGCTCCGTACCGGAGGACGCTCTTCAACCGACCGGGGTACAGGCGCAGAGACTCCGCGTACGCCCGGCGTCCCTCCCGAGGGTCCCCGGTCAGCGTTCGAACCGTGCCCAAGGCGGCCCAGTTGTGGGCTTTGGCGCGTCGGACCTCGGCCGCGGGAAATCGGTCCTCCAGGGAGTCGAGCCGGGGCGCCAGCCACGATCTCAGCCGGACGTCGTCCCGCCAGATCCGTTCGAGCTTGTGGCTGGCGTTGGCGCCGTGCACCCGGTAGTCGGTCAGGGGCTCGGCGACGAAGCCGATCGGCCACACTTCGGCGATTCGGAACCACATCTCCCAGTCGCCGGAGCCGAAATATTCGGGGTTGAACCCCCCCAGCTTCTCGAAACACTCGCGCCTGGCAACCGCCGCCGAAGCGATGATCTTGTTTTCGTAGACCAGGGCGAGACGGGCGTCCCCGACCCAGATCCCCCCTCCGCCGACCGGAAACGTCGGCCACGCGAAGCCGAGCGGGTTGCCCTCTAGGACCCGACCCTCGCCGTCGATGAACCGCCCTCCGGTGTGGACGAGTCCGATCTCGGGAAAGGAATCGAACGCCGCCATCTGCCGGGCCAGTTTTTCCGGCGCCCACCGGTCGTCGTCGTTCAAGACGGCCACAAACTCCCCCGTCGCCGATTCGAGGGCCCGGTTCAGCGATCCGTAGGTGCCGAGGTTCCGTTCGTTGAGGATGACGGTCGCCCGGTCCGCAATCTCGGCCAGCCACTCGCGGGTCCCGTCCGAAGACCCGTCGTCGATCGCGATCACCTCGTAGTCTTGGAACGTTTGGGCCTGGATGTCGGCCCAGGCTTCGCGGAGGTACGCGAGGTGGTTGTAGCAGGTCAGGAGGATCGATACCCGCGGCATGGTCGGTCCGGCAGCTATTGGCGGCGGACCTCGACCTGCCAGTCGACGATGTCGAGAGAGGGGTCGGCGACGTCGCCCGTCGGCTCCAGGTCGAGGAAGCGGTCGTTGTTGTACGTCCCGCCGATGGTGACGGGGATCGTGATGAACTGGTTGATCCCGCTGGGAAGGCGTCCGTCGCCGAGAGCGTCCCAGACCTTGCTTCCCGAACCGCCCTGCGGCACCCGGTCCATGGTCAGGAAGTTGATCTGCACCGACCGGAACGACTCCGCTTCCGCCAACGTCGCCGCGATCTGGCTGAGCTCGATCTCGAACCGGATCTGCCGGCTCCCTGGTTCGGGATCGACAAAGTTGATCGGCACCCCGGTGGCGACGAACTGGAGCAGGTCGGGGGTCTGGAACCGGTAGACCAGGTACCGCGGAGATTGGGTGATGTCCCACCGGACGAAGTAGCGCGCGTTTCCCGACACAAATCCGTTGCCCCACGGCGGGGCGACGACCGGGAGCGGTCCGTTCACGGTCGGGTTGGTCTCGGTGGACGGGTTGAAGGCGACGATATAGACGAAGTTCGGATTGGGAGGCGCGGCCAGGGTCATCGTGATCGACAGGCGGGTCGCCGCCGGCCCTCGTCCCGAATCCGGGTACTTGGCGCAGCCGACGGCGGCTCCGACCAGAGCGGCGGCGGCCGCGATCCGCAGCAGCGCCCGCCCGATCCGTCCGTCTCCCGAGCCCGCGCTTCGGTGTTTCAGACGACGCCCTCCGAGAAGTAGAGGAACCGGTGGCACCCTTCGCAGGCGACCAGGCGGCCTTCCCGGGCCCCCTCGATCAGCTTTTCCGGCAGCATCGTCCCGCACATTCCGCAACTGCCCGTCTTGCTAATCTTCGCCATCCCGACTCCGCCGGTCCGCTGTCGGGTCGATTCGTACCTGGCCGACTTTAAAAACTTTGCTGCTAACTCAATCTCATTCCACATAACAGTGTTTTTTCCCTGGCACCAAAGCGCTAATCCTAAAATTGCAGTGTGCCCAATG
>JBDNCL010000217.1:0-4766 GCA_046719655.1 Fimbriimonadaceae bacterium
TATCCAAACCATGTTCGGCTTTCAGGCCGAAGGCGTTCAGCGCCTGCTCGAGCATCTCTCGGTGCTGGCCCGTCGAGACCACCACCGTCTCGACCGACGGCGCCATCTGCCGCAACGCCAAAACGACCGGCGCGCTCTTGATCGCGTCCGGTCGGGTCCCCACCACACAGGCGATCTTCAAACTACCCACCCATCCTCACCACAACCACCAACGTCGCGCAGAGCACGAACGCTATCCCGTACAGCACCCACACCGCCTGCCTCTGGGTCAGACCGCGATTGAGGAGTTGGTGGTGGATGTGCCGCTTGTCGGCCTGGGCCAGGGGCGCTCCGCTGAGCCTCCGGCGCACGACAACCTGGACCGCGTCGAACAAGGGTACTCCGAAAACGAAGATCGGGATCAGAATCATGAACGCGGCCGCCGTCTTCATGGCCCCGACCACGCTCAAGCACGCCAGAACGAAACCGAGCAACTGGGCTCCGCCCGTGCCCATGATGATCTTGGCCGGGTTGTAGTTGTGCCGCAGGAAGCCCAGCGACGCCCCCGCCAGCGCGGCCGCGATCAGAGCGACGCGCGGCTGGCCCTCGTACGTGGCGATGATCGAAAGCGTTCCCCCCGCAATCGCCGCGATCCCCGAAGCCAGGCCGTCGATGCCGTCGATCGTGTCCATCGTCTTCGTGATCACGAAGATGTAGATCGCGGTCAAGGCGATCGACCACGCCCCGAACGCGATCCACTCCCCGTCGACGTCGAACGGCGGCCACCGCATGCCCGTGATCTGGACGATGCTCCGGTCCGAGGTGCCGAAGAACTGGATCGCCACCCCGACCGCGAGCAAGAAGACGAGCTGGATCTTGGCCGAGAATTCGTGGAGGTCGTCGAGCGCCCCGACGATCACCACGAGACCGCCCAACCCCAAAATCCCGATTAGGTACAGCGGGAAGGGTTCCAGCGGGTACGCGAACGGCATCACGACCAACAGAGCGACGGTCAGGCCGCCGTAGATCGCGATGCCGCCCCAGCGCGGCAGGGGCTCTTTGTGGATGCGACGGTCGTCGCGCTTGGGGTCGTCGACCGCCCCGTACCGAAACGCCAGCCGCCGCACCAGGGGGGTGAGCGTCAGGCTGACGATCAGAGCGATCGCGAGGGTCGCGAGGGGCGCCCGAAAACCTTCGAGCATCTTTGTCGACGCCAGCTGGACGATCCACTCGCTCACTTATTTCGACTCCGGGCCGACACCCGATCCCCCACCGTCCAGTTCGAGCGGGACGACGACCCCGTCCCGGAAGATGCCTACCGACAGCCGCGCCTGAGCGAAAAGCTCGATCGAAAACGGGTCCGGATAATCCCCCTCGTATATGACGCGCGAGATGCCCGCATTGATGATCATTTTCGCGCAGGTGTTGCAGGGCTGGCAGGTGACGTACATCGTCGCTCCCTCGCACGGGATCCCGATCATCGCCGCCTGGAGCAGCGCGTTCTGCTCCGCGTGCAGAGAACGGATGCAGTGCCCGGCCCGCATGCATCCTTCCGGCCAGTCGTGTTCGGGCCCTCCTTCCGGACAGTGCGGCAGTCCCCGGGGAGCCCCGTTGTAGCCGGTGGCCAGAATCCGCTTATCGCGGACGATCAGCGCCCCGACCGATCGCCGGGGGCACGTCGCCCGCGTCGCGACCAGATGCGCGATCTGGAGAAAGTAGGCATCCCAACTCGGCCGGCCGTCCATCGTCGCCCGCATTATGGCGGAACGCGGGGCCGGCCATGCCCGTCCCCGCCGACTTCAGGCGCGGTCCGTCTGGGAGCGGTTCTCTCGGTCGGCGGCCGGATCGGGGTTGGGGAGGTCGTACAGACCGGACGCCTGGCTCGCACCCAGCCGCCCGTCCGACGTTCGGAGCGACGGCGCCCGCCTCTCGTCGGCCCCGCTCAGCTCGAAATACTCCGCCGGCCGCCTCCCCCTCGCGACGAGCGACGACGGGAACATCTCCAGCATCGCGTTGTAGCTCCGGACGTTCCCGTTGTAGAACCGCCGGGCGGCCGCGATCCGGTCCTCCGTCTTGGCCAGTTCGCGCTGCAGTTCGAGAAAGTGGGCGCTCGCCTTCAGCTCCGGCCAAGCCTCGGCCACCGACAGGAGCCGGTGCAGGCTCGCCTCCAGCGCCGACTCGTCTCGGGCCTGCTGGGCGACCGACCCGACGCTCCGGATCGCCCGCTGCCGCGCCGCCGCCACCGCCTCGACCAGGCTCTGCTCGTGCCGGGCGTACCCGCGGACGGCCTCGACCAGGTTGGGGATGAGGTCGTACCGACGCTTGAGCGCGACGTCCACGTTCGCCCACGACTCCCGGATCTGGTTCTGAAGGGTCACGAGACGGTTGTGGGTCGCAACGACATAGCCGAGCACGGGCAGGAGCGAAAGCCCCCCGCACACGACCAGGCCCATGACCGTTTCGATCCACTGCGCCGCCATCGCCCCTAGAGTATGGATCGCAACGGGGGGCGGCCGACCGGCGTCTCCACATGCAGGAAAGGTGATGGAATCCTCGCTCGCCTCCCTCGCGATGCTCTTTGCGGTGCTGGGCATCGCGGTCACGGTCGTGGGTCTCGTCGTCCTCATCCTGTGGGCCGACGCCTACGTGAAGCGGAAGCAGGCGGAGAGGATCGCGGGACTGGCCGAGGTGGCCCGGAGGCGCGGCTTCCAGTTCCTGGGGCGACCGCTGTCCGACGCGAGACCGGGAAACTTTTGGGAGCAGCTGATCGGGCTCGGCGGCGCGTCGCAGACCGAATCGTTCCTCGCCCGCTTCTCCGGTTTCCAGCCCTTCGGTCAGGGGCACTCTCCGTTCGTCGGCAACCTGATGGCCAAGCGGGTCAACGGCGAGGACTGGTTCGCTTTCGACTACCAGTTCACGATCACGATCTCCACCGGCAAGTCGACGACCACGGTCACCTACCCGAACAGCGTCGTGGCCGTCGTGCTGCCCATGCATCTGCCCAACCTGGTTCTGGTCCGCGAAAGCTTCATCGGCAAGCTCTCCGAGGTCCTCGGCGCGAGAGAACTCAAGCTCGAGTTTGACGATTTCAACCGCCGCTACCGGGTGCTGACGCCCGAGCCGGAAGCGGCCTACGGCATCCTCCACCCCGAGATGGTCGAGCACCTCATGTCGATCCCGGTCCGGACCTGGCAGCTGAAAGGGCGCACCCTGCTCGTGTACGAGCCCCGATATCTCGCTCCCGAAGAGTACGACGCTCTGATCGGCGAGGTCGAGGCGTTCGCCGGACGCATTCCGGAGTACATGAGGGACGACCGTTCCCTGCCGCCGATGTCGGGCGACCTCGTGCCCCCGGACGCCGGGCGGTCAAACTAGTCGGGGACCGGCTCTGAGTTCGGCGCGACCCCGTGCCGATAATCACCTTGGTGCCGGCGTGCGTCCCACGACGCTCCCGGCGGAGGTCCGTTCGTCATGGCAGAAGAAGCCAAGGAAGCCCCCAAGAAATCGGGAGGCAAACTCCCCATCATCGCCGTCCTCGTCCTGTTGCTCGGCGGTGGCGGTTTCTTCATGATGAAGAGTCAGAACAAGCCGGCCGAAAAGCCCGAGCTTCGTCTGGCCCACGGCGAAAAGGGGACGGTGCAGCTCGAGGAGATGCTCGTCAACCTGAAGGACCCCGACAACTACGCGCGCCTCCGGATCGCGCTCCACCTGAAGGAAGGGTACGAAGCCAAGAACGTCGCCGACCGCATGAGCGAGGTTCGGGACGCCATCATCACCCTGTTCTCGGGCCTGTCCCGATCCGAGGTGAGCTCGCCTGAAGGCAAGAAAAAAGCGCGCCGGATGATCGCACTGGCCGTCAACCGTCTTCTCGAGCCCGAGGGCTACGACGACCTCGAGCGGGACACGAAGATGGAACCTCTCCCCGAACCGGAGGAGGGGGATCAGGAAGACGGTGGCGTCCAGAAGAAGTCGACCAAGGAGAAACTGGAGGCGTCCGAGGCGCACGGAGCGGCCCAAGACAGGTCGTCCTGGGACTCCCACCGCGGCCCGATCCTCAAGGTTTCGTTCAGCGATTTCGCCACCCAGTAGCTCGGCCGCGAACCGCCACGGGCCGCCCCGACTCCCGGAGTCGGGGCGGCGTTTCTTTGTGCCGCCGCCCGGTTTGTCCTCGCCGACGGCGACCGGCCGAGTTCGGCACTGAGGATCGGGAGCCGTCTGCCGATAACCGTACTGATGAGCCGCCAAACGCCTGAAACCGGCAACCTTGCGGGTGAAGTTCCGGAGACGGTTGCCGAACGGCGTCGGCGGACGAGAAGGAACGGGTAAGCGCGTGTCCGAGATTCTCTCCCAAGCCGAAATCGAGGCCCTGCTCAACTCCTTGGGCGGAGACGAGCCCGTCGCCCCGGCCGCCTCCTCCCCGGCGACGAACGCGCCGCCGGCCGCGGCCGGATTCGGGAACCTCATGTCGTTCGCGCCCGCCAGCAAGCCCGGCAGCAAGGGAGCGGTCGCCTACGAGGTCTACGACTTCCGACGCCCCGACAAGTTCTCGAAAGAGCAGCTGCGCACCCTGCAGATGCTCCACGAGACCTTCGCCCGTCTGTCCGGTTCCGCCCTATCGGCCTACCTGCGCACCCCGGTGAACATCGACCTAATCTCGCTCGAACAGGTCCCGTACGAGGAGTACCTCCGCAGCATCAACCAGTCCGTGTTCACCATCATGAGCCTGCCGCCGCTGACCGGTCAGGCCGTGCTCGAGATCGAGTTCTCGCTCGTCTTCACCATGATCG
>JBDNCL010000218.1:0-4760 GCA_046719655.1 Fimbriimonadaceae bacterium
GGCAGGGACCTGAGCCGATCGAGCGGGACTCGTTCGGCGTCCCCCACATCTACGCCGCATCTTGGGAGGAGGCTTTCGCGTTCGCCGGCTATGCGGCCGCTCAGGATCGGCTGTGGCAGATGGAGATGAGCCGGCGACTGGCGCGAGGACGGCTCGCCGAAGTCCTCGGTCCTTCCGCCGTCGGTTCCGACCGAGAAATTCTCCTCAACGGATATACGGACGAGGAACTCGAAGATCAGCTCGACGGGCTCGGCCCGCGCGCCCGCGCCGCCATCGAAAGCTACGCCCGGGGTGTCAACCGGTGGATCGGAGAAGCGAAGGCGTCGGGCCGCTTGCCGGCGGGATACGCCGAGAACGGCTTCGAGCCGGAACCGTGGAGTCCGCTGGACTCGGTCGCCATCGCGATTCGGGCGTTCAACACGTTCGGCCGCTTCGGCGCGGGAGAGATCCGGAACATGGCCCTCCTCCAATACCTGCGCACCCAGCCGGCGCGGGATCGCGTTCTCGACGTCTTCGACGACCTGGCCTGGCAGAACGAGCCGAACTCTCCCACCACGGTCGCGCCCGAAGACGACCCGGTACGGACGCCGCCCCTCTTCCCCAACCCGACGCGGGCCGAAACCGAACGACACCTCGCGCGGCTCCCCAACGCCGGACTTCTCGAGCTGCTCCCCGGACTCCGACTGGTCGAGCGAGCCGATTCCCAGGCCGTCGCCATGCGCCACGGCGTGCCCTACAAGATGGGGAGCTACGCGGTCGCCGTCTCCCCCGCCCGTTCCGCCACCCGCACGCCCCTGCTGCTGGCCGCGCCCCAAATGGGTTGGACCGTTCCCTCCCCCGCCTACGAGATGTCGATCTCGGCCCCCGGGTACGCGGCGGCGGGAATGACCTTTCCCGGAGTGCCCGGAATCGCGATCGGTTACACCCCCCACGCGGCCTGGGCCCTCACCAGCGGCGTCGCCGACACGGACGACATCTTCTTCTTCGAGCGGGTCGGCCCCGACGAGTACCGGTTCGGCTCCGAAATCCGGCGCTTCGAGCGTATCGACCGCACCTTGAAGGTCAAGGGTGGGCCCGACCAGACCGTGACCCAGCTCCGCACCGTGTACGGGCCCGTGGTCGTCCAGAGCAGCCAGGGACAGGCCGTGTTCGCCCGCCGGAGCGCGGCGTGGATGCGAGAATTGCAGTCGTACGGCGTCATGCTGAGGGTCCCCGGAGTCCGAACCGTCGCCGAGATCGACGCGATCGTGCCGGAGGCGGCGGTCAACTTCAACCTGTTCTTCGCCCTGAACTCGGGCGACATCGGGTTCCGCTACCTCGGCCGGGTCCCAATCCGCGCCGCCGGGATCGACCCCCGGCTGCCCACTCCGGGCGATCCCGAATTCGACTGGCGGGGGATGGTCCCGTACGCGCTCATGCCGAAGGCCGACAACCCGAAGTCGGGCGTGTTCGCCAACTGGAACAACAAGCCGGTCGCCTGGTGGCCCAATCTGGACACGCCCGCCTGGGGACGGATATTCCGGGTGAACACCCTGAACCGCGCCCTCGAGAAGGCGCTCCTCACCCCGTTCGACCTCGAGATGGCCGCCTGGACGATCGCTCGGACCGACTCGAGCTGGCCGGCGTTCGCCAGACCGCTGCGTTCGGCGCTCGACGGACGCTTCGCCGACCCGACCGAAGAGGACGCCGCCCGGTACCTGACCGCCTTCGACGGCATGATGGTCGGCGGTTCGCAAGGGGCGGAGATCTACGCCAACACGATGTCCGCCCTGCGCCGGGAGCTGTTCGCCCAGCACGTCGGACCGATCCTCGATCCCAACACCTTCCGAACCGTCATCCAGGAGACCGTGGTCTTCGAGGCCCTGAGCGGCAACACCAAGTTCGACTATCTTGCCGGAAGGTCGCGAGACGAAGTGGTGCGGGCCGCTTTTTCGAAGGCGGTGTCCGACCTCAAGTCCTCGCGAGGGGGCGACCCCGCCACGTGGGGATACCGACCGGGGGGGATCCGCATTCCCGACGAGGCGCCGATTCCCTACTCCGACCGGGGGACGTTCATCCAGATCGTCGAGCTGCGCCCCGTGCCGAGAGGCCGGAGCCTGGCGCCTCCGGGAGTCGCGGAATCGGGAGCCCACGCGAGAGACCAGGTTCCTCTGGCGCGGGCGTGGCAGTATAAGCCGATGCGCCTCCGACCGGGCGGTTAGGGTCGGCTCCCGGCGGCCGAATCAGGCGGCCGAACCCCTCGGCTTCAGGGGGCTCACGGGAGAAGTCGACGGGAGCCGCCGCCCAGAGACTTGCGGTTGATCAGGCCGTAAAGAAGGAGCCCGACGCCGGCCACGATGGCCAGCGGCACGATCAGAGCGAGGATTCCTTGGATGAGGGAGATGAGCCCGGCGGCCACTTTGAGTACGAGACCGGCAGCGAAAACACCGACGATCAAAAGGATTCCGAGCTTCAGGGTTCCCGACATGGTTCGAGCATTCTCCTGTCGTTGCGCCGTGTCTGCGCTCTTGTCCGTAAGATAACAGACTGTACTGCATGCTTCGGTGCGATGCCGAACCATCCTGGCCCCTTGGGGACTTTGGGCCCCGGCTCTGAAACGGCGGCCGATCGACGGCCGCTTCGTTCTCGCCAAGGCTCCGTCGCCTCGACGGCCCGCACCTGCCCAGACCTGGGTCGAGCCGCCGCCGCGGGCTTTTCGACCCGAGCAGGGCTCTCTTCTTTCGACTCCGGAACGGGCCCTCTTGCCCCCCGATTGGGCCGTTCGGCGCCCGGATGTCGGTCAAACCGACCGCCGGCCCCGTAGGTAGACTCCCCGGTCATGAGTACCGGGATCGAGCAGCTCAAAAACCGGCTGTACGACATCGACGCGCTCCACACCGCCATCTCGGTGATGGAGTGGGACCAGCAGTGCTACATGCCCCGGGGAGGGGCGGCCGCCCGCGGCGCCCAGGTGGGCATCCTCAGCCGCATGGCCCACGAGGCCTTCGTATCGGAAGAGACCCTCCGACTTCTCGAGAAGGCGTCTTCCGAGGTCCAGCCCGATACGGTCGACGGCGCCCTCGTGCGGGTCGCGCGCCGGGACTACGACATCCAGACCAAGATCCCCGCGTCCCTCGTGGAGGAGAAGTCTCGGCTGACGAGCGAGGCCCACGAGGTTTGGGTCGAGGCGCGCAAGGCGAACGACTTCGGACGATTTCTTCCCTATCTGGAGAAGATCGTCGCCCTCGCCCGCCGCGAGGCCGACGCTCTCGGCTACCGCGACCACATCTACGACGCCCTCCTCGACCAGTACGAAGAGGGGGCGACCGCGGCCGACGTGCGCGCCATGTTCGACGAGATCCGCGGCCCCCTGGTCGACCTCGTCAAAAAGATCGCCGCCAGCCCGAACCAGCCGGACGATTCGTTCCTGGTCGGGGACTGGCCCGAGGACGGGCAGCGGGAGTTCACGCTCAAGCTGATCCGGTCGATCGGATTCGATCTCGATCGCGGCCGCCAGGACACCGCCGCCCACCCCTTCTGCACCAACTTCTCGGTCGGCGACGTCCGCCTGACGACCCGGTTCCAGAAGACGATCGGTTCGGCCATCTTCGGGTCCCTCCACGAAGCCGGCCACGGCCTCTACGAGCAGGGATCGCCGCCCGAATGGGACCGGACGCCTCTCGCCGGAGGCGTGTCTCTGGGTGTCCACGAGAGCCAGTCCCGAACCTGGGAGAACATCGTCGGTCGGTCCCGGGCGTTCTGGTCGCGATTCCTGCCCGACCTGCAGGCCACCTTCCCGGCCCTGGCCGGAATCGATCTCGACCGCTGGTACCGGGCGATCAACAAAGTCCAGCCCTCGCTCATCCGCGTCGAGGCCGACGAGATCACCTACAACCTGCACATCCTGGTGCGCTTCGAACTCGAGTGCGACCTCTTGACCGGCGCCCTCGCCGCCCAGGACCTGCCCGCGGCCTGGAACGCCAAGTACCGCGAGTATCTCGGCATCGAGCCCCCCACCGACGCCGACGGCTGCATGCAGGACGTCCACTGGTCGGCCGGACTCATCGGCTACTTCCCGACCTACACGATGGGCAATCTCCTCAGCTACCAGATCTGGAACGCGATGCGGGCCGACGTCGGCGACACCGACGCCCTGATGGCGGAAGGCAACTTCGAGCCGATCCTGACCTGGCTCCGAGAAAAGGTCTACCGGCAGGGGCGACGGTACACCCCGAAGGAGCTCGTCGTCCGGGTGACCGGCAAGCCGATGGGAGCCGCCGACTATCTCGAGGCGCTCCACGCCAAGTACTCCGCCCTCTACGGCCTGTAGAGACGATGCGGGACCGCGTCGGACTCGGCCCGAAATTCCGACGCGGTCCGAAACCGGCACACCGGGGCGTTTCCACTTCCCCACGATCCGAAACTGGGATACCCTCGAGTCGTTGAGGCTCGTGCTGGACGGGCAGACGGCCAACAGGGTCCTCCGGAGACCGTCGCCGCAGGAGATCGCCGACCGTGGTCGGCTGGGCGAGACGACCGACCCCGAAAGCACCCGCCTCTTGGGTTGCGATGGAGGAGAAAGAGGCTCGGGGGCTCGGGCTGGTCCGGGTCCCCCGTTCTTTCGTTGGCCTCAGGATTCGAGTTTTCGGCGGGTGGCCCGCAACTCCTCGATCAGCTGCATCTGGGTCACGGTCGCCGTAAGGTCGCTGCGGGTCCGCTCGATGACCGCTCTCAAGGCGTCGCAGGTTCGCCGAAGGCCGCCCGTCATCGAGTCGGCGTAG
>JBDNCL010000219.1:0-4665 GCA_046719655.1 Fimbriimonadaceae bacterium
AGGCACTTCTCGATGTGGAGCCACATCTCCGCTTCTTCCCGAGGAGTCATCGGTTCCCGAAAGAACAGTCGGAGCAGGGGCTGGCGGTCCGACTTCCTCGAGTTCTCCGAATCCTCGGTTGTCGGGTACTCGCGCCCGGATTCGTAGGCTTCGAGAACCCGTTCCGTCTTCTCGAGGTAGTCGCCGTAGAACACGCGAGCCGCCTTCATCCAACCGTTGGCGGACGGCCACTCTCTCTTTTCGACGTATCGGCGGATCGCGCCCGTGATGACGTCGTCGACGATCTGACCGGCGAGAGCCTCTTGCGCCATGAGCTTCCCCTGAAACTTGAAGTCCCTCTGAACGCTCTTGTCGACGGGAGCGAACCAATACAGGTACTGCAGCGCGTACCGCCTCTCGCACCGATTGAAGATGTCGATGCTGGTCTTCGACAAGTTGGGCTTTTCCGGGTGTTGGGGATCTTGGTTCGGGTTCGCCATGGTTCTGGACCGGGTATCCGAGATTACCGGGTGAGAACCTCCAGCGGAACCCGGGCCGATCCCAAAAGCATGGCCGCTCCCCGCTTCGGGGAACGGCCGGTCTCGACGATGGCCCGAGGCGCACTCGGTTCCGTTGCGGAAGGGGTGTTCAGTTTCGGAAGAGGCCGTTGGCTTTCTTCTCGCTGGGAGCGACTTCGACGAAGGCGTGTCCGGGCGTGATCAGGTAGATGTTGTCTCCGATCTCCTCCCAGTTCGCGTCCTGCGCAAAAGAAACGCCCGACATGAAGTCGACGATCTTTTGGCGCAGCGCCGGTTCGGTATGGGCGAGGTTGAGGATCTGCTGCTCGCCGCGCTTCAGACCGCTGGCGGCCGCATACGCCTCGTCGAACTGGGTGACGTAACGCCGAATCGTTACGTGGTATCGGTACGCGGAGCGCAGGGGGTAAGCCTGGGTCCCGGCCTCTTCGGACTCGTCCTCTTCGTCTTGGCGCGAGAACAGGTTGGTCAAACGAGAAAAGAGACCAGGCTTTTCCTGGAGTTCGATTTCATCCATGATTCGTATCTCCCGACGCATTTACCGGCGCCCGCCGAAGAGCGCCGTTCCGACTCGAACGTGGGTGGCTCCTTCCTGGATCGCCACGTCGAAGTCTCCGCTCATTCCCATGCTCAGGCAGAGCTTGCCGCCCAGCTCGGAACTCTTCCCACCGGACTTGCCCACCCGATCGCCGAGTCTTTCGGCAATCTCCCGGAGCTTTGAGAAGTAACTCCTCATCTCTTCCGGATGGTCGACCTGGGGTCCGATCGTCATCAGTCCGCGGAAACGAACCGCTCTACAGTTTAAAACAGTTTCCAGGTATTCGTCAAGAGCCGAAGGAAGCACGCCCGACTTTTGCGGTTCTTCGGCGATGTTGACCTCCACCAGACAGTCCAAGGGCAACCGTTCGGCGAGATCGGTTTCCGAATCCGCGCGACTCAACCGCGTGAGCTCCGATATCTGGCTGTCGGTCTCGAGCGAATGGAGCATCGTCAGAAACCCGGCGACCTTTCGAATCTTGTTGGACTGAAGCTTTCCCACAAAGTGCCAACGGACATCGGCCGGCAGCGACGCCCTTTTGGCCAACAACTCCTGAACCCGGCTCTCGCCGAAGTCTCGAACCCCCGAATCATACGCGGCGCGAATCCCGTCTGCGGGAACACCCTTGCTCACCGCGACGAGAACGACGTCTCCGGGATCCCGACCCACCGATTCGCACGCGGCCCGGATCCGCTCCCGAACGTCCGCAAGCGCGCGGGAAACCTCCTCTCTCCACCGGTCCGAATCGAACACCTTTCGACTTCCCCACACCAGTATGGTCCCTCTCGGTTCTCCGCATCCACGGCATTCCCCCGGATCGGCCGTTCATACTCACCGATGGGTGCTCGGATGCGGATTTTGTACGTGTGCGTCCACAACGCGGGCCGCTCCCAGATGGCGGAGGCGTTCACAAACGCTCTGGCGGGGGGGAGGAACCTCGACGTCAGCGCCCGGTCGGCCGGCACTGTGGGCGGCAAAGACCTCAATCCGATGGTCGTTCAGGCGATGGCGGAGGCCGGGGTGTCTCTGGACGGGCACTACCCCAAGATCATCGACGCCGATCTGGTGGCTTGGGCCGACAAGATTGTCGGGATGGGCTGCGGCGTCGATGCCGAAGCGTGCCCCACGAAGTTTTTGCTGGGGGAGGACTGGGGGCTCGACGATCCGGCCGGTCAACCGATCGAGGTTGTCCGCAGAATTCGGGACGAAGTGAAGAATCGGGTGACCGCGATGCTGGCCGACTTCGAGAGGGAGCACCGGTAGCCTCGACCGCCCGACACCGCCGCCCAAACCATCATCCGTTGGTAAAGAATGTCCCGCCCGAAGTCCGTCGCATGCCGGCGGCACGGGTATAACTGCCGTGGTCGAAAATGCCTCCGATCCGAGGCGCTTCGGTCGAAAGCGGTCCGGTTTTGGCCGGCAAACCGCGCTCTGCTTCGAATGATAGGCGAATTCGCCTCGTAGGGAATACCGTGGCCAAGCAAGCGCAATTCAATCTAGTCCACACGCCGGCAGAACTGGAGCACTTCTACCGCCAGATGGTCTTCATCCGGCACTTCGAGGAGCGATGCAACATCGCCTACCGAGCCGGAAAGGCCGGCGGATACCTGCACGTCTACATCGGGATGGAGGCGCTTGCGGTCGGCTGGCTCAACGTCATCCGCCAGGGATGGGACTACGTCATCACGGCCTACCGCGACCATGCCCATGCCCTCGTGCTCGGCTCGGACCCGGTGGCCTGTATGGCCGAAATCATGGGGCGCGCCAACGGCCTGAGCCGGGGCAAGGGGGGCTCGATGCACCTCTACGATGCGGAAAAGGGCTTCTACGGAGGCTGGGGCATCGTTGGGGGGCACGTCGGACTGGCCGGAGGTTTGGCCCTGGCGTCCCGCTACCGCCGAGAGGACCGAGTCACGCTCTGCTTCCTCGGCGACGGCGCCGCCAACGCGGGAGTGTTCTTCGAAACGTTGAACATGTGCGGTCTCTGGAACCTTCCCGTCATCTTCATCATCGAGAACAATCAGTACGCGATGGGAACCGCCCTCGAGCGGCATGCCGCCGACACCGAACTCCACAAGCGGGGTTTCCCGTTCGGCATGAAGCACGAGCGGTTGGACTCGATGGATCTGGTCCAGGTTCTCGCCGACGCCCGAAGGATCGTCGACGAAGTCCGGGAGACTCAACGCCCCTACCTCGTCGAAGCGATGTGCTACCGATTCGAGGGGCACGGCGCCGCCGACCACGACCGGGGCCTCTACCGCACCAAGACGGAGGAGGAGAACTGGCTGCAGCGGGACCCGATCCGTCTGTTCGAGGAGCACCTCGTCCAGAACAACGTGATGACCCAAGAGAAGATGGAGGCCATCGACGAGGAGGAGAGCGTCCGCGCTCGCGAGGTCTACGAGCGGGCCGACGCCTCGCCGCATCCGAACATCAGCGAGGTTTACACCGACGTGTACAGCGACATGAATCCGGAGATGGGACACTGATGCCGACCGCGACTCTCACCTATCGGGAAGCCATCCGCCAGGCGATCATCGAAGAGATGGATCGCGACCGTCAGGTCTTCTGCATGGGGGAAGACATCGGGCGGTACAAAGGCACGTTCCGAGTCACGGACGGCCTGTATGAGAAGTACTGCATCGAGCCGAACGACTGGCTCGTGAATCCGCCCCATCCCGAACTCAAGGACGGTATCGGACGACGGATCATCGACACCCCGATCACCGAACCGGCCATCGTAGGTTTTGCCACCGGTGCGGCCATGGTCGGGCTCCGACCGATCGTCGAGATGATGACGATGTCGTTCTCGATCTTGGCTCTCGACCAGATCATCAACCACACGGCCAAGGTGCATTACATGACGGGCGGCCAGATCACGGTCCCGCTCGTGATCCGCGGTCCCGGCGGTGCGGCAAACCAGCTCAGCGCCCAGCACTCCCACTCGATGGAAGGCTGGTACGCCCACGTCCCCGGCCTCAAGGTGGTCGCGCCCGCATTCCCGGCCGATGCCAAGGGGATGCTGAAGACCGCGGTTCGAGACGACAACCCCGTGATCTTTACCGAGAATCCCGGTCTGTACACGGTCAAGGGCGAAGTCGACGACGACCCGAACTATCTGGTTCCGTTCGGCAAGGCGAATGTGGTCCGCCCCGGTACCGATCTCTCCCTGGTCGCGTACAGCCGCATGGTCCACGTCTGCCTCAAGGCGGCCGAAATCTTGGCGCGGGACGGAATCGAAGCCGAAGTCGTGGACGTTCGGTCGCTCTTGCCGCTGGACACGGACACGATCTACCAGTCGGTCCGCAAGACGCATCGGGCCGTCGTGGTCTACGAAGACTGGAGGAGCGGCGGCTTCGGGGCCGAAATTGCGGCCCGCATCGGAGAGGACTGCTTCGACGATCTCGACGCTCCCGTCGGCCGCGTCGGCGGGCTGAACGTTCCGATGCCCTACTCGCGCGTTCTCGAGCTTCAGTGCATCCCGAACGAAAACGACGTGGTCGCCGCCGTCCGCAAGTTCGACTGGCAATCATGGCGATCGAGCCAAAACCAAACTCTTCGCCGCCCATCAGCGCCGCCATCACCACATCCCAGCCCGTCTTGATGCCACCA
>JBDNCL010000022.1:0-20208 GCA_046719655.1 Fimbriimonadaceae bacterium
TCTGTCGAGCAGGAACGTCGTTCGCTCCACCCCCATGTACTTCTTGCCGTACATCGACTTCTCCACCCACACCCCGACCGCCTGGCACAACGCCTGCTCCGTATCGGCCAACAGAGTGAAGTTGAGGGAGTACTTGTCGGCGAACTTGCGGTGCGACTTCACGTCGTCGGGGCTCACGCCGACCACCCGCGCGCCTTCGAACTGCGGGAACGCGTCGCGGAACTCGCAGGCCTCGGCCGTGCAGCCGCTCGTATCGTCCTTCGGATAAAAGTAGACGATGGCCGGAGACCCGGCGAGATCCGCCTTGGTCACCGTGTTGCCGTCTTGGTCGAGAAGAGAGAAGTCAGGGAAATCGGATCCTTTGTCGATCATCGTGGGTTCCTCGCAACGGGGTCGTCCCCCAACCAGAATATGGCCGAAACCGGCCGTTCGTCGGCACGGGACGCGTCTCCGGTCGGACCGCGGACGCCGGGCCGAGTCTACGCCGAACCCGCCTCGGCGGCGTCGGCCAGCATCGCCTGCATCAAATCCACCCGCAACACCACCCCCGCGAGCCGTTCATCCTCCACGACCGGGAGTACGGTGAGACCGCTCATCAGCATCCGGTGGAACGCCTCCCCGATCTCCATGTCCACCCCGACCGTGGTCGGGTCCTGACTGCCGTAGATGTGGGCGGGGTCGCAAGCCATTCCGACGAGGCTGTCGCGCTGAAGAACCCCGCGGCAGATGTCCCCCTCCGTCACCACGGCGAGAGGCCGCCGGTCGGCATCCACCACGACGAGCGCCGGAAACTGGTAGATGTCCATCTTGTCCACCGCGTCGCGCACCGTGCTTTCGGGCGTCAGGAACGGGATATGGGCGTGCAGAACCTCGCGCAGGGTCATGGACAGAGTCTACTAGGCGGATCCGGACCGGACCCTGCCCGAGCAGGAACCGGGCCGCCGGAGTCGAACGTTCGAACGGCATGCACGTCGTGGCAGGAATCATCGGAGGCACGGGCATCGGCGAAAGGCTGCTCGCGCTGGACGGGCGGCCGGTCCACATCCCGACCGCGTTCGGTACGGTCCGGGGCCGGAGGATCGAAATCGAAGGCCACCCCGTCCTCGTCGTGTCGCGGCACTCGGCCGGGCACAAGGTTCCCCCCCACAAGGTCAACTACCGGGGAATGGCGCTCGCCCTGCGCGGCTTGGGCGCCCGATTCTGCCTCGGCACGGCCGCCGTCGGGAGTCTGCGCGAAGACTGGACGGCCGGCACGCTGGCCATCTGCTCCGACTTTCTCGACCTGACGGCGCGGAACGTGACTCTCTTCGACCGGGAGGTGGTGCACACCGATTTCTCCGAGCCGTTCGGACCGGTCTGCCGCCAGGCCCTCATCGAGGGGGCCAGGGCGTGCGGGATGCACGTCGAGCGACAGGGCGTGTACATCAACGGCAACGGTCCGCGGTACGAAACGCCGTACGAGGTCGCCATGTACCGTCGCCTCGGGGCCGACGTCGTCGGCATGACGGCCGCATCCGAAGCCATCGCCATGCGGGAGGCGGGGATCGACTACGGCTGCGTCTCGGCCGTGACCAACATGGCCTGTGGGATGGTGACGGCGCCCCTCACCCACCAGGAAGTCGTCTCCGAGATGACCCGGATCGGGGAGCGGACGGTGCGCCTGCTCACCCAAGCCGTCGTCTACCTGGCCGGCCGACCATGAAGCTCACGCGGCGGCGGTTCGCCATGCTCCTCGCCCTGACCCCGGGAGTCGGCGGCCGGCGTCTGACCCGCATCCTCGCCCGGTGCGACCTCCTCGCCCTGACGCCCGAAGAGTTTCTCGCCCTTCCCGTCGACGCCAAGATGGCCGAGTTCCGGCTTCCGGCCTCGGTCGCCCAGCGTCTCAGCCAGACGCCCGACGCGATCGTCTCCACCCACGCCGCCATGGAGGAGAGGCTCGAAAAGCACGGAATCACGCTCGTGACGACGGCCGACGCCCTCTATCCGACGCGCCTGGAGGCGTTCGACCCGCAGTGTCCGGCCGCGCTGTTCCTCTACGGCAACACCCGGCTGCTCGACGCCCGATGCTTCGCCGTGCTCTCGTCCCGAAACACGCCGCCCGCCGGACTCGACACCATCGAGCGTCTGGCCGAAGAGGGGGTGCTCCGATCGGAGGTGCTGGTGTGCGGGCACGACCGACCCGAGTACCAGCGCGCGGCCGTGGTGCCGCTCCGGTGGGGATCGCCGAGAATTCTCGGCCTCGACCGGGGACTCTTCCAGGCCCTCGGCGACGACCTGACCGAAGAACCGTTCCGGGCCGCCCGCCTCTGGCGATACCAGTTCGACCCCTTGACCGACCTCGTCGTTTCCGTCGTGCCGCCGACGACCGGGTTCAAAGGCCTGAACAACCAAGTCCGAGACCGGATCGTCGCCGGGCTCGCCCATCGCCAAGACTTCGTCGTGGTGCGAGAAGGGGGCGTGATGGAAAAGCTGCTCCGCATGGGATTGCAGGCCGGATGCCCCGTGCGCGTCGGCGACCACAGCCCGGGATATCGGGAGTACGTGCGGGAAGGCGCCTCCGTTCTCTGAGCCGGCGCATCGGCGACTGTCCGAATCCGCCCCCAGACCCGGAGTCGACCGCCCGTTTGGGCCATAATAGCGGTGCCGGCGAGGTTCCCGACCGCCGGCGGCGGTCTCGGTTGCCGAGGTTGCGGAGTGGTGTCCGAGTGGTCTAAGGAGCGCGACTGGAAATCGCGTACTCGGCTTAAACCGGGTCGTGGGTTCGAATCCCACCCGCTCCGCCACCTCCATCCGTGCTCCCCCGGTCGCGTGTCGAGACCGTTCGACCCGATTCCGAACCGCCGGGCCGGTTCCGGGCCGACATCGCGCCGCGAAGAACCCTATCTGGAATCGGAACCTGACTGAGAGCGAATGGCCGTGCATCCGACTCCCGAAGAATCCCGCCGTCGAAGCGAGGTCGTCGCCGCCATCCTCCAGGCGATCGAGGCGGGAGCCACGATCAAGCTCCCTCCGTTCGACCGAAACCAGGACCATCCGAGCGACACCTACGCTCTGCTGACGGTGGGCGAATCGCCCAACGCCTACGGCGCCACCGTCGGGGACTATCGCTACCAGTTCGAAGGCGAGGACGACCTGCTGCACCTCATGGTGACCCGCCTCGACCACGGCGACCTTTCGCCCGAGGAGGGCCGAAGCGTGGCCGAGTGGCTGCTGCAGGGGGTGCCGCCGGCGCTGGTGTGGTTCAAGCCCGGACAACTGAGCCAGCATTTCTACGTCGGGCACGACGACCTCGTCGGGGCCATCGTCCCATGACGGGAGGGGGACTCACATCTCGCGCCGATACTCGATCGCGCTGAGCAGGGTCGCCGAATCGGCAAAATCGAGTTCGCCGCCGATCGGCATGCCGTGGGCGATCCGGGTCACCCGAACCCCCAGAGGCTTGAGCAGCTTGGCCAGGTAGAGCGCGGTCGCGTCCCCTTCGACCGTCGGGTTGGTCGCCAGAATGACCTCCCTGACCTGGTCCGTGATCCGGGGTAGCAGTTCGCGGATCCGAATCTGGTCGGGGCCGACTCCCTCCATCGGGCTCATCACGCCGTGGAGGACGTGGTAGAGCCCCCGGTACTCGTTCACGCGCTCGACGGCGGAGACGTCTTTCGGGTCGCCGACGACGCAGATCTGGTCCCTCTGCCGCCGGGGGTCCCGGCAGATCTCGCAGAGCTCCTCTTCCGAAAAGTTCTGGCACTCCCGGCAGAACCGCAGACTCGCCTTCGCCTTCCGGATGACGTCGACGAGGCGCTCGACGGCCGCATCGGGTTGCCGGAGGAGGTGGAACGCCAAACGCTGCGCCGACTTGGGGCCGATGCCCGGGAGACGCTCCAGCTCCGCGATCAGGTCGCCCAGGGAACGGGCGTAAAGCATCAGAGACCGAGTCCGGACATGCCCGGAACGTTGGGCATGATCTCCTTCACCTTCTCGTTCCTGAGGTCGGTGGCGCGGGCAAAGCCGTCGCGGACGGTGCTGACGATCAGGTCCTCCAGCGTGTCGACGTCCTCGGGGTCCACGACCGCCGGATCGATCGTGATCTTCACGATTTCGCCGACGCCGTTGAACACGGCCTTGACCGGTCCCTTGTCGACCTCGATCCGTTCGTTGGCGAGTTCGGCCTCGAGCGCCTGAGCGCGGGCCATCGACTCTTGGGCCTGCTTGAGCAGCCCGGCAAAACCCTGTCCGCCGAAGTTCTTGGGAAGTTTCATGGGTGTCCTCTCGCCGTGAAAGACTAGCGGGCGTCGGAGTTGGTCGGCCCCGCGATCGACTGCGCCTTGCGCCGAACGACCTCGTGCAGCTCCTTGCCTTCGAGCGGCAATTCTACCGTGTCCGGACCGAGGTCCGGTAGTTCCGAACCGTTGTTGGAGGTGAACCAGAACCGAACCCGGCGCCCGAGCACTTCGGCCGCCACCTCCTGGAGCTTTTCCACCCGAGCCGGGCCGGACTTGCCCAGGACGAAGCTCTCGTAGTCGAGCTTGCGGTCGAACTCCACCTGGAACTGGTCGCCTTCGACCCCGACCAGCCTGGTGGCCGAAAGCTTGACGCTCATCGTCGGGCTGAACCGCTCTTGGACCGCCTTCACGACCCGCCGCCAGTCGGCTTCGGCGCCCGCGAAGGCGTCGCCGTCGGAGGCGGACGCGTCCGTCCCCACGACGGCCGGGGGCGCCGGTTGCGCCTTCTCGAGCGGTTCGACGGGCCGGACCGGCGGCTCGGGCGACTCCGCTTCGCGGGGGGGCGGCGCAGTTTGGGAAGCGGCCGGCGTCTTTTTGGCGGCCCGAAGCGCGGCCTGGGCCCGCCTTTCCGCCGCGAGGGGAGAGTCGGATTCGGCGGCCGGGGCGGGCCGCTCGGCGGTCGGCTCCGCCTTCGCGGCGGCGACCGATCGCGGTGTATGGAGTCGGTCGGACAACCGGACCAGTTCCGACTCCAGCCACAGTCGCGGAAGGGTGATGTCGCGGATGACCTTGTGCGCCTCCGCCATCTCGCTCCGCAGAAACAACAGCGACTCGCGCCCGAGCGCCGTAGCCGTCGCGTGGAGCGCGGCGGCCCGGGCGGGGTCGTCGCTCCCTTCCGCCTCGACTCGGTACGCCGCCCGGGTCAGGTCGGCGAGCCGGTGGAGCATCGATTCGACGATCGAGCGCGGGTCGCGCCCCAACCGCGTGACCTCGCCCAAAACCGCAATCAGGTCGTCGACGCGCCCCTCCCGCACCGCCAGAAGCATCCGGTCCACCGTCTCCTCGACGATCAGGCCCAGCTGGTCGTACACCTGGGCCAGAGTGATCGGTCCGTCGGCGGTGAGGATGGCCTGCTCGAGAAGGGTGAGGGCGTCGCGGAATCCCCCGTCCGCCATCCGCGCGATCGCGGCCAACGCGGCCGGCTCCGCTTCGACCCCTTCCGACCGGGCCACGTGGGCGAGCCGGGCCGTCAGGTCCGCCAACCCGGCCCGATGGAACTCGAACTTTTGGCACCGAGACCGGATCGTCGGCGGCACCTTGCCGTACTCGGTCGTGGCGAGAACGAACACCACGTGTTCGGGCGGTTCTTCGATCGTCTTGAGAAGGGCGTCGAACGCCTTGGCCGAGAGGTCGTGGACTTCGTCGATGATGAAGACCTTGAACCGGCCGACCGTGGGCCGATAGCTCGCGACGTTGACGATCGTCTCCCGCACCTGCTCGACGCCCGACTCGCTGGCCGCGTCCATCTCGGTGACGTCCATGCACGATCCGTTGGCGATCGAGCGGCACATGTCGCACGTGCCGCAAGGCTCGGGAGTCGGCCCGCTCTCGCAGAGCAGAGCCTTGGCGAGGAGGCGGGCGGTCGAGGTTTTGCCCGTCCCCCTCGGACCCGTGAATAGGTAGGCGTGCGAGATGCGCCCCGAAGCGACCGCGTTCTGGAGAGTCCGGACGACGTGAGGCTGGCCGACCAGGTCGCCGAACGTCTGGCTTCGGTATTTCCGGTACAGGGAGAGATACGCCAAAGGCCGAAGCTCCGGGAGCCGGGAATGATGCGTCGCGCCCCGGTGCGATTTACCGTTGCTACCTTCCGGTCCTGGCGGGGTTCACCGTCCGTTTGCCGCGCAGTTCCCGGCAGACTGCCCTTGATGATAGCACTCTGCCGGGCGCTCCCGAAGGCCGCGGCCCTCGGTCGTACCGGAACCCGGGGGTTCCGTTTCCGCCGCCTCTCGGCGGACAGGAGAGCGGCTCCCGCGCGGTTCGCGCCCGGAGAGCCGCCGCTTCGGTTCCCTACTGCCGGGGCTCGGCCAAGAGACCCGGAATCTGGATGAGTTCCTCGGTGCCCGTTCCCGTGATGCGGGGGGCCACGAAGTTCTTGGTCTGGACGGACGGGACCGTGTCGCGCCACTCGCCTCGACGCAGCAGCTGGTCGCGGGTCAGGGTCAGACTCGTGAACATCACGCGCTGACCCGGCCGGACCTCCGAGTTGAGGAAGTTGCGGTCCGTCATGCCCTCGCCGTTCCACCCGAACTTGTCCTGGATGTGGGGCGGGGCGCTCCTCGGGTTGTAGTAGAACTCGATGACGTAGTTTTCCGACTTCATCGGATACATCGTGAGGTCCTTGCTCATGTCGATCCGGCGGTTGAACCGTCGGTCCCGGACGAAGAGCTGGTCCTGCATGAAGGTCCATCCCGTCGGGATGTTGAGGTCGACGGCTTCCGCCGAGTCCCAGATCATTCCCGCCGGCTTGGCGTTCGGGAAGTCCACATCGCGCAGGACGATCCGCACCCGGGTGCCGACCGGCCGCACGTTCCAGGTTCCTTCCACCCGGATGACGCGCGGCTCCTCGACCGTCACGCGGGCGCTGAACCCGACGTCGAACGGCGGATTGACGTCGTAACCGCCCGTCTCGAACGACCCGTCGTTCCGCTGCTGGGCGAACCAGCCTCGCTGAGCCATGCGGACCAACATGGTGTCGATGTTGTTTTCGATCGTGTCGCGAATCTGCCGGTTCGAGAACGACTCGTCCGCCTCGACCCTTCTCTGCATGTCCTCCAGCAACCGGAAGTACAGGTCGAGCGCCTCCTGGACCTGCCCGTTGCGCTGGTACGCCATTCCGAGCGTGTTCCGGCGTCCCGGGATGATGTCGGGGCGCTTGTGCGCCTCCTCCCACCACTTGACCGCGTTCTCGTAGTCGTCGTCGATCTTGTGGTACCACATCCATCCGAGCTCGAAGAAGAGCTCGTAGGTGTGGTCGTTGAACCGGGCCCCTTCCCGACCGAGGGCGAGAGCCTGAGGGATATATCGGCGGTCCGAACGCGACTGCTCGTCCGTGAAGTTGTAGCCGATGTGCCACATGCCGGTCGCGTACACGTCGATCTGGCTCGGGTCGAGCCAGGTGACGAGACGGATCATCGGCAGGATGGCGTCGTAGTTGCCGCTGTCGAAGAACGAGTCCGCGCGGACCCAGAGAATGCCCGCGACCAGTTCCCGGAAGCCGGCCAACGCCACGAGCAGCTGGCCCGGATCGAGACCGGGGGCCACCGTCTGGCCGACGTTCTTCGGCGCGTAGTACCGCGACCACGCGTCGAACAGGTACGCCCGCTGGATCGTGCCCTGAACGACGAACAGCACGAACAGCAGAGCGATGCAGATGGGGCGATGTTTGGTCATTCGTCAAACCTCACGGCGGTCGAAGATCAGGATGCCCGCCACGAGAAGAATTCCGATATAGACGACGCCGTAGATCGTCGCGAACAGGTAGTACTGGGCCGGGTTGGTGATCACCGAACCGGGGTTGATGATCGGGTTCTGGACGTTGTACTCCGCGAAGTTCGGGATGATCGTGTTGATCAGCATCGCCACGTTCTTCGTCAGCGGATTGACGCTCGCGTTCTCGGCCAGGCTCTTGAAGAACGGGCTGAACAGCGACCCCAGGAGGAACGTCCCGCCGGTCAGAAAGAAGTTCACCAGCGGCGAGACGAACGTCGAGAAGAAGATGCCCACCGCGGCCAGCAGCGACATCTGCACGAAGTACATCAGCGGGGCCTGCACCAGCTCCGTGATGCCGGTCAGGTTGAAGCCCTGCTGGATGGCGAAGACGAACGTCAGGATCGTCGTCATCAGCAGCATCATCAGGCCGAGCGCGGCCACCGCGCCGAGGTACTTGCCGATCAGGAACTGCCAGCGTTGAACCGGCTTGGACAAGATCGTGTAGATCGTGCGCCGCTCCACCTCGTTCGGAAGCATGTAGACCGTCAACACGATCGCGATGAGGGCGCTGGTCAGCTGGATGATGCCGAGCATCATCGACTTGAGGACCGTCGTCTCCTGTCGGGCCGAGAGAACTCCCAGACCCGGGGCCACGACGAGGAACAGCACACCGATCAACAAGATCACGAGGAGAACGCGGCGGCGGATGGCCTCCCCGACCGTCGTTCCGGCAATGGCGAGAATGGGTCTCACTGGTTGTCGCTCTCCTTGGCGTTGCGCGCGTCCACGCTCCGGACCGTCTCGATGAAGAGGTCCTCGAGGCGCTTGCGGCGCGGGATCACGCTGACCACCCGGCCCTTGGCCGACCGAACGCTGTCGATCACCGCGTTGGCGTCGTCCGACTCCGGCATGTCGACGATGAGGCGGCCGTCGTGGAACGAAACGATCGCTTCGGCGTGGACCTTGAGGCCGTCGGCGAACTCTCGGGTCACGCCGTCCGCCGTCAGCTCGAGGCGCCCGCCCCGGAGCAGGTCGTCCAATCGACCCTGCTTCTCGATGATGCCGTGGTTGATGATCGCCACCCGGTCGCAGATGAGCTCGACCTCGCTCAGCTCGTGGCTCGAGATGAAGACGGTCCGTCCCTCGTCGCGGAACTGAAGGATCAGGTCGCGGACTTCGGTGTGGGCGATCGGGTCCAGGCCTCCGGTCGGCTCGTCCAAGAACATGAGCTTCGGATCGTTCAGGAGGCTCTGCGCCAACCCGATCCGCTGCTGCATACCCTTCGAGTACTGCGCGATCGTCTTCGTCATGTCGCGGTGGAGGTTCACCTTCTCCAGCAACCGCTTGCACTTTTCGGTGTCGTTGATCCCGAACAGCGAGGCGTAGAACTTCAGGATCTCGAGACCCGTCATGTGCTCGTAGTAGTACGGACGCTCGGGGAGGTAGCTGATGATCCGGTGGACATCCATGTCTCCCAGCTCTTTGCCGAGCACGAAGCCCTCTCCGGAGGTCGGATAGATGACCCCCAGCAACATCTTGATCGTCGTCGTCTTCCCGGCCCCGTTCGGTCCGAGGAATCCAAAGATTTCGCCCTCCTCGACGGCGAGGTCGAGGTTGTCGACGACGTTCAGCCGTCCTTGGCGAGTCTTATAGGTCTTGGTGAGTTTCTTGGTTTCGATGGCCAGGGCCAAACTCGAACACCTCCTCAGGCGGTCGCGCGGATTATACCTACGGGTTCTCGGCGTTTCGGTTCGCCGGCTTACCTTTGCCAAACCTTCCCGAGGCCGCCGCAGTTCCGGCTCCCGCTTCCCGATGGGTACGACCGCCGGCGGTCCCGCGACCGGACTCGGGACCCCGGCCGCCTTCGGCCGGGACCTCTCGGACAGGTGTGTACGGAAAATGTTGACAGGTGGGCGATTTCGCGCCAGAAACCGCAAAACAAAATCGACGAAGCCAGTTAAGCCGAGGTTATAATCTGGAAGAACACCAAGAGACGAGAGTCTGCCGCCGCAAGGCGAGACAGGCTCCACCTTGGACAAGCCTAGCGGGAAGGTTCTTTGCTCTCCTTTCAGCCTTCCCGCCTTTTTTCTTCGCCCCCGCCCCTCCGTCCGTCGCCGTTGTCCGGAGACCCGTCCGCCGGACGTGCCGCCTATTCCGAAAGGGCTTCGAAGAACGCCCGCATGCGGGCCGGGTCCTTGATCCCGGGCGACGTTTCGACCCCGCTGCTGACGTCGACCATCGCCGGACGGACCTGGCCGACCGCGTCGGCGACGTTGTCCGGCGTCAGACCTCCGGCGAGGGCGACGGGAACGGGAGACGCGCGAACGACCTCGGACGCCAGGGCCCAGTCGATCCGGCGCCCCATCCCGCCGTACCCGCCGGGGTCGTAGGCGTCCAGGAGCAGACGGTCCGCGTCGCCGACCTGGGCGAGAATCGAGGCGACCGTATCCCCCGCCCGAACCCGCACGGCCGAAATCCGGCGAATCCGGGAAGGAGACTCCGGTTCCGCTTCGTCCCACCCGGTGGCCTGGAAGCGGTCGAACCGTTCGGCCACCCCGGCCCGGAAAGGTCCGAAAACGGCCACCCGCTCGACGCCGAGTCCGGACAGCCAGTCGGGGAACCAGCCGTCCCCCACGAACCGCGGCGAACTGGGCTCGAACACGAACCCCAGCGCGCTCGCCCCGAGTTCGGCCGCCAGTTCGGCGTCCTCGCGGCGCGTCAGACCGCAGACCTTCACGGCGCAGACCAGACGTCTCACCAACCCATGACCTCGCGCACCTTGCCGCCGATGTCGGGACTCGCGCAGAACGCCGTCCCGATCAGCACCGCCCGCGCCCCGGCCGCCGCGACCCGGTCGACGTGCTCCCGAGCCGAGAGCGCGCTCTCGCTCACCGTGGTGGCGTGGGGCTTCAAGATCGGCAGGACGCGTTCGGAAACGGACAGATCGACCTCGAAGTTGGACAGATCGCGGTTGTTGACGCCGATCAGCGGACACTTCAGAGCGACCGCCCGTTCCGCCTCCTCTTCGTCGAACACCTCCACGAGAGCGTCCATTCCGAGTTCGGCCGCCAGGCCGTGAAGCTCCTCGATCTGAGGATCGGCGAGCATCGCCGCGATCAGGAGCACGGCGTCGGCCCCCATGGCCCGCGCCTCGAAGATCTGGTAAGGGTCGTACAGGAAGTCCTTGCGCAGAACGGGGAGGTCGCACGACGCCCTCGCCGCCCGCAGATTGGCCGGCGATCCCTGGAAGTAGGGGCCGTCGGTCAGCACGCTCAAGGCTTGGGCGCCCGCCGCCGCGTACGTCCGGGCGACCGAGGCGGGGTCGAGATCCGGCCGAATCGAACCCTGGGACGGACTGGCCGCCTTCACTTCCGCGATCAGGGCGACCGGTCGTTCGGCGCGCTGCAGCGCTCGGAGGAAACCGCGCGTCGGGGGCTGGTCCACCGCGCCTGAGCGCAGATCGGATACCGGCACCCGGCGTCGGGCCGCCTCCACCTCCTCTCTCTTGGTGGCGTAGATTCGATCCAGATAGCTCAAAGTTCCCCCCGAGGCCCGGTCCCGGCCGCCCGACTAGACGCCCGCCGTGGCCTCGATCAGCGCGTCGAGCTTGCGGGAGGCGGCACCCGACCGGATCGCGAATTCGGCCATCCGGGCCGCGTCGGCGAACGTGTCCGCGTTGCCGCCGAGGTACACCGCCATCGCCGCGCCGGGCAGAATGGCGTGCGACCGAGGCGAGTCCGGGTCCCGGATCGCCTCCCGAAGAATCTGGGCGTTTTCGGCGACGTCGGCTCCCGGCGCGATCGCTTCGGCCGGAACCGCCCGGCGGCCGAAGTCCTCGGGACGCAGGGTCGTTTCGGTCAGCTTTCCGTCCCGAACTTCGACGACCCGGGTCGGCCCGCACGGCGAGACCTCGTCGAGTCCGTCTTCGCCGCAAACGACGAACCCGTGCTCCGTGTCGAGCCGCGCCAACGCCTCGGCCGTCGGCATCAGCAGGGACGGATCGAACACGCCGATCAGCTGCCGCTTCGCTCCGGCCGGATTCAACAACGGACCGAGTTGGTTGAAGACCGTCCGGACCTGGAGTTCGCGCCGAACTTTGCCGATCGCCTTCAGAGCCGGGTGGTACGCGGGAGCGAACAGGAACACGATCCCTACCGTGGACAGAATGTGGGCCGCGGCTTCCGGGTCGGCCGTGAGCCGCACCCCGAGAGCCTCGAGGACGTCGGCGCTGCCGCACGCGCTCGTGACGGCCCGGTTTCCGTGCTTGGCCACCGGCACGCCCGCCGCCGAAGCCACGATCGCCGCCGCCGTAGACAGGTTGAACGACGGGATTCCGCCCCCCGTGCCGCACGTGTCGATCAGGTTCGCCTGGGAAGACTCCACCACCAGCGCGTGCTTCCGCAGCAGACGGGCGAACGCCGCCAGCTCCTCGGCCGTCGCCCCCTTGACGGCCAGGGCGACCAGCGCCCCCGCAATCTGAGCCTCCGTGGCCTCGCCCTGGATGAGATAGCCCATCAACGACTCGGCCTCGGGGCCCGAGAGGTCCTCACGCCGAACCAGGGCCTGCAATGCTTGACGGAACTCCATGCACCCAGATTATGGTGGATCGGAGGCCGCCGTTCGAAAGTCGGACCGATTCGGGCCCGAAGTCGAGCCGACTTGCTGACGGACCGAGGGTCCGCTGGTATAGTTCAAAGACAGTGAGCGGCGACTACCTGGGCATCCTCATCCTGATCCTCGTGGCCGGCATCGTCTGCGCGGCCATGGTGACCCTGAGCTATGTTTTGGGTCCCAAGAAGGTCACCCCCTACAAGCAGTCGCCCTACGAGTGCGGCGTCGCGCCCTATGGAGACGCGCGGGAGCGGTTCCCCGTCAAGTTCTATCTCGTCGCCATCCTGTTCGTCCTGTTCGACATCGAGGTCGTCTTCCTGTGGGGATGGATGACCACCTTCGTGAACGCGCCCGACATCGAATACCAGGTCTTCAGCTTCCTCGTCCTCATGGTGTACATGGCGCTCTGGATTCTCGGCGACGCGTACGCGCTCCGGATCGGCGCCGTCGACTGGGACGAAGCGACCTCGCTCGCCCCGGAGAAGCTGGGCGACCCCGCCGAAGACGCCGCCCCCGCCGGAATCCCCGCCGGCCGTCTCCAGCCGGTCGGAGGAGGTCGCTGATGGGTGCTCCCATGGTCGGACACGAGCGGCTCGAGACGGTCAAGATCCGCGAGAACTTCCCCGACGCCTTCATCAAGGCAAAGGAGTTCGCTGGAGACACCTGGATCTGCGTCCGTCGGGAGGCGATCGCCGAGATCATCCAGTTCCTCAAGAACGACCCCGACCTCGAATACACCTACTTCTCCGAGTGTCTCGGCGCCGACTACTCGACCTGGCCCCACGAGCGCGACCTGGACGAGCGCTTCGAGGTGATCTACAACCTGATGTCGCTCAAGCACTACTCGCGGATCTTCCTGAAGGTCGGCGCGAACGAGGGCGACAAGGTCCCCACCCTCAAGCACGTGTTTCTGGGAGCCGAATACCCGGAGCGCGAGATTTGGGACCTGTTCGGAGTCGTCTTCGAGGGGAACGAACAGACGCAGCGGTTCCTCCTTCCGGACGACTGGGTCGGATTCCCTCTCCGCAAGGACTACCCGCTCGGCGGCGAGGACGTTCTGTTCGATCAGGGCACCTACGGTCCGGCCGTCGAAGACCTCCAGGTGCCGCACGCGGGCGAGAGCTTCGAGGGCAAAACCGGTTCCGAGGAAGTCTCGGGTCGCTGAGCCGCCGCGGGTCGCCGCTCGGCGGCGGGAAAAGTCCGGCACCCTGAGGCGGAAGTCGGGTGTCCCTCGGAAGCGATCCGGGTCGGCGACGGCCGACTTCCACCCCCGGCATTTACCTCACCGACCGCACGGCACCGGGCGGCGCGGGAGGGCCGGGCCGCGTGCCCGGCCGAAACCGGGAGGTTGCGGGCGGGCCGACCGGCGTCCGAACCCCCGCACCCGACCGACGGAGACGGCGAGGGTTCGGTCTGTCCCCCAACGAAGGACGTCGTACAGAAACTTCTCGCCCAGACTTGGCATGGCAAAAAAAGTGCCGTTATCATGGGAACGTCCTGGGTCCATCCCGGGAAGGAATAACCCCATGCGCAAAGCGTTTACTTTAATCGAACTGCTCGTGGTCATTGCAATCATTGCGATCTTGGCGGCAATCCTCTTCCCCGTGTTTGCCCAAGCCAAGGCCTCGGCCAAGAAGACAGCGTCGCTGTCGAACACCAAGAACATCGGTACGGCCGCCCAAATCTATTCGGCCGACTACGACGACCATGCCATCCTCGCCCAGACCTGGGGCACCAACACCGCCCCCGGGATGGTCGTGTGCTGGTTGGGGTTCGGCGCCGAAAACTGCATGGCGCCCTGGACTTCGAACATCCAGCCCTACATGAAGAACACCGACATCATCCAGGATCCCCAGATCGGAGCCCGGGGCCGTGGGTTCACCGGGTTCTCGCAGCGGGCCAAGGACGTCATGATGCCCCAGTACGGCTACAACCACGCCGCCTGGTCTCCCTTCATGGGACCCGGCGGTCGAGGCCAGAACGCGCTCGGACCGACCGCCCGCTGGAACAGCATGAGCATGACCGCGGTCGAACAGCCCGCCAACACGGTCATGTTCGCCGCTTCGTGGGCGATCAACCTCGACATGAACGGCGAGCCGAACGCCCTCGCCTGGGACCTGAGCACCCGGTGGGTGTCGACCGGACTCATCGACGAGCCGTACTGCGGCCGGGTGGGCGCCAACGGCCTCGGACCGCTGTGCTGGGACGGATGGGGAGCCAGCTTCTGGTGGGAGACCTGGGCCCCGATGGCGGGGATGAACTTCACCAAGGGAAGCCGAACCGGCGGTTCGTCGCTTCGAACCGGTCAGGCCATCGTCGTCATGGGCGACAGCAGCGCCCGCTCGATGCCCCCGGGACGGCTCGCCTCCGGCACCAACTGGAACCAGAACATCTCGCCGTACGCCATCCAGCTGACCAACCGAGACGCCTATCTGTGGGGGACGCAGAGCCTGCCATGAGGTGGCTGATCGCCCTGACCGTCGCCTTCGGCATCTTTGCCGCCGGTTGCGGGGGACCCTCCGCCGACGGCGAGATCGACCCGCGCACCCTGAAGGCCCCCGAGATCCCGCCCGGGATGGAAAACCAGACCGGGTCGGCGGCGGCCGCTCCCAGCCGGCAGCCGATGGCGGGCGCCACGCCCACACCCGCGGGCGAACCGCCGGCCAACCGCTAGCAACATAGGGTCGCGTCGAGCGACGAACCCGACCGGGCCCAGGTTCGGCTTCCGAACCTGGGCCCGTCGCTTTGGGCGGTCGCCCCCAACGCCTGGGTCCTTTGGCCCGGTCGACGCCGTCCGGCTTGTCCCTCCTGCCGACCGCTTGCCTCTCGTGACGGCACTCCGCCCAACGCTGAACGAGTGTTAAGACGGGTGGCGTCAAGCCTCTACGTGGCCACCTGGCCACGTTCCCCCCGAAAGGATCTTTCCTATGTTGCGAAAAGCTTTCACCCTCATCGAGCTATTGGTCGTCATCGCGATCATCGCCATCCTCGCCGCCATCCTGTTCCCCGTCTTCGCCCAGGCGAAGGTCGCCGCGAACCGGACGGCCGCCATCAGCAACGTCAAGCAGCTCGGGACCGCGACCGCGATGTACCTGGCCGACAACGACGACAGCTTCCCCCTCGCGTTCTCCGGCCGCCCGGACGGGTCGTGGCGTTTCCAAACCCTGCACCCCGTGCCGGCCAACGCGGTCGCCGGCGGCGGATGGGACACCCCCGCCGGCCAAGACGCCGCCAACCAGGTGTTCGAGAACTCGACCAACCCCTACCGCCGAAACTTCGCCCTCCTCGAGTTGAGGGGGATGTCGCGGAAGGGCCTCGGAGAAACGTTCGTCGCTCCCCCGGCGCTCATCGGTCTCGTCTACAACGGCCTGTTCCACGGGTTCAACGCGGGCGCGGTCGAGTCGCCCTCGGTCGCCGTCCTCGCGTGGCCGGGTCTCGGCAACACGAACGTGGAAGGGCGAAGCGTGCCCAACCCCGTCCTGAACTGCCCCGGAATCGGTCCCTGCCGGTTCAACCCCGGCGGCCCGCCTCAGGCCGGAGCCCCGTCCGCCAACCTGGTCTACGGCGGGTGGGACGGCACGGAATCGTACTGGATCTACCAGCGCACCATGCCCGTGGTGAGGGTCGACACCTCGGCCCGGGCCGTCTCGCCGGGCACGACGGTCGAGCCGGCCGCCTCGTCCAACCCGTGGGCCGCTCCGTGGGCCCAGGTGTCGGCGTCCGGACAGGCCCGCGGATTCTGGGATCAGTGCCAACCGGGCATCTCGGAGCCGGTGGCGACCCCGGCCGACGCCCGCTACTGGTGCTTCTTCCGACCCGACCGCGTGGAGTGAACCGCATCATGAACCGATTCGCCACCGCACTCATCCTCGTCGTCGCCGGTTCGGCTCTCGTCGGCTGCGGCGCCCGAGGCGCCGAGCCGGTCGCCGAAACCGCCCCGGCCGCCGCCGACGCGGGCTCGGACCTCGCGCCGGCTCCCGTCGGGACCCAGCCCCAAGGCCGGGCCGCCGGCGCCCAAGCCGGCGCCCACTTCGACTGAGGATCGGGGCAGGCTGCGGACGCAGCCTGCCCGCCTCCCGACTCCGGGCCCTCGGCCGTCTGCGCATCGCGGGCCACCGGGAGCCGAGGAGGAAAAGTTCGGGAAACCGCGAACCGACAGACGGAAAAGGCGCACATAGGAACCTGAGATCGGAGGCTCGACCGGTCGTCACCCGAGCCCGGATTCCCCTTGCATAATCTGACGAACATTTGACGAATTCGTCGATTTTGGGAAAAAGCTGGAAATCGGGCCTTTCAAGGCCCCCAAATTAAGGCCGGGTGTCGTACCATACGTACCTCTCTTCGTGGGGAGTTTGTCCTATGTTGCGCAAAGCATTCACACTCATCGAACTTCTCGTAGTCATCGCCATCATCGCGATTCTCGCCGCCATTCTCTTCCCGGTCTTCGCCCAGGCCAAGGAAGCCGCCAAGCGGACCCAGGCTCTGAGCAACACGAAGCAGTCGGCCACCGCTCTCGCGATCTACACCGCGGACAACGACGACTACTATCCGCTGGCCTTCTCTCGTCGCGCGAACGGAACGTGGCGCTGGGGCACCATCCACCCAGCTCCGACCGGCGTCGTCGCCGCCGGCGGCTGGAACGATCCGATCGTCAACGGCGAAGTTGCGAACGTGTGGCACAACTCCATCCAGCCCTACATGAAGAACAGCCAGCTGTTCGCCATGCCGCAGCAGTCCATGGCCCCCATCGCGGGCGAGGTGTTCGATCCCAACATCCGGCCGTGGGACATGGGCATGACCTTCAACGGTCTTCTCCACACCTACTCCGGCACCGCCATCGAGCAGCCGTCGGCCGTCCCGACCATGTGGCCCGGCACCGGCACCATCGGCCTCCGCGGACGAGCCGGCGCGAACCCGTCGCTCCGCTGCGCGAGCACCCTCAACGAGCCCTGCATCTTCAACCCGGGCGGCGCCCCGCAGCCCAGCCTCGCCGCCGGCGCCAACCATTCCGCCTTCTTCGGCTACGGCAACTTCAACAGCAGCTATCGCCCCTGGCTGAGCACCAACAACGGCACCGTGATGGCCCGCGCCGACACGTCGGCGAAGTTCTATCGCATCGCCAGCGCCCGCACGGCCGACCCCAACGCGGTCAACACCGACCCGTTCGTCGACCCGATCCACGCGATCAACACCGCGGTTACCCCCGTCGGCACCTCCTGGTGGTACAACACCTGCTCGTCGGGTGACACCATCGCGACCGACGCCGCCCAGCCCCGCTACATCTGCTTCTTCCGCCCCGACCGCACCCGCTGAGGTCGCTTCGGAAAAAAGGCCGCCGCGCCGATGCGCGGCGGCCTTTTGTTTTTGCCATACTTCGCCTATGCCGAAACTTGCTGTGCTGATCGGGGCCGTCGTCCTCGGTCTTTTCGTCGTCGGTTGCGGAAGCAATGCCAACGGTGGAGTCGTGCCCGAGCCTGAGCGCCAGACGGCGGCCGAAAAGGCGCGCCAGGACACCCAGCCCGGCCCCGAGGCGGTGGACGTCAACCCATGAAGAGAAAGGCCGCCTTGCTCGCCGCCGCCCTCCTGACTGCGGTCGCCGCCATCGTCGGGGGCTGCGGTGCGGGCGACGCAGCGCAGGCGGACAAGCAGCCCAGGCGCGAGGGCGGCCACATCCGCGTTCTCAACACGACCGACGAACCGGTTGCGGTCGTGTTCGGACGGCGGCGCCTCGGCGATCAGATCGATCCCGGCGACGCCAACCTCTTCCAAAAAGAGGTGCCCGGACGGAACGCCTTCGTGATCGGGGTTCCCGGTTCGATGCCGATGCGGAACCTCGCCGAAAAAGAGGTCGAGCTCAAATCCGGGACCACGACAACGTACGTCCTCCGCAAATCCGGCAACGAGTGGAACGTCGTCACCGTCGAGAACGAGCCCCGTTTCGCCGATCAGGGCTCGCCGACCGTCACCGTCGTCAGCCTCGACCCGGTTTCGGCCGTGGACGTCGCTCTGCAAGGTCAGGGCCGGAAGATCGAACTCGGCCGCGCCGAGGGGTTCGGCATTCGGGAGACCAAGCCGGTTCCGCCCGGCCTCTATCGGCTCGTCGTCGGCGGCAAGACGGTCGGTCCGGAGTTCGAGATCCGAGAGGACGTCGCCTATTCCGCCTTCGTCTTCACGATGAAGGGAGCGGTTTCGGGATCCGTGCACCGAAACACCCCCGCCATGAGCATCCAGGGGATCGAGGGAGCGGCCGGAGCCGGCGGTTAGGCGCGCGTACGACGGTCCGTTCGAGACCCGAGTCCCGCCCGGACTCGGGTTTTCGCCTTCTTCTGGCGTCGATCGTCCGCTCCGGACCTGCCGACTGCCGGGAGCCTGCCTCCGTCTGAAGTAATATCCAGCCGCACGTGCGCCGGCACGCAAGGAGAGCCATGCAAGCCAATCCGTTCATGCCCACCACCGAGACGGTCTTCCAGAAGACCGGCGAGAACACCATGGTCGTCAACATGGGGCCCCAGCACCCGTCGACCCACGGCGTTCTCCGCGTGATCTGCGAGTTGGAGGGCGAGACGATCATCCAGGCCAAGTGCCAGATCGGATACCTCCACACCGGCATGGAGAAGGAGGCCGAGTACCAGACGTACCTGAAGTGCGTCGTCATGACGGACCGCATGGACTACCTGAACGCCAACGGGAACAACCTGGCCCACGCGTTGGCGATCGAAAAGCTCCTTCAGTGCGAGATTCCGAAGCGCGCCCAGTACCTGCGCGTCATCCTGGCCGAACTCAGCCGAATCGCGTCGCACTGCGTCTGGCTCGGCACCCACGCCCTCGACCTCGGCGCCATGACCCCGTTCTTCTACATCATGCAGCAGCGCGAGAGCATCCTCGACATGTTCGAAATGTTCTCCGGCGTGCGCATGATGCCGAGCTGGATCGTGCCCGGCGGCCTCCGCGGCGACATTCCCGACGGTTTCGACAAAAAGCTGAACGATTTCCTCGCCGTCTTCCCGCAGGAGCTGGAGGTCGTCGAAAACCTCCTCGTCGGCAACCCGATCTGGAAGGAACGCACGTACGACGTCGGCGTCTTGACCGCCGAAGAGACCCTCGCGCTCGGCTGTTCGGGCCCGATCGCCCGCGCCAGCGGCGTCGCGTGGGACCTGCGCAAGAGCAACCCGTACAGCAGCTACGAAGATTTCGACTTCCTGGTCCCGGTGGGAAGCCGCGGAGACGTGTACGACCGGTTCCTCGTCCGCATCGCCGAGATGAAGGAGTCCTGCAAGATCCTGCGCCAGGCGATCGACGGCCTTCCCGAGGGAGGGTACATGACCCCCGACCGCAAGGTCGCCCCGCCCCCGCGACACGAGCTCGACAACTCGATGGAGTCCCTCATCCACCACTTCAAGCTGTGGACCGAGGGCTTCCGGCCTCCGGTCGGCGAAGCCTACGCCGGCATCGAAGGCAGCAAGGGCGAGCTCGGCTTCTACATCGTCAGCGACGGTTCGAACCGACCCTACCGGTGGCACGAGCGGCCGAGCAGCTTCATGAACCTCAAGTCCCTCGAAGTGCTCGCCGTCGGACGACTGATCGCCGACCTCATCGCCATCATCGGTTCGATCGACATCGTCCTCGGCGAAATCGACCGCTGAGGCCCGCTTCGGGGTCGGAGAACCCTCCGATCCCGGGCTTCAGCCCCCGATTTCCCGAATCCGGGCGGTCGAAAAGCCCGGATTCGGTATCCTGCGGAGTGCGCCGCCCGAACCGGCGTAGAGTGCATCGATGAGCGAACTTCTCCAGATCGGCAGTCCCAACGAGCGTCCCCGAGCCCCCAAGCCGGACGAGGTCGAGCTCCGCTTCAGCGAGAAGGCGGTGGCCGAGCTCGAGGCCCTCAAGACGC
>JBDNCL010000220.1:0-4588 GCA_046719655.1 Fimbriimonadaceae bacterium
CCTTGTCAACTGCTATGACCAGTGTGCCGCCGCTTTCGTGAATCCGTAAAGAAGCGACCGCAAGGTGTCTGGGCTATGCTCGTTCGATCCATCCTCGTCCTTTTTGTGGTCTTTCTGGTGTGCGGGTGCTTGTCGTCCTCCCGCAACAATGGCGGGGGTGCGGGCCTCTCAGCCGAGGAGCACGCCGTTCTCGCGGTCGCCGATCGGGTGCAGAAGGGCGATGAATTGACCGACCGAGATTGGCAAGACTTGGTCGGCCGGTTCGAGCGAACGACCGATGCAGGCGTTCACGCCACGATTCTGGCCACGATGGCCATGCTGGAAAACCCGAGTCCGGAACGACGGGCCGACATGGCGGGACTGGCGAAGCGCCACCTCGGTCGCGGGCTGCCTCAGGGCAACCTGTCGGCGGTTCTGGTTCTCCAGCGTGTGGGTGATCCGGCTTGGCGAGAACATGCCGTGAGGGGGATGCAGAGCCCCGACCCAATGACCCGCGACCTGTACCGGAGCCGGTTTGGTGAACTCCTTCCGCCTTAACTCCGCCTTTTCGCTGGCCGAAGCCCTCGTGGCGACCGCCATCCTGATGCTTTTGGCGGCCATCCTCCTGCCTGTCTTCGTGCAAGGCAAACGGGCGGGAGAGCGCTCCGTCTGTGTGTCGAATTTGGGGCAGTTGGGGAAGGGAATCGCCCTCTACGCGGTCGACCATGATGGCAAGAACCCCCGCGTGCCGAGTCCGGTCAGCCGACATTTGGCCGGAGGGGCACTAGGGGCGAGGACCCCGTTTTTGCGGCTCGTGCGGGATTTTGAAGCCGATCTTTCCCGGACGATGATCTTTTACGGAGTCGCAACGCGGTTGTGGCGGTGTCCATCCGACCAAGCATCGCCAATGTACGGACTAAGAAGCGGGTCCTGGCATGCGGAGATCGGGTCGAGTTACGACTACGACGACGTCACCGCGTTCGGGCTCGCGCCAGAGCCCTCGGACCCGTCCCAAGCCGTGCTGATGATGGACATCGAGGCGTGGCACGGAGGGCTCTTGCCGAGCGGCACCCCGTTCATCCGTCCCCAGGGGCGCCGGAACCTTCTCTTCTACGATCTACGCGTGGCCATGGACGCGGCAGGTCGGTGGTCGACTGGATTTGCCCCCCTTTCGCAAGGCCGATAAACAGCTTGCCCGGAGCCTCGACCATCTTCGGACTGGTGTTCAGGCGGTCCGTGCCCGCATGAGCCGCTGTCGAAGGCGTCGGCTGACCGCGTCCAGCGAGCAGGCGACGATCACGATCAGAAGCAGCCCGGCCGAGAGTTCGGGAAACTGCCGCCACTCGAGATAGTAGGCGAGTTCGGCTCCGATTCCGCCCGCGCCGACGATGCCGAGCACGCTCGCGGCCCGGACGTTGTACTCGAATACGAAGAACGTTGCTCCGGCCAGGCCGGGAAGAGACGGTCGGAGGATGGCCTGAACTGCGGCCTGGAGGCGGGTCGCCCCCAGCTGCCGAAGCGCGAGGGCGGCGCGTCCATCCGCGTTTTCGAGCGTCTCGGCGAAGAGACGGGTCAGGTAGCCGGTGCTGTAGGCGGCCAGGGCGGCGACGCCGGACGCGGGCCCGATCCCGAGGATGGCGACGAACAGGATCGCCCACAGCAGGGCGGGGACGGCGCGCACGACGTTCGCCAGACCTCGGGCGGCTCGGGTGAAGATTCCGGGTCGATCGGGCAGGCTGGCGGCGAGCGCCATCGGGAAGCTGACCAGGGCCCCGATCACGGTGCCGACGAAGGCCATCTGGACGGTCGCGGCCAAGGACGCCATCAGAGAGCCCCACGGGACGTCGGCGAACTTCGCCAACGGCCACGGCGCGAGTCCGCCGAGGAAGCGGGCTCCTTCGCGGAAGGCTTCGGGAAGGGGAGGCGCGGTTCGGAAGACGGCGTACGCCGAGATGGCGAACAGCGTGGTCAGCACGGCCGCAATCAACCAGGGGCGCCAAGGTTTGCCGACCGGGGAGGGCGGCCGGTTGCCGATCTTGACGGGGCAGATCGGGCACGACAGGCGGCAGAGTTCGACGGTCTGGCGGAAGAGGCCCGGAACCTTGGCCGGGTCGTGCACGCTGCACACGAGGGCGAATCCGTGCTTTTCCTGGAGCTTCAGGAGAAGGTCGGCGATGCGGTTCGCCGTCTCGCGGTCGAGGTTGGCGAACGGTTCGTCGGCGAGCAGAGCTTCGGGTTCGGAAGCGAGAGCCCGGGCGATGGCGACCCGCTGGCGTTGCCCGCCGCTGAGAGTCGAAACGCGGCAGTCGGCCCAGTCGCCCAGCCCGACTTCGTCGAGAAGCTCGCGGGCTCGGGCCATCTCGTCCGACGAGAAGCCGAGACGACCTCGGGGTCGTCCCGTCCGGCCGAGCATCCCCATGCAGACGTTCTGCGCCGCCGTCGCCTCGTCGACCAGCCGGAGATCCTGGTAGATGAGGGCCGCCTTCCCGCGTCGCTGGACGGCTTGGTCGGCGCTTGCCAACGAGCCTTCCAAGAGTCGGAGCAGGGTGGTCTTGCCGCAACCGCTGGGGCCGACCAGGGCGATCCGGTCGCCGCGATAGGCGGCGAACGCCACACCGCTCAGAACCGGTTCGGTCCGCCCGGGGTAGGTGAACGTCAGCCCCTCGGTCTGGAGAGCGGGTTCGGCGGCGAGGGGTGCGTTGGGCATGGGTTCACTCCACGACGGCGTCTCGGGCGAGGCCGGTTCGTTCGAGTGCGGCTCGGGAATTGGCGATGTGGTCGCCCGCCGGCACGACGAAGGAGGCCGCGCCGTACACGTCCCGGAGGCGGTCGGGCTGCTCCTCGGCGAGTGTCAGGAGGGTGTCCCGAATCTTGGCCTTGAAGTCGCCGGGGAGGTCGGAGCGGACGGCGATCAGGTGGGTCGGAACGCCGGGCACGCGGGCGAGGATGCGCAGCCTGGCTCGCTGGGCCGCGGGGAGGTACTTGTCGGCCGTGGGGCCTTCCATCGTGTAGTCGCTCACCGCGGCGACGTCGGCCTGTCCCTGGAGGACGGCCATGAGGGCGCGGTCGTAGCTGCCGGCGAACTGAGTCTGAGCGAAGAAGGTGTCGGGTCGAGCCCCCTTCTCGATCAAGCCCCGCTCGACCAGGAAACCGTAAGGAAAAACGTACCCGCTCGCGCTGGTCGGGGAGGTGAACGCCATCCGCTTGCCCTTCAGGTCGCCCAGGTTCTGGATCGGGCTGTCCTTGCCGACGACGAAGATGCTGTCGTACTCGGTCTGGCCGTTGCGTTCTTCGACGAGGAGGATTTCGACGCCGGTCTCGCGCTCGGCCAGCAAGAACGGGAGCGAACTGAGGTAGGCCACGTGCGCGCGTCCGCTGATGAGAGCCTGAACGGTCGCACCGTAAGACGTCGGCACCAACACGTCGACCGGCGTTCCAAGGGCGTCTTGCAGCGCCTTGCCGACCGCCTCGGCGTCCTCCTTCAGGGCGGCCGGGTCCTTCTGGCGCTGGAAGGCGAAAACCAGTCGGTCGGGACCTTTGGCGGACCCGGCGGCCGGCGTGGCGGACGCCGGGCCCGGGGCCGCAACGCCGCTTCGGCAGCCGACCGAGCAGGCCGCGACAACGACCACGGCGAGGGCGACGGCGGACCGGCCAATCATAACTCGATTGTATTCTTTGGTTCAAACCCCGTGCCCGCACGGTGGACGCACGAGGGCCCTTTTGCGGTGGATCCGCCCTCATTTCGGCAAAAAAGCGGGGCCGCCCGGTGGGCGGCCCGCTTCGGTCGTCGAGCGTTTGTTACTACGGAGCCTTCGGTCCGAAGACCTCGATCTGGCTGAGGCTGTTCCAGTTCGCGTCTTCCATGCTCGTGATCCGCACGAAGCGCGCGGTGGTCGGCGCGCACCCGTACGTCACCCAGCGGATGTTCGGCTTGTCCGGATCGATGTCCCTCTCGTTCGTCATCGCCAGTCGGAACGGGTAGGGGAACTGCCGCGTCAGCTCCACCACGCCGATTCGGAAGGCGGGGTCGTTCGACGTCTCGACCTTGAAACGAGGGAAGAATTGACCGTGGGCGGCGCTCTGCACGAACCGGATCGCGCCGACGGCCTTTGGTTCGCCGAGATCGATCTGGATGAACGAGCCGTTCGGAGCGGCGCCGCCGTTCCAGGTCGATTCCCGGTCTCCGTCGGTCAGGCGTCCGGCTTCCGCCGGGTTCAACGCCGTCTGCACGGGTCGTCCCAGGGCCAGGTTGGTCGCGAAGTCCATCTCGGTCGGGGCGATCTGGGTGGGGACGTCCTTGGTGTAGGCGTCGCGGTGCCCGGCGAAGAACGCGTTGTTGAGGTCGATGCAGCGGACGAACCGCCAATCGGTCTGGCCGTACGCCTCGATCTTCAGCAGCAGCACGGTGTTCACTCCGACGACGTCGATCCTTCCGAACGGGTTGTTCTTCAGGAGGGTGTGCCCGGTGTGGGTCGTATAGTCGTCGTCCTCGAGCGAGCTCTGCAGCGGCAACGGGAGAACGCCGTCGCGGTCCGATCGGAGGTTGTCCTCGACGACGTTGTCGTCGTTGATCTGCAGGGCGCTGAACTGCCAGATCTTGACGCGGGCC
>JBDNCL010000221.1:0-4516 GCA_046719655.1 Fimbriimonadaceae bacterium
CTCAGGCATCCCCGTCCTGGGGCTGCTTCCCTTTTCGGGCCGAAGCGGGGCCCAGCCTCGTCCGGTTCCGCTCTAGTAGACTCCCCGGACATGATTCTGATCCGTTCTTCCGGGCGAGCCTGATCTGCCCCGGCTCGCCGTCCTCAGTCCAATCGCCCGCGTCGCCGGGCCTGGCCGACATCCGGGAGGATGGATGCTTCCCCTCGAGCCTCTCCGCCACAAACCGTTCCGAACCTTGTTCGTAGCCCAGTGCATCAGCCAGCTGGGTGACGCTTTCTACTACGTCATCTTCATGTTCATGGTGGCGAAGATCACGGGCCGGAACGACACGGTCGGGGTGATCGGTGCGCTGGAGACCATCCCCTTCGTGGTCTTCTCGCTGTACGCCGGGGTGCTCGCCGACCGGAAGGACCGCCGGAAACTCATCGTCGGCGCCGACTTGGCGAGCTTCTCCATCCTGACCGGGTTCGCCGCGTACCTGCTGTTCGACGCGGAGCCGCCGTTTTGGCTGATGTGCGTCACGGTGCTCATGCTGTCGATCTCGACCGCGTTCCTGCTCCCCTCGCGGAGCGCCGCCGTCCCCCAGCTGGTTCCCCGGTCGATGCTGCTCAAGGCGAACGCGCTCTTAGCGACGGCCCGCAACATCATGCCCCTGTTCAGCCTCGCCCTGTCGGCCACCGTTCTGGCGGCGCTGTACGCGATCTCGCCCCAGATGTTCTTCCTGGCCGCCGTGTCGCTCAACGCGTTGTCCTTTCTCATCTCGGCGATCATCGGCGCCCGCCTCCCCAAACTCGTGCCCGAGCGGACCGAGAGCGTTCGGCATCCCGTGACCGACCTGCGCGAGGGGGTGCGGTACATCCGCGGCCGACGCGAACTGGTGACCCTGCTGATCCTGAGCATGGCGCTGAACCTCTTCATCGCCCCGTTCTTCGTCGTGTACGTGGCCGTGAACAACGCGTGGTTCGGAGGACTCCCCCAGACCTTGGCGTGGTTCGAGTTCCTTTTCTTCGCCGGCATGATCGCGGGCAGTCTCGCGGTCGCCCGATCCGGAATCCGACGGGTCGGAGTCGGCTACGCGGTGGGGTTGGGCATCGTCGGCGCCTGCGTGGCTCTGATGGCGTTCAGCCCGACCTTCTGGCTCTTCGCGCTGTGGAACATCGTGTGCGGCCTGGCCCTCCCGTTCGCCCAGATACCCCTCAGCACCTTCATCCAGGCCACCGTCCCCAACCATTTTCAGGGCCGGGTGCAGAGCGCCCTGATGATCGCGGGCGGGAGCGTCATGCCCATCGGGCAGCTGCTGGGGGGAACCATGGTGCAGTACGTCGGCCTGGTCGCGTCGTTCCTCGTGATGGGCATCGGCATGGTGGTGGCGGGCGCGGTCGGTCTGCTCGACGGGCCGTTCCGGCGCGCGTCTCTCCCGGAAGGGGTCCATGCCATGGGGCACGGACTCGGCGCAGACGGCGACACGCCCGACGAAGATCCCCGACCGCATTCGGACCGATCGTCCGAATCGGTGGCGAGGGAGACCTGACCGCCTCGGAGGTCGGCCGGTTCTCCCCCGCCCCGATCTTGGGCGAGAGCGGCCTCCCGGGTAGAATCCTGCCGGCCAGGGGCGCCCCATCGATCGGGCGACGACGCCCCCTTGGGAGCTTCTATGAGCAAAACGTACGCTGTCTTGGGCGCGGGGATGCAGGGCACCGCGCTCGCCTACGATCTCGCCAAATACGCCGACCCGCGCCGAATCATCCTCGGCGACATGTCGATCGACCAGGCAAAGAAGGCATCTTGGCGGGTCAACGACCTGGTGGGAAAGGCGATCTGCGAACCGGCCCAGGTCAACGCGCTCGACCACCGCAATCTGGCCAACTTCCTCCAGCCCGTCGACGTGCTGGGAAGCTGCGTCCCGTACTGGATCCACCCCAAGGTGGCCAAGGTCGCCATCAGCCATGGAACGAGCATGGTCGATCTCGGCGGCAACACCGAGATCACCCTCCAAACCCTGCGCATGGACGAGGAGGCAAAGGCCGCCGGTCTCACGTTTGTCCCGGACTGCGGTCTGGCGCCCGGGCTCGTCAACAGCCTGGGCTCCTACATCATCGAGCATCTCGATACCACCGACTCCGTAAAGCTTTACTGCGGCGTTCTTCCTCAGCACCCGGTGCCGCCTTTCAACTATAAGCTGACCTTCAACATCGAAGGTCTCGTGACCGAGTACGACTACAAGGCGGTCGTTCTTCGAGACGGAGAGATCCAGCTCGTCGACACGCTCGACGAACTGGAGACCCTGTACATCGACGAGCTGGGAGAGATGGAGGCGTTCACCACATCGGGCGGGACGAGCACCGCTCCCTACACGTTCCAGGGGAAGGTGCGGAACTACGAGTACAAGACGATCCGGTTCCCCGGTCACTGCCAGCTCATGAAGATCTTCAAGGACTTCGGTTTCTGGAGCGAATCGGAGATCGAGATCCACGGGCAGAAGGTCAAGCCGCGCGAGGTCTTCTACAAGGTGTTCGGCGAGTCGCTGGCCAAGAGCGAGGACCAGGACATGTGCATCGTCCGCGCCGTCGGAACGGGCACCAAGAACGGTCAGCCGAAGACGATCCAGATCGACATCTTCGACAAGGAGGACCCGCACACCGGGTTTACGTCCATGGAGCGGCTCACCGGTTTCTCGGCCGCGATCTACGCCGAGGCGATCGCCGCCGGCGAGATCGGTCCGGGCTGCCTCCGCTACGAGACCGCGATGTCGGGAACGAGGTTCGTCGAAGAGATCCAGAAACGGGGCATCAAGCTCGCCATTCGGGAAAGTTGAGTCTGAACGGGACGACGTCCGGGGGGGCGGCGTCCCGAATTTCGGGGGGCGGAGCCACTTTTGGCCCATCGCGATCTATCTTTCGGAGCGAGTCCGGCCTGTTTGCCGTTGAAAACCGATATGGCCTCTTCCAGCAAAACGACGCCGAACGACATCGGCCTTCTGATCATCCGGTTCGTGGTCGGTACCGTCTTTTTGTACTACGGATCGCAGAAGCTTCTCGGAGTCTTCGGCGGGGCCGGCTTCCAGGGGACGCTGGATGGGTTCCAACGCGGACTCGGCATTCCGCCGGTTCTCGGGTCCTTGGCGATCATCGCCGAGTTCTTCGGCGGGCTCGGCCTGATCGTGGGCCTTCTGACCCGCGTGGCCGCCTTCGGACTGGCGGTGACGATGGGGGTGGCGGTCAGCACGAAGGTGGCCGCCCTGAATCTGTACGACCGTTCGACCTTTTCCGAGTTTGCGTTCCCGCTCGTTCTCGGAACCGTCTGCCTCGCCTTGCTGGTGCAGGGCGCCGGGACGCTCTCCCTGGACGGCAGGCTGTTCAGCAGGAAGAGGAAGTAGGGGCCGCCCCCCTCAGGGAGCGACCTTCGAACCGAGGACGGGTCGGACGCTGGCGATCTGTTGCGAGGCGGTCGGGCCGACGATGGAGGCGGTCGTCGGTCGCGGAGCGGTCGCCGCGAATCGGGTTTGGCCCTCGGGCAACACCTTCAGGACGACCATGTTGTTCAGTTTGCGCTTGGGCGGAATCACGAGCGATCCCTGGTAGTACAGGCAGGTGGATCCGCCGCCGTCCAGGCTCACGCCGCTGACGATCCCCCGGGAGACCATCGCGTTGCCCAGTTCGGTCAGACTGACCGCGTCTGGGGTGGCCATCATGACGAACTTGCCCTGACTCGTCACGCCGACCGCGGTTCGGGCCGCCCGCCCCCAGATCCGCGAATCGCGGAACGCCTGACCGACGGGGTCGGGATTGACCCTCCCGTTGCCGACCACGCGGACCGCCCCGCGCAGCCCGAATTGGTAGTTGCCCCAGTCGAACGGCTCCTTGAACTTGGCGTCGAAGATCTTCACGTTGCCATACCAGCAGACCGCGACCCCCGATCCTCGGTTTCCGCGCGCGACCAGCTTGCCGTCGACCAGCACGTCGGCGACCGGTTGCTGGCTGGTGTGGTTGAAGAACGTCCCCGTGATCGCAGCCGTGGCCTGCGACCGGGCGACCAGGTCCCAAACCGAAACCAGGCGCGGCGAGGCGACCAGTTCGGCGACGACCCGACCCGACCGCATGTCGGCGACGACGGCGTGGTATCGCGCCTTACCGTGGCCGAACTGCTCGTACGCCATCGGCCGCGAGGGAGGGGTTGCTCCGGCCGAAAGCGTCTGGGACGACCGAACGGCCTGCCCGGCGGGGGCGACCGGCGCGTCCGTCGAGCCGAACGCCGACGCCAGGCAAGCCAACAGGCAGCCGACTGCGACCCATCTTCCATGCACCGCGAACATCGTCGTCACTCCTCTCGCTCCGTTGCGAGGTGCGGCGGTTGGAGGCCGCGCCTTCGCTCGGGACCGCCGAAGATGGGGCGCGGCCGTCGTGTCGCTCTGATCTTGGCCGGAATCGGACTCCGCCTCATCCGCAAGCCTGACAGACTTTGCCGCCGAACCATCTCCGAATGGCGAACATTATAGGGTGAGACTTGCCCGCGAACT